>NZ_VUOT01000024.1:0-127544 GCF_009829295.1 Nocardia sp. CY15
GCCGAAATCCGGGTCACGCGACGCACGACCGGCCGAGCGGGTGCTTCGACCTCACGACGCACCGAGCCACACAACGCAGCAGCGAGAAGACTCTACTGAGTTGACATCCGTTAGGAACTCAACGGCGGGGCGAAATACCAGGTCGAATGGCAGGACTACGACACCGGCGCGCCGATCACCGCGCAAATGGTGGCCGAGAAGATCGACATCGGTTCTATGGGCGATTACCCCCTGCTGATCAACGGCTCCCGCACCCAGGCCAACGAGCGGGCGCGCACCGCACTGGTGTCGGTCACCGGGTACAACCCCAAAGGCGCGCTGAACATGGTCGTGGTGCCGAACGACTCGGCGGCCACCACCATCACCGACCTGGCCGGGCAGAAGATCTCGGCCAGCGTCGGCTCGGCCGGACACGGCACTCTGGTGCAGGCGCTGTCGCGGGCCGGAATCGATCCGGCCAAGGGCGTGGAGGTGCTCAACCAGCAGCCGCAGGTCGGCGCGACCGCGCTGGAATCGCGCCAGGTGGGCGCGCTGTCGCAGTTCGTCGCATGGCCCGGCCTGGTCGTCTTCCAGAACAAGGCCAAACTGCTCTACGACGGCGCCGAACTCGGCGTGCCGACCTTCCACGGCGTGGTGGCCCGGCGCTCCTACGCCGCCGATCACCCGGAAGTGCTCCAGGCGTTCCTCGCCGCGCAACTGGACGCCACCCAGTTCCTGCGGGAGAAGCCGTTCGAAGCCGCGAAGATCGTCGCCGACGGCTCCGGTCTGCCTCACGAGGTGGTGTATCTCTACAACGGTCCCGGCGGAACGAGTTTCGACACCACGCTCGAGCCGAGCCTGATCGCGGCGCTCAAAGGCGATGTGGCCTACCTGAAGTCGATCGGAGATTTCGCCGACCTGGACATCGACCGGTTCGTCGACGACGCGCCGCTGCGCAAAGCGTTCGCCGACGCCGGACGCGACTACGACCGGGAATCGACCGACACCGCCAACCCGACGCGGGTCACCGGCAGCGATCCCGTCTGCGGCATCGCGGCCGAGAATCCCGCACTGGCAGGTGAACTGTGGCTGGACGGGGAACCGAAACCCCAACCGGCCGCCGACCCGACCTGCCTGCTGCGCGCGATCCAGGCCGCGAAGGCGCAGGGCAAAACGATCCGCGCCGCCTACATCCCGGACACCGAACTCGGCACGCGCTGGTTCGCCGACAAGTCGATCTGGTTGCGCGACGGCGCCCGCTACCTGCCCTTCACCACCGCCGCCGCCGCGCAGCGCTACCGGCAGGCGCATCCGTCCGCCGCACCGGTCACCTACGACCAGGCCGTCACGGAAGTACGCGGATGACCAGCGAACTCGCCGTCCCAGCGGTGCGGGCGGGCGCGGCGGAGACCGCCGCGACCCGCCCGGACACCGCCCCCGCACCGCGCTCGGCATGGCGCTCCCGGCTGCTGCGGGTCGCCTCGGTCGCCGTCGCGGTGGGTCTGTGGCAACTGCTCACGGTCACCAACGTGCGGGCGGGCCTGCGCTTCGACACCCTGCCCACCGTCACCGAGATCGTCGCCGAATTCGGCACGCAACTGCGCGCCGAACAGTACTACCTGGATATCGCCCAATCGCTGCTGCGGATCGTCACCGGATTCGGACTGGCCGCGGTGGTCGGCGTGATCGCGGGCATCGGCCTGGGCCGGTCGCGGCTGTTCGCCGACACCATCGGCCCGCTGGCCGAACTGATCCGGCCGATCCCGGCCATCGCCCTTGTCCCGGTAGCGATCCTGCTGTTCCCCAGCGACGAGTCGGGCATCGTGTTCATCACCTTCACCGCGTCGCTGTTCCCGGTGCTGGTCAGCACCCGGCACGCGGTGCGCGCCCTGCCCACGATCTGGGAGGACGCGGTCCGCACGCTCGGCGCGTCCCGGCTGGACGTGCTGGCGCGGGTGGTGTCCCCCGGCATCCTGCCCGGTGTCTTCAGTGGACTGTCGGTCGGCGTCGGCGTGGCATGGATCTGCCTCATCTCCGCGGAGATGATCTCCGGACGCCTCGGCGTCGGCTACCGCACTTGGCAGGCCTACACCATCGTGGACTATCCGGCGGTGTTCGTCGGCATGATCACCATCGGCGTCCTCGGTTTCGCGACATCGGGGCTGGTCGAGCTGGCCGGCCGCCGTATCACCCGCTGGCTGCCCAGAGAGGTCGAAGCATGACCACAGTGATCGACGCCCCGGCCTCGACCGGAATGCGCCTGACCCTCACCGGTGTCCGGATCGCCTACGGCGGCGAACCGGTGCTCCACGGACTCGACTTGTCGATCGCGCCGGGGGAAATTCTGGTCGTGGTCGGCAAATCCGGCTGCGGCAAGTCGACCCTGCTACGCGCGGTCGCCGGGCTGCGCACCCCGGAAGGCGGTGCCATCCTCGCCGACGGCGCCCCCGTTACCGGCCCCGCCGCCGACCGCGCCTTGGTGTTCCAGGACGACGCGTTGCTGCCGTGGCGCACCGTGCGACAGAACATCGAACTCGCGCTGCGCCTGCGCGGCACGCCCCGCGCCCAGCGGCGAGCCGCCGCCCTGCACTGGGTGGACGAGGTCGGGCTCACCGGATACGCCGACTATCTGCCCCGCGACCTGTCCGGCGGCATGCGCCAGCGCGTTCAGCTGGCGCGCAGCCTGGCCGCCGCGCCGCGCGCCGTGCTGATGGACGAGCCCTTCGGCGCGCTGGACACTCAGACCAGAGAAACCATGCAGCGCCTGCTGATCCAGACCTGGCGCGCCCACCCCACCACCATCGTCTTCGTCACCCACGATCTCGACGAGGCCCTGCTGCTCGGCGACCGCATCGCCGTGCTCGGCGGCGGCACCCTGCGGGCGGTGGTACCGGTGCCCAGCCCGCGGGAAGCGATCGACCGGGCCGCGACGAAGGCCGAGATCCTGGAGAAGCTGTGAACATTCCGCAACTGTCCGAACGCATCCGGATGGACTGCGACGTGCTCGTGATCGGCGGCGGCACGGCGGGCACCATGGCCGCGCTCACCGCCGCCGAGCAGGGCGCGAACGTGCTGCTGCTGGAGAAGGCGCACGTGCGGCACTCCGGTGCGCTTGCCATGGGCATGGACGGCGTGAACAACGCCGTGATCCCGGGCAAGGCCGAACCGGAGGACTACGTTGCCGAGATCACCAGGGCCAACGACGGAATCGTGAACCAGCGCACCGTGTACCAGACCGCGACGCGCGGCTTCGCCATGGTGCAGCGGCTCGAGCGCTACGGCGTGAAGTTCGAGAAGGACGAGTACGGCGAGTACGCGGTGCGCCGCGTCCACCGCTCCGGCTCCTACGTGCTGCCGATGCCCGAGGGCAAGGACGTCAAGAAGGCGCTGTATCGGGTACTGCGCCAGCGCAAGATGCGCGAGAGGATCCGCATCGAGAACCGGCTCATGCCGGTGCGCGTTCTCACCGACAACGGACGCGCCGTGGGCGCCGCCGCACTGCACACCCGCACCGGCGAATTCGTCGCCGTCGGCGCGAAGGCGGTCATCCTGGCCACCGGACCGTGCGGCAGGCTCGGACTGCCCGCGAGCGGGTACCTGTACGGCACCTACGAGAACCCGACCAACGCCGGGGACGGCTACGCGATGGCCTATCACGCGGGCGCCGAACTCAGCGGCATCGAATGCTTTCAGATCAACCCGCTGATCAAGGACTACAACGGCCCCGCCTGCGCCTACGTCGCCAACCCCTTCGGCGGCTACCAGGTCAACGCCGACGGCGAGCGCTTCGTCGACTCCGACTATTGGTCCGGCCAGATGATGGCCGAGGTCAAGCGCGAGATCGAGTCCGCGCGCGGCCCCATCTATCTCAAGGTGTCGCACCTACCCGACGAGACGCTCAGCACGCTCGAGGGCATCCTGCACACCACCGAGCGGCCGACCCGCGGCACCTTCCACGCCAACCGCGGCCACGACTACCGCACCCACGACATCGAGATGCACATCTCCGAGATCGGCCTGTGCGGTGGACACTCCGCCTCCGGCGTGTGGGTCGACGAGCACGCCCGCACCACGGTGCCCGGCTTGTACGCCGCGGGCGATCTGGCGTGCGTGCCGCACAACTATATGATCGGCGCCTTCGTCTTCGGCGATCTCGCCGGTGCGCATGCCGCGTCCACCCTGGAGGACCTCGCCGCGCCCGCCGAGCTGCCCGAAGATCAGCTGGCCGCGGCGCACGAGCTGATCTACCGGCCGCTGCGCCACCCGGACGGGCCGCCGCAGCCGCAGGTCGAATACAAGCTGCGCCGATTCGTGAACGACTATGTGGCGCCGCCCAAGACGGCCACCAAGCTGGCCATCGCGGTGGAGACCTTCGACCGGATGCGCGAAGAGGTCGAGGGCATCGGCGCGCGCACCCCGCACGAGCTGATGCGCGCGGTGGAGGTGTCGTTCATCCGCGACTGCGCCGAAATGGCCGCCCGCAGCTCACTGACCAGAACCGAATCCCGTTGGGGCCTCTACCACGAGCGCGCCGACCTACCCGAACGCGATGACGTCGAATGGCGATACCACCTGAACCTGCGCAAGAACCCCGACGGAACCATGGCGTTCCTGAAGCGGCCGGTGGCGCCGTATCTGGTTCCGGTTCCCGGGCTCGACGACCTGCCCTCGGCCGATGCCGACGCCGTCACGGTGCACCAACCGCACCTGATCGCAGGCCGTGCGCCGCACACCGCCGCCGTTGAGCAGGATCGCGCCGGATCCGGCACTTCGGCGCAGCCCGCCACTCCCCCGTCGCCGAGAATCGTCGAGCTGCTCGCGCTCGACGAACCCACCGTGGCGCATCTGTCGTCCTATCTGACGGATCCGGACGCGGGCGTTCGGGCCGCGGCGATCTCGGTGCTGACCGAGCACACACCGGAGGGCTTCGCGACCGCCTTGGCCGACGCCCTGGATGACGAGGCGGCCTCGGTGCGGCGCGTCGCCGCGGCAGGCCTGCGTGAACTCGTGGAGGTCCTGCCCTCGGCGGCCGGGCTCGCCGACCGGCTCGATTCGAGTGATCCCGTCGTGCGGGCCACCGTGATCGACCTGTTGCGCGCGCTGCGGGCGGGCGATGCCGCGCGGTATCGCGCGGCCCTGGCCGACGTGGATCATCGCGTCCGCATCGAGGCGGTCCGCGCGCTGGTCTCGCTGAACGATCGCACCGGAGTGGCCACGCTCGCCGCGGACGACAACCGGGAAGTGCGGATCGCGGTCGCCCACGGCCTTGCCGCCATCGGCGACGGCGGAACAGAGGTGATCCGCCGTCTCGCCGCCGACCCGGATCCGCTGGTGCGCGCCGCGGCTCTGACCGCGTTCGCACAGCTGGGCGCCGAGCCAACCGACGTCACGGCGCTGGAGACCGCGGTTGGCCACTCGGCCTGGCAGATCCGGGTGGGCGCGGCGCGCGGGCTCGCCGGCGCCGACCCGGATCTCGCGGTGGCTGTCCTGGCCGCGGCCCTGCACGATCCGCATCTCGACGTCCGCAAGGCGGCGGTGCTGTCGCTGTCGGCGTGGCCGGACCTACCGGCAGCGCACGACGCGCTGCGCACCGCGATCGATGACACCGACGCCGATGTGCGCGCGTATGCCCGGCGGGCGCTGGCGACCCAGCCCACGGCCTAGCGCGACGTGGTTGCCGCAGCTCGAATCGCTGATTAGATTAGCGGCTCGACCGTTGCCGACTCGCTAGCCGGGTTATAGCCGGGCGGCGGCGGCGGGACGGCCGGCGACGAGTGCGTCGCCGTCTTCCTCATCAGCGACGGGAGTGTGGCGTTGACCGTGCCGAACTGGCTGGATCTCGCCGTGCTCGGCATCCTCGTGGCCGCCGCGGTGCTGGGCTGGCGCCGCGGCGCGATCGTGGGGCTGCCCGGTTTCGCCGGCGCCTTGGCCGGAGCCATCCTCGGTGCGGCGCTCTCGGCGACGGCCCTCGGCCAGCTGGCTCCGGGCGCCGTGCGGCTATTGCTGGTGCTGACGGTGATCGTCGGATTGGTCGCCTTCGGCGCGGTCGCCGGGCACCGGGCCGGATGCGCCGCGCGCGCGGGGGTCTCCGCTCCCGTCGCACGACGCGCGGACGCTCTCTTCGGATGCCTCACCCATGCGCTCGCGGTCCCCCTGGTGGTGTGGTTGTTCACCGCGCCAATGGAATCCGCCGCCTTGGTGCGTCATTCGGCGACGGTGCGGACCGTCGACAGCGTGGCGCCGTTCTGGCTGACCGGCTTGTCCGAGGTGCTCACCGGCCCGATCAGGGACGCCGGGCTCGCCCGCCCGCTCGCGCCGGTCGATCCCCGCATCGTCGAGGGACCGATGCCCGCCGAACTGCGGCCCAGTGTCCTTCGTATCCAAGACCTGGCACCGACCTGCGGAATACGCCAATCCGGTTCCGGATTCGTCATCGCCGCGGAACGAGTGCTGACCAACGCTCACGTCGTCGCCGGAGCCGGCAAAGTGTCCGTCGACGCGGCGACGGGACCGCTCCCCGCGACGGTCGTGCAGTTCGATCCGATCATGGACATCGCGGTGCTCGCCGTCCCCGGCCTCGGCGCACCAGCCCTGACCGTCGCGCCCGAACCCGCCGGGCCCGGGGCCGACGCGATCGCGCTCGGCTATCCCAGGGGCGGGTCCTACACCGCGTCCGCCACCCGGGTGCGCAGCCGGGCCGCGCGCCAGGTGCGCGACATCTACCGCACCGGTCTGGGAGAACGCGAGATCTACACCCTGGACGGTTCGATCCAGCACGGCAATTCGGGCGGGCCGCTGGTCGACCGCGACGGGCGCGTGCTGGGCATCGTGTTCGGTGTCGACGAGAACGACAGCAACGTCGGGTTCGCCACGAGCCTGCCGGAGGTCCTCGATCGACTCGACCACGCATGGCGATCCGACCGGCCCGTCGACACCGGCCCCTGCGCCTCCTGACCCGCGTCAGGAAGCGTCGGCGACGATCACCACACCGCTCGACGCGTCGAGCAGCGGAATCGTCCGCTCCGCGGCGTCGTCGACGTGCACGCGCGGGTGCGGGGGCAGTTCGGTCTCGAAATAGGTGCCCGGCCCGTAGAACTGGCCGTACTTCACCACCACACCGTCGAAGTCCAGCACGGCCGCTTCGTGCTCCTGGATCACCGCACCCCGGCCCGCGGGCGGCTCCCACGCGATGCTCTGCGCGAGAAAGCGTTTGGCCCCCGCTGCCCGCGCGGCGGCGATCAAGTTCCGGGTGCCCTCGGTGCGGATGCGCGCGTTCGCCTCGGCCCGCTCCGGCAGCAATGCCGCGTCGTCCGGCAGATCCGTGAGCTGATGCATCACCATGTCGGCTCCGAACCCGGCCACCGCGGCGATCACAGCTTCCACGTCGTAGACATCGCACACCACCGGCTCGGCGCCCGCCGCCCGCACCTGGTCGGCCTTCGCCGCCGACCGGGTAATCCCCGCCACCTCGTGCCCCGCCTCGATCAGCAGCGGAAGCAAGCGGACACCGATCACGCCGGTCGCACCGGCCAGGAAGATGCGCACGGTGTCATTTTGCCGCGCCTGCGCCGTGGCGTGTTCGCGGGCCCTGACTCCGGCAAGGCCGAGTAGCGCGGCGCGATAGCTCAACGGCAGCTCACCCAAGCGGTGACCGCATCGTCGTTCACGGTGTATCCGATCCCGCGGGCGGTGAGCATGCGCAGCACCGCCGTGTTGTCCGCTGTGGTGCTCACGAAGATTCGCGAGTAGCCCTCGACGGTCGCGCGCTGGATCAATGCGGTGAGCACCGCCGTTCCGACGCCCGATCCCCGGCGGGAGCGGCCGATCCATACGCCCGCCTCCGCTGCACCCTTCGCGGTGGGGAGCGGACACAGGCGCGCAGCCCCGACCACCTCACCGTCCGCGCATACGCAATAGGTCGATTCGACCGGCGGACTCGCCAGCGCCCGGCTTCGATGGAACTTCCGGAAGCTCGCCTCCCGGTCGGCATTCCAGCTCGTATCGGGTCCTTCGACCGGCATCACTTCGCCTGGCTCCGCGTCCGCCACCGCGGTGCGCAGCAGATCGGTCAGCAGGTCTTCATGGAGCGGTTCGAGGGTGACATGACCGGGCACGACCCGATCCTGTCATCGGGCCCGCCCGCACGCGACCGGTTTTCCGCCCGCTCAGACCGGGGTGATCGGCAGTCGCAGTGCGCCGGGCGCGGCGACCGGCACCACGGGGTTCTTCGGTTCGATCGGCGCGAGTCGGCGGTAGGCGTCCCCGAGGGGCGGGCGCGGGTCGTCCTCGCCCTTGTTCGGCCACAACGACATGGCGCGTTCGGCTTGGGCGGTGATGGTCAGGGAGGGATTCACGCCCAGGTTCGCCGAAATGGTCGAGCCGTCGGTGATGTGCAGGCCGGGGTGACCGTAGACGCGGTGATACGGGTCCACGACGCCGGTCTCGGCCGAGTCGCCGATGGCGCAGCCGCCGATGAAGTGACCCGTGATCGGGATGTTCACCAGCTCCGTCCAGGCCCCCTGCGGAAGGCCGCCGATCTTCTCGGCGATCCGCCTGGTGACCTCGTGGCCTTCCGGAATCCAGGTCGGCGGCGCGACGCCCTCCCCCGGCTTGGTCGTCATTCGCCTGCCGAACAAGCCGCGCTTGGTGTAGGTCACGATCGAGTTGTCGACGTTCTGCATGACGAGCACGCCGATCATGCGTTCTGACCAGCGTCGCGGACTATGCAGCCGAATAAGATGGCGGCGTTGCGCGATCAGTTCCTTCACTCCCAGCAACCAGCGCGCCCTGCCTTCCTGAGCGTCCACCAGCACGGTGGTCAGCAAACTCATCGCGTTGCTGTCCTTGCCGTAGCGGACCGGCTCGATGTGGGTGTGATCATTGGGGTGGATCGATGAGGTGATCGCGACACCTTTGGTGAAGTCGGCGTCCCTGCGCAGAGAGCGCGCGCCGAGCACCGCTTCGGAGTTGGTGCGGGCAAGATGCCCCAGCCGCGGCGAGACATGCGGCAGGCTGCCGCTGTCACGCAGCCGGTGCAGCAGTTTTTGGGTGCCCAGCGCGGCCGCCGCGAAGATCACCTGGTCCGCGGTGAACGTCTGCTTCGCCTTGCGGACCCATCGCCCGGTGCGCACCGTCCGTACTTCGTAGCCGCCCGCAGGCCGCGGCCGCACGTCCGTCGCCGTCGTCAACGGGTGCACTGTGGCCCCGGCCTTTTCGGCCAGATAGAGGTAATTCTTCACCAGCGTGTTCTTCGCGCCGTGCCGGCAACCGGTCATGCACTCGCCGCAGTGCGTGCAGGTCGAGCGCGCCGGTCCGGCTCCGCCGAAATACGGGTCTGCGATCTGCTGGCCGGGGCGGGAATCGTTGTCGGCGAACAACACTCCCACCGGCGTGCGGCGGTAGGTATGGCCGATGCCCATGTCCTGCGCCACCGAACGCAGAATCCGGTCGGTCGGAGTGGTCGCCGGATTCTGCGTGACGCCGAGCATTCGTTTGGCCTGGTCGTAGCACGGCGCCAGCTCGGAGCGCCAATCGGTGATGTGCGCCCACTGCTTGTCGCGGTAGAACTTCTCCGGCGGCTCGTACAGCGTGTTGGCGTACACCAGCGACCCGCCCCCGACCCCTGTCCCGCTCATGACGAAAGTGTCGTTGAGCAGCGTCATCCGCTGGATGCCGTAGCAGCCGAATTTCGGCGCCCACAGGTACTCGCGCAGATGCCAGGAGTTCTTCGCGTACTCGTCGTCGGCGAATCGGCGACCGGCCTCCAGCACGCCGACCCGGTATCCCTTCTCGGTCAACCGCAGGGCGGCAACGCTGCCGCCGAAGCCGGACCCGATGACGAGCACGTCGTAGTGGCTGTCCATGCGCTCGAGCCTATGGCGGCGAACGCGCAGGCCGGAGGAGAGATACGGACGCGATATCGAGATTTCCGGCCATACTCGCAACCGGTCTGCACCGCAGCCAGCCGCGCGGATCGGCTGCTCATTGTTGGTCGGATGCCGGCCTCTCGTCGACGTCGGCTTGCCGGTCCGCTGCCGCGACCACAGCGTGAGCGACGTGGGTGGTGCGGCCTGCGTGGGCTTCGGTGCGCATGCGTTCGGACATATGGGGATAGTGCAGTTCGAAGGCCGGGCGTTCGGAGCGGATGCGCGGCAGTTCGTAGAAGTTGTGCCGCGGTGGTGGTGAGGTGGTCGCCCATTCCAGGGAGTTGCCTTGGCCCCACGGATCATCGACGGTCACGACCTCGCCGTATCGCCAGCTCTTGAACACGTTCCACACGAAGGTGAGCATGGAGACGCCGAGCAGGAAAGAGCCGATCGTGGACACGGCATTGAGCGCGGTGAATCCGTCGTCGGGTAGGTAGTCCGCGTAGCGGCGAGGCATTCCCATGCTGCCGAGCCAGTGCTGGATCAGGAACGTCAGGTGGAATCCGATCAGGGTGGTCCAGAAATGGATTCTGCCGAGCCGCTCGTCGAGGAAGCGGCCGGTGAGTTTGGGGAACCAGAAGTAGATGCCCGCGAAGGTGGCGAACACGATGGTGCCGAACAACACGTAGTGGAAGTGGGCGACGACGAAATAGGTGTCGTGCACGTGGAAATCCAGCGGCGGGCTGGCCAGGATGACGCCGGACAGGCCGCCGAGCAGGAATGTTACGATGAACCCGACCGAGAACAGCATCGGTGTCTCGAAGGTCAACTGGCCCCGCCACATGGTGCCGATCCAGTTGAAGAATTTCACCCCGGTCGGTACGGCGATCAAGAAGGTCATCAGCGAGAAGTACGGCAACAGGACCGCGCCGGTGGCGTACATGTGGTGCGCCCACACCGCCACCGACAAAGCGCCGATGGCCAGGGTGGCGTAGACCAGGGCGGTGTAGCCGAAGATGGGTTTGCGGCTGAACACCGGAATCACCTCGGTGACGATGCCGAAGAACGGCAACGCGATGATGTACACCTCGGGATGCCCGAAGAACCAGAACAGGTGCTGCCACAGGATCGTGCCCCCGGTGCCCGGATCGTAGATGTGACCACCCAGATGCCGGTCATAGGCCAGCGCCATCAGCGCCGCGGTGAGGATCGGGAAGGCCAAGAGCACCAGGATGCTCGTAACCAGGATGTTCCAGGTGAAAATGGGCATCCGGAACATCGTCATCCCCGGCGCACGCAGGCAGATCACCGTGGTCGTCATGTTGACCGCGCCGAGGATGGTGCCGAGACCGGAGACGGCGAGACCCATGATCCACAGATCCGCGCCCACTCCCGGCGCGTGCTCGGACAAGCTGAGCGGGGTATAAGCGGTCCACCCGAAATCAGCCGCGCCGCCCGGAGTGATAAAACCCGCGGTGGCCATGCTAGCCCCGAACAGATACAGCCAGTAGCTGAACGCGTTCAGCCGGGGGAACGCCACGTCCGGAGCGCCGATCTGCAACGGCAGAATGGCGTTGGCGAAACCGAAGACGACCGGTGTCGCGTAGAACAGCAGCATGATGGTGCCGTGCATGGTGAACAGCTGATTGTATTGTTCGGGCGAGAGGAATTGCAGTCCGGGCGCGGCGAGTTCTCCGCGCATCAGCAGCGCCATCAAGCCGCCGATCAGAAAGAACCCGGTCGCCGAGGTGAGATACAGGATTCCGAGCACTTTGGGGTCGGTGGTGGTGACCATTTTCCACAGGAACGAGCCTTTCGGCCCGACTCGCGCGGGGTACGGCCGCGTCGCCTCGACAGGTGGAATTTCACGCGCCATCGCAGCCATCGTGCACCTTCTTCCTGGTCGGACGCGCTCGCCGTACCCGGGAATCGAGGCTCTAAACCCGGGTGAAAGGCGAGGCTCGCCCGCTCGGTGTTCTCTCGATGACCGTTCCCGATCGGTGGCCATGGCGCGTACCGACCCACAGGCGAGGCTGCGGCCCGGCGAACGGTTTCGTGGTCAGGTGTGCGCGGGCAGAAGTTCGGCGACGAGTTCCTCGACGAGAGTCTTGATCTCATCCCGAATCGGGCGCACCGACTCGACACCCTTGCCCGCGGGGTCCTCGAGCACCCAATCCCGGTAGCTCACCCCTGGAAATACCGGGCAGGTGTCGCCGCAGCCCATCGTGATGACGACATCGGAGGCTTCCACGGCGTCGAAAGTGAGAATCTTGGGCGATCGGTCGGAGATATCGATGCCGATCTCGCGCATGGCCTCGACCGCGGCCGGATTAATGGATTCGGCGGGTGCACTACCTGCTGAGCGAACTTCGATCTCGTCTCCGGCGAGGTGGGCGAGGAAGCCTGCGGCCATCTGGGAGCGGCCGGCGTTATGGACGCAGACGAACAGAACAGTGGGCTTGGATGCCATGAATCAATGGCCTTTCAGCTGGTGGAGATGTCGGATACGGTCGGCACCAACAGCAGTGCGCGGGTCACGCTCATCGCTCGAGCACCTTTTCCTGCGTCGAGTCGGCAGGTGTGGGTGCGGCGGGTGTGGTGAGACGAAAGCGTGTGCGTAGTGCCAGGGAGACGTACACCAGCCCGACGAGGACGGGGACTTCGATCAGGGGTCCGACGACTCCGGCGAGGGCTTGGCCGGAGGTGGCGCCGTAGGTGGCGATGGCGACGGCGATGGCGAGTTCGAAGTTGTTGCCCGCCGCGGTGAACGCCAGTGTGGTGGTGCGTTCGTAGCCCAAGCCCATCACAGCGCCGAAGAGGTAGCCGCCGCCCCACATGATGGCGAAGTAGGCCAGCAGCGGGATCGCGATGCGCACGACGTCGAGGGGTTGGGAGGCGATTTGTTCGCCTTGCAGGGCGAACAGGATCACGATCGTGAACAGCAGCCCGTACAGCGCCCACGGCCCGATGCGGGGCAGCAGTGTGGATTCATACCAAGCGCGGCCTTTGGCGCGTTCGCCGTAGCGGCGGGTCAGGTAACCCGCCAGCAGGGGGATGCCAAGGAAGATCAGCACCGATTTCGCGATCTGCCACGGCGAGGTGTCGATCGTGGTCTGCTGCCACCCGAGCCAGCCGGGCAGCACCGACAGGTAGAACCAGCCCAGCACCGCGAACATCAGCACCTGGAACACCGAGTTCAACGCCACCAGCACGGCGGCGGCTTCGCGGTCGCCACAAGCCAGATCGTTCCAGATGACGACCATCGCGATGCAGCGCGCCAACCCGACGATGATCAACCCGGTGCGGTACTCCGGCAGGTCCGGCAGCAACAGCCATGCCAGAGCGAACATCAGCGCTGGACCCAGCACCCAATTCGACACCAGCGACCCGATCAGCAACTTGCGGTCGCCGGTGACGGTGTCGAGCCGGTCATAGCGCACCTTCGCCAAAACGGGGTACATCATGATCAGCAGCCCGATCGCGATCGGCAGCGAAATGCCATCGATCTCCACCGCGCTCAACCCATTCCCCAGGCCGGGGATCATCCGTCCCAGCAGCAGGCCCGCGGCCATCGCGACACCGATCCACACCGGCAGGAACCGATCCAGCGTCGACAGCTTCGCCACCACGGCATGGTCGCGTGTTGTGGTGGCGGCGCTCACGCGTGCACCCCCGCGGCGGCGCCGCTTTCGACCAGCAGCACATCCGACAACCGTTGCAGCGCCTCGGGGATCACCCGGTAATAGACCCAGGAGGCGCGGCGCTCGCTGGCCAGCAGCCCGGCCTCGCGCAGCACCTTCAAATGATGTGAGATCGTCGGCTGCGTCAGGTCGATGCCCTCGGACAGATCGCACACGCACGCTTCCTGCCCTTCGCGCGAGGCGATCGCGCTCAGCAGCCGCAGCCGCACCGGGTCCGACAGCGCCTTGAACACCCCCGCCAGCTCGGCGGCGGTCTGCGCGGGCAACGGTTGGCGCACGATCGGCGCGGCCGTACACGCCTGTACGGGAACGATCGGAAGCTGCGACTTCGACATGGACCTATATTGACCGATATCAATACTGGATCGCAAGCGAACAGTGGGCGAACAGAGTGCACGGACTGTTCTGTTCGGGTTGCATCCGGTACCCAGGTACAGGCTTACCGTGAGGTCATGACGATGATCACGCCTTCTCCCTGCGATCGGGTGCCGGACTCCTGCACCCTGCCCACCGCCGAGCAACCGGTTCGGGTCGCGGAGTTCGACCGCTTCTTCGCCGAGTTCGCGCGGCGCGCGCGCCAGCCGACCCGCACACGGCTGGATCTGCTGCTGGACGCCGACGCCGAACCCACCGCCCGCGATCTTGCCGCCCGCGAGTCCGCCTGCTGTTCTTTCTTCGCCTTCACCTTCGACTCCACCATCGATGGGCTGGTGATGCGCATCGAGGTGCCCGGCAACCAGGTCGAGGTCCTCGACGCGCTCGCGGTGCGGGTCGATGCCGCGATCGGCGGGGACCGGCGTTGACCGGGTTGCGCACCAGCCGGCTTGCCGCGGCCGCCGGGGTGAATACCCAAACGCTGCGGTACTACGAGCGCCGTGGGCTGCTCGCCGAACCGGAGCGGTCACTGGGCGGACACCGGCTGTATCCGCAGGAAGCGCTGACGGTGTTGCGGGTGATCAAGGCCGCCCAGCGGCTCGGGTTCACCCTCGAAGAGATCGCCGAACTGCTCGACCTCACCCGGATCGGGCGCCGACGCGCCGACGCCGGGTTGCAAGCCCGCGCGACGGCGAAACTGGCGGAGATCGACGCGAAGCTCGCCGAGCTGACCGCGGTGCGCGACACCCTGCGCGCCGCGATCGCGGCCGGATGCGAGGACCTGATCGCGTGCAGTGAAAGCCCGCGCTGCCCAGTGCCCTTCACCGACGATCACAGCGACGTCACCGGATGCCACCGTGACTGTTGAATGAGCCACCGCGTCCCAGCGTTCACCGAGCGTTGACCTGGTCGCGCAACTCGACGACCGCGTCGATCGGATAACCGACCTCGCCGAGCACGGACGCGATCATCTCCTCGGCCTCCCGCAGCAGCGCATCCCCGCCAGCGTGGAACGCAACTCGACCGCGCGGCGATCGTGCGTGCGTCGAACACCTTCGACCAGGCCTCGCGACTGGAGGCGCTGGATCGCTGAAGTCGGCTTCATGCCAAGGTCTGCTCAGGAGCCGGTAACGTTCTCGATCGGCGAGGTGGCCAGGCGGTTCGGCGTGGCGGTGCCCGCGCTGCGGTGGTGGGAAAAGCAGGGCCTGCTGGTGCCTATTGCTCATGAGTCCGTGCGGCGGCGGTACGACGCGGCGGGCGTACGGCGGATCGCGTTGATCCATCTGTTGCAGCAGACAGCGCTGATGAGTCTTGATGAGATCCGCACGGTGCTGAGCGGCGAACACCACTCGGGAGGGTGGCGGCAGGTTGTCCGGGCGCGCCTGGCCGCCTGCGAGGAGCAGCAGCTTCGGTTGCAGGCGGCCCAGGCCTACCTGTCCCACACGTTGACATGCCAGCGCGATGACCCGATCGACGGATGCCCATACCTTGCCGAGGAGATCGACAGGTACCTGAAGTCTGTCGGCGACCGTTCCTGTGATCACGCACCGCGGACGCCGCGGCAGCCTGAGCGACGCTCCGAAGCACTGACCGAACTATCCATCGACGGGCGGAAGGGGCGCCCGTAGTCATCATGACCGGCCGGGGAGTCGAGCACCTGCTGCCACGGCACGATCGGCGTCGTAGCCGTAGAGCCAATCGAACCGGTTGAGGGTGAACCCGCGCATGACCACGTCGCGAGCCCGCTGCCTGATGCCGTCCGGCAACTGGAACAGATCACCGTTACGGATGGATCGTTGCTGGACGGTGGCGGTGCGGGCGTGCCGGGCTCGCTCATATCGACGAAGCGCGTCCGGCACGCCGGCCCTGCTCACCCCGTCGAGGCTGCGGCCCAGCACCCAGGCGTCCTCGATCGCTTGGGCCGCACCTTGGGCGAAGAAGGGCAGCATGGGGTGCGCGGCGTCGCCGAGCAGGGTTACCCGTCCCAGTCCGATCTTCTCGAGGGGTGGCCGGTCGAAAAGGGGCAGCCGAAGAGTCGTCGTCGCGGCCGCGAGGATCGTGTGCAGATCGGGATCCCAGCCCGCCATCGCGGCGGCGAATTCATCGACCGGGCCCTCGCGAGTCCAGGATTCGATGTCCGCGTCCGGGGCGGGCACCGCCGCGGCCAGGTTGAGCAGACTGCCCGCGGAGATCGGATAGCAGACAACATGTTTGCCCGGCCCGAGCCACATCCGCGTCATGGGCGGCTCGGCCAGGTGCGCGACGGAATCGACGGGGACCAGGACGCGCCAGGCGGCCTTCCCGGAGAAACGCGCTGCGCCGGAATGGAGGAGCCGGCGAAGCTCGGAGCCGAGACCGTCGGCGCCGATAACGACGTCCGCACGATGACCAGAGCCGTCGTCGAATCGGAGACTCACCCCGTCGTCGTCCTGGTCCACGCCGACACAGCGAAGGCCGGTACGAATGACTCCGCCAGGTAGGGCATCGACGAGCACTCGGTGCAGATCGGCGCGGTGCACTGTGTAGTACGGGGCACCATAGATCGCGGCAACATGACCACCGGCGTCTATTTCCTTGATGATCTTTCCCGAATTCCACCGGCGAATTTGCACGCGGGCCGGCTCGACGGCCACGGCGGCGAGCGCGTGGGACAACCCGAGGCGGTGCAGTAGCCGTGAGGCGTTCGGCCCGATCTGGATTCCAGCTCCCGCCTCGCCGAGTTCGCTGGACCGTTCGAAACACACCACCTCATGCCCGGCACGCCGCACCGCGAGCGCTGCACTGACACCACCTATGCCCCCTCCGACGATGGCCACCTTCAATGGCGAAGTCACGACGATCTACCTCTTTTCGACACGGTCGAGATCCGTACCGCGACTATGTCAGCTGAAGTCGACTTCAGGTCAAGGTCGATTGATCGCACTTGATTCCGGATCGCGGTTCGCAGGCCCATGCTGTGTCGATGAACCAAAGGGAGTCGCAGCCGATCTCGCCGAGCTCGATTCGCCTTCCGCTACCGGCTGATCGCCGCACACCCGTCGACCCAGACCACGTCGGCGTCGAGGACTCCGCCGTAACAGGCCTTCTCGTCGTCCGGGGGTTTGAATGCCAGCGATGTCGACCCAGCCCCTCGCCGCCCAACTCGTCGCCCCGTAGATTTCCTGCCCACACCGCGACCCACCACAAGTCGACGGCCACACTGAATTCTGACGCCGGTCGATGAGACCGAGTGCCCGGAGTTTACTGGTCCGGATCACGGGTAGCCCGTCGGCACCATGGCCGCACACGCGAGCAAGTGGAGGTAGCCCGATGACCGTCTCGAACCAGCACCTGGTTCCGGCACACCATCGCCGCAGCCAGACCCGCGGCGAGGTTCCGGATCACAGCCGCACGACCAGAAGCCATGCCGGGGAGGGGATCGAAGATGGCTACAACATCCCCGGGATTGTCCTGTGCGTGCTGGGGATCGTCGCTTCGGCCTTGACTCTGACCGCAGCCGGCTACGGATTCGCCGGGTGGGCCGTTGTCGGTGCCATCGCCGCTACGACGCTGGTCGGCTCAGGCATCGCGTGGATACTGCTGGAGCACCGGCGGGTCAAGGCCAAGGAAGGCCTCGCTCTCACTGATCAGCGGGGGCACTGATACCAAGCCGTCCTGATCCGCCGGGTCCTACGACAGCGCCTCTGCGTGCGGGCCCGGCCTGCGATGCGGAGTTCGACTGCCACCGGGATGGCAGCGAGGTCGGGCACCGTACGCGCTCGGCGACGGCGTGTCCGAGGGTCCGCTGTCACGGGGCGGGCGAGTAGGAGTTCGGCTGCCCAGCCGTGGCCAGATGCGAGAAACCTCACCCGATGAGTACGAACCACCCCATCACAGGCTATTGTCGATCAGGTGCGTGACTTGTCACGCCAAGCGTCGTAGATCGCATTCGCTTCGCAACCAGCGCTTGCCGCATCCGCTCTTATTACGGCGATCGATTTTGCCCATCGGCAATCTCGCCATTTCGTGCCCCCGGCGCGGACCCGCAAGGTCCGCAGACGGCCCGGGCACCACCTGATGCCCGAAAGGCACCGCAACACATATGAGTTCTGCTGACATCTCTTTTGCCGCGCTCGGCGTGAGCGCACCGCTGGTGAAGGCGTTGACTCGCGCCCAGATCACCGAACCTTTTCCGATCCAGTCCGACACCCTGCCCGATTCGCTGGCCGGACGCGACGTGCTGGGCCGTGGCCGGACCGGCAGCGGCAAGACGCTCGCTTTCGCCATTCCGATGGTCAACCGTCTCGGCGGCGGTCTCGCCGGTAGACGCGCACCGAGCCGACCGACCGGCCTGGTGCTGGCGCCGACTCGGGAATTGGCCACCCAGATCGCGGCCGCGCTGGAACCCCTCGCCGCGGCCTATCGCATGACCGTCACCACGATTTTCGGTGGGGTCCCGCAGAACCGGCAGGTCCGGGCGCTGCGCGCCGGTGTCGACATTGTCGTCGCCTGCCCCGGCCGGCTCGAGGATCTGATGAACCAACGTCTGATCTCCCTGGATGCCGTCGAGGTCACCGTTATCGACGAGGCCGACCACATGGCCGACCTCGGGTTCCTGCCAGGTGTGACCCGCATTCTCGCAGCCACCCCGAAGGACGGTCAGCGCCTGCTGTTCTCGGCCACCCTGGACAACGGCGTCAACAAGCTGGTCAGCCGCTTCCTGCCGGATGCCAAGCTGCATTCCGTCGACGAGGCGAACTCCCCGGTCGCCGCCATGACCCATCATGTTTTCGAGACCGCGAGCGTCGAAGCCAAACGCGAGCTCGTGCACCGGCTCGCCTCGGGCTCGGGTCGGCGAATCCTGTTCATGCGCACCAAGCATCAGGCTCGCAAACTGGCCAAGCAGCTGACCCTCGCCGGAATCCCGGCCGTCGATCTGCACGGCAACCTCTCGCAGGGCGCCCGCGACCGCAACCTCGCGGTCTTCGCCGCCGGTGATGCCCTGGTGCTGGTGGCCACCGATGTGGCCGCGCGCGGCGTGCACGTCGACGGTGTCGAGCTGGTCGTGCACGTTGACCCGCCCGCGGAACACAAGGCCTACCTGCACCGTTCGGGCCGTACCGCGCGGGCGGGCAACTCCGGTGAAGTGATCACCCTGGTGCTGCCCGGCGAACGACGCGACCTGGCCGACCTCATGCGCAAGGCCAAGATCACGGTGACCCCGCAACGGGTCACCGCCGATTCGCCCGTGGTGGCCGAGCTCGTCGGCACGACTGCCCCATTCGTCGCGCCCTCCTACAGCGATCGGGCGGCACGTGAAGACGACCGCCGCAGCAGCGGCGGACCGTATCGCAGCAGTGGCGGACCGCGCCAAGGCAATGGCGGACCCCGCAGGAGCAGTGGCGGACCGCGCCAAGGCAGCGGCCGTCGCAACGGCAATGCGGCGCAAGGGCAGTCGCGCGCCAAGCCGCGCGCTCATTCCGCGCGCGGAACGGCCGCATAGGGCCCGCTTTTCGGTCGCTCCCCAGACAGGCCTATACCGAGATCGCCGAGGTGCTGAGCATCGCCAGCGGACTCCCGGACAGCGAATGCTGGTGAACGTGGCCGATGAAGCCGGACCGGCGGGCAACCCATCGGGTGCGAGGCATCGCACGCGCACCTGATGGGTTGCCGTGCGATTGCGTAGCCGCGAAATCTTGGCCGGCCGTCCGACTCGGCCGGTCGAGACCACGGCCGAGTGGGATCTTCGAGGGCTGCGGCGGAAGTAGGGCGGGCAGTGTCGGCTCGTCCCGTCCGACACGGCCCGCAGAGGGCGCGGCGTCACGCGTTGAGGGCGCGGGTCGGCTCGGCGGTGGCGATGTGACGGCGGCGGGACGGGAGCATCGAAGTCGGGTGCGAAATGCTCCAGGCCGCGCTCTTGCAGATGAACTCCTTGACTCGCGCGGCCGCCCTACCGGTGAGAGCCGAAGGCTTGGGCTGATCGTCGGGGGTGACCCACTGGACCACAGCGTCGCGGCGGCCGAGGCTGATGCACTGGGCGGTGTAGCCGATCGAATTGCGGGGGATCTTGCGACCGGTCAGACGTGCGGCGATGGCGTCGGCGGCGTGATAAGCCGAAGGGACACCCGAGGCGCAGGACATGCGCAGCGGATCGCCGTTCGCCCCGGGGGCGAGCGCGGCGTCGCCAACGGCGTAGACGTCGGGGTGCGACACCGACCGCATCGTGTCGTCGACGACGATCTGCCCCGTCGCCGACACCTGCAGGGTGGTGGCCGCGGCGATCGGGTGGACGGCGAAACCGGCTGTCCACACGGTGATTCGGGCCGGGATCGTGCGGCCGTCGGCGGTCTGGGCGCCCGTCCGCTCGACGCGGGCGATGTCGGTGTGCTCGTGCACAGTGATGCCGAGCCGGTCGAACGCTTTGCGCAGATGCTGTTGGGCCTTCTCGCTCAGCCAGTCGCCGAGGCCACCGCGAGCAGCGAGGGCGACCTCGAGGTCCGGCCGGGCTTCGGCGATTTCGGTGGCGGCCTCGATTCCGGTGAGACCACCACCGGCGACCAGCACGGTCGCACCCGCGCCCAGGCTCGCCAGCCGCTCGCGCAGCCGCAGTGCGGACTGCTTGCCGGCGATGTCGTAGGCGTGTTCGGCCACACCGGGCACGCCACAGTCGGCGGCGGCGCTGCCGAGGGCGTAGACGAGAGTGTCGTAGGCGATCGACCGCGAGCCATCGGCGGCGACGATGTCGACGGTCTTGCGGTCGGCATCGACCGCGGCCACCCGGGCCGACACCACCCGCACGCCGGTGTCCGCGAAGACGTCGGTCAGCACGCGGCTTTTCAGCTCCTGACCTGCGGCCAGCTGGTGCATACGGACGCGCTCGACGAACTCCGGGTCGGCGTTGACGAGGGTGATCTCGACATCCGCGGGGTGCAGCCGCTTGGCGAGGCGCCCGGCCGCGTTGGCTCCGGCGTATCCGGCGCCGAGAACGACGATGCGGTGTTTCATGGTCTCACTCCTGTCTGGATGGTGTTCGCTTCCTGAACCGGATAGCGGCGCGAAACCTGACAGAATTGGACTGTGATCTAGGTCACCACCCTTCCTGGAGGGGGTGAGCGTGCCGACCGGCCGCCTCGATCCGCGGTGGGCACCGAATATCACACCGCAGTCCGATTCCATGTAATACCAGAGGGTTACGGCTGACGAGAATCCGGCCGATAGCTTCGAGATATCGAAATCGGCGCCCCGCTCCGACATCGACCGGCCGGCATCGTCGACGGACGGAGATGGCGTCCCCGACTCAAGCTCTCAGGAAGATCTATGACGACACCTGCCTTGGTCCCCGAGTCATCTCCACGGTCACCGCAGCGCGGCGCCGACGGTGATTACGCCCGTCTGTTGCGCCGGATCTCCGCCGCGGGGCTGATGAACCGGCGTCCCGTCTACTACGCCGTCCGGCTGAGCCTCGTCGGCGTCGCGTTCGCAGCCGGGTGGGCGGCGTTCGTCCTCATCGGCGATTCGTGGTGGACGCTGCTGGTCGCGGGGTTCATGGCCGTGACGTTCGCTCAGATCGCACTCGTCATGCACGATGTCGCACACCGCCAAGTCTTCCGGCTACGGCAGCCGACGGAACTGGTGGGACGTCTCGTCGGCAACGCCGGCATCGGCCTCGGCTACGGCTGGTGGCAGGACAAGCACACCCGGCATCACGCCAACCCCAACCACGAGGAACTCGACCCCGATGTGGCACCCGACATTCTGCTCTGGTCACAACAGCAGGCACGGTCCAGCCGAGGTCTGCCTCGTCTCATCGGGAGGACGCAGGCGTTCCTGTTCTTCCCCCTGCTGTTGCTGGAAGGCCTGAACCTCCATGTGGCCGGCGTACGCGCCCTCAGAAATCGATCGGTCAAACACCGCGGAATGGAGGGCACACTGCTGTTCGGCCACTTCGCCGCGTACCTGGCCGCACTGTTCGCGGTTCTGCCCGCCGACAAAGCGTTCGCGTTCCTTGCCGTGCATCAAGGCCTCTTCGGCCTGTACATGGGTTGCATCTTCGCCCCGAACCACAAGGGCATGCCGACCTTGACCGGCGACGACCGTCCCGACTACCTCCGTCGCCAAGTGCTGACCTCCCGCAACGTGCGGGGTGGCGCGTTGACCGACGTCGCCCTCGGCGGGCTCAACTATCAGATCGAGCATCATTTGTTCCCGAGCATGCCGACGCCGAACCTGCGTCACGCTCAGGTGATCGTCCGCGACTACTGCACCGAGATCGGCGTGCCCTATCACGAAACCGGGCTGATCTCCTCTTACCGCGAGGCACTGAGACACCTCCACCACGTCGGCGCCCCCCTGCGCCCGGAGGCCGGAGTGCCACAACGCAATCGTTGACCGATCCACTGCTTGATTCGGTGGTGCCGGTGGCCGTGTCGCACGAGGATCGGGTGGTATGAGACCGGAGGTCGGTGCCGCTGTGGTGCGGTGTGTCGAGTGTGGTGGTTACGAGTACGCGGGTGCCCCGCAGTGCCATCGTTGCCTGCGGCTGGTCGACGATATCGTCGAGGAGGAGTGGCGGCGCTTCTTCCTCGACTGGCAGAGCGAACCCGCGCCCGAGGTCGCCCGGCTCGTCGCCGCCGAGCCCGACCGGCACGACTGGCGGGTCGTGGACGCCGCACTCGATCGGATCGTCTGCGACGAGTGCGGCAATCGGCTCGGTCGCGGACCGATGGACTGTGCGGAATGTAACCTTGCGCACGGATTTCGTTATGCCGCAATGGAGACCGATCGGCCGGGCGTCCCGCCGGGCAACGAGCACGCGATCCGCGTCAACGTCTCGGTCATCCGCCGACCCTGGGTGGCCTCGGCGCAAGAGCTGCTGGCTCGCAGACTCCTGCTGCCCGCCTTGCTGGTCGGCTTCCTACCGACCACCACGCAAGCCCAGCGAATCAGCACCCTGATCAAATCCGACCCCACCCCGGAGCGAGCCACCCGCGTAGTAGATGACTTCCTCCGGGACAACGGCCTGGAAATCCCCACTCGGTGAGCACGCACCCGACTGCCCCTCGGATCGAACCTCCGCGTTCGGCAGCACAGGGAGCAAGACGAGAAGCGGCAGCGATGTCGGTGCGCTGATGTCTGCGCGAGCAAGTCCGGTCTCGGTGAACGCTTCAGCCGGAGGTGACTGCGGCCCGGCGCGCATCGGCGGTCCCGTCTCCTGAAGGGCGGACACGAAACAGGTTGTCCCAGTGGTGATCCAACCGCTGTCTGGCCTCGTCCGGCGGCAGCACACCGAGTGCGGCGTGCTCGTGCTCGATGAGCAGTTCCCAGTCCCGGAGTCTGCGCAGGCCGTCGCGGATCTGGAAGTCGAAGCTCGTCCCCCACTGCCTGCGAAACCAGTCCTCCACGCGTTGATCGAGTTCGGCGGCGGTGAGCGGGCGGTCGGCCGTGCGCAGGAAATGGTAGGCGAGGACGGCTTCCTTCACCTCCGATTCCTCGGCGGCACCCAGCAGATGATGGAACACTCCCGCATCGTTGTCGAGATTGCTGAAGTAAAGGTGTTCCGACAGCGTCTTCATCAACTTGATCTTGCGGTTCTTGAACTTGGAGAACTGCCGAACCAGGTAACCGCCGAAAGCCGCCACCCCCGCGCCCAGGGTGACCAGCGTGGCCTGATCCAACGGCACGGACTCCTCGCGCAACCCGGCCCAAAACGCGAGCAACAGCACCAGCGGCCCCAACGAGGCAACGAGCTTCGTGACGACCACGACGATTCCGGAGACCACCGCGGGCACCCCGATCAGCAGCTTGTCCAGCGGCCGCATCCGCACCCGAACGCTCGGATACAGCATCTCGAGGTCGTTTCTCGGGACATTCTGGAACAGCTTCAGCAGCACACCGCCATTGGGGCGATCCACGACCGCCTCCGGACGCTCGGCGAAAGCGACGTACACCAGAACTTTGCCGTAGTTGGTGAATTCGATGCTGCGCCGCCGCAGACCGAACAACCACCTCACCTGTTCGGTGCGCTGCGACACCCCCCGTCGAAAGAACATCGCCGTCTCGATGTCCTCCTCGTCGATCTCCAACCGCACCTTCACCAGGGAGTGCTCGGCGAACGCGCGCTGAATCTCAGCGGCATCGATGCGCGTGAAATCCGCCGCCTCGGCCAGCGCGACCAGCTCCCGCTCCACCCGCACCCGCGCCGCCGCCCGATCCTCGGCTGTCGCGGCACGGATGGCCCGTTCATCCTCCGCGGGATCGACCAGCTGATACGCGTCGAGCACCTTTTCACCACGCACATGAAATTCGTAGTGCACCAAAGCCGCCAGCAGACGAGCGAACTCCGCGAACGACTCGCGTTCGGCATCAGGAAGTTCGTCGGTACACAGAGATATCACCGCGCTCTTGCGGAACGGCAGGAAGTGTTCGGCATCCATCGGCAACTCCTCTCGACGGACCAGCCCGTCGGCCATAACCCTAGGGGGAAACCGATATTCACCGCCGATCGTTGATCGATCCGGAGAGGTCGTGCGGCACGCAGCACGCAGCCACCGTCGATTCGATGCGGGAGGCCTTTGGCGACATCATGCGGCTCGTGCTCGCGACCGCGCCACAATGCCGAGGCAGGCAAGGGCAGGCAAGGTGGTGCGCGTCGCGACCCAGCGACACCAGGACGCCATCACCGCGCCGGTGTTCCGGTTGAGCATGGTCGGCGAGCTGCGGCCCGGTGCCACGGTTGAGGAAGCCGTGGACATCGTGTGGTTACTTCGGCTACACGGGCTCCTTCACGCTGGTCGACGACAACGGCTGAGACAACGCCACCGGCAGACCAAGGTCAGAAGCACATCACCACCGAACTTCGAAAAAGGCTCGGCTGAAGTGCACGCTCGAAGTGAAGCGCGGATCACCTCGTGCTGACGCGGAGGTGACCACGCCCCGGCCTGCCGCCGTTGGGGCGTCCCGCCTGTCAGCGCGAGGACGACCGTGCCCGGCCTGCCGCCGCGCAAGCCTGCGGCGCGTTCTAGTTGTGGGCGCCGACAGCGATGCTGCTCGCAGGTCGATACTCAGCCGCTGTTGCCGACCAGCGCGGCGGGCATCGTCGGCTGGCCGGGGCGTGTCGCTGCCCGGCGGCGGCGTTCAGTTGATGCCGGCGATTTCTTGGGCGATCGCCGCGAGCCGCGTCTGGGCGGCCGAGACGACACCGTGCCGGTTCTTGTGGGCTTCCTCGTAGGCGACGATCGCTCGAATGTCGGCCGAGTCGGAGAGGTCCTTGACCGCGGCGACGGCTTGGGTGACGTTCAGCTCGTCGTAGTCGTCGATGGGCAACTCCTCGGGTTCGAGGACGCCGGTGGTGGTACGGATCGAACGCAACGCGTCGGCGGCGGCATCGGCGCCTTCGCGTCGGGTGACCTGCTCGGCGGTCTCGAGGGCGGCGTCGCGAGAGGCCGACAGGGTCTTGACGGCGACATCACCCGCGCGCGCACCTTGGGCGAGCAGTTCGCCGAGCGCCGGTGGGGTCGCGCGGACGGTGTCCAGTGCCCGGTCAAGACCACGAGCGGACCAGGTGACCGGGATGTTGACCAGCTTCACCGCAGTTCCGGTGGCCGCCTGCAGCGGTGTGCGGCGCAGTGCCGCCGGCCCGCCGAGGGCGTCCTCGGCCAGGACGGTGGTCAGCCAGTCCACGGTCGCCGAGTGCGCGGTGATCAACCGCTCCGCCAGAGCCACCACCTGACGTTGACCGGCGGTGGTAGCCAGGGCCTTGATGTAGCGGGCGCGGTCGAGGAGTTGGTGTTCGAGGGTGAGGTCGCTCAGCAGGGCTTCGTCGAACGGCTGGGCCTGTTCGACCATCGCCTTGACCGCGGCCGCCGCGCGCCCGAGGAAAGGGCCGACCAATTCCGGGACGCTGCCCAGGTCGCGGATGGCGGCCTCGATGGCCTCGGCGCGGGCACGGCCGTTGTCGGCGTTCTCGGACAGCTCGCGCCGCACCGCTTCGGTCCGGGCTTGAGCTATGCGGGTTTCGGCGACCTGAATTTCGGTGTTGGTCAAAGCGAGGACAGCGCGCAGCTGCGCCAGCAACGTGGTGGTGTCGGGAGTGCTCATGCGAATCTCGTCCCTTCGACGTTGACAGCATCGGGTCGGCGCAAGGTGCACCGCTATCCGAATACCCCGCACTACCCGAGAGTAACCTGCTCCGAAAAAGCATGCCTGACCGACATATGCCGAGGTAAGCATGGAATCTCCCGGCCAACGGATCATCCGGCTCGAGCTGCGGCGCGATTGTGCCCAAGTCGCGCATCGGGCCACCGGTTGCGTCGGGCTTACGTGCAGCCAGGCGCCCGTACAGCTGGGAGTCGTCTCTCGTGGCAAACCTTCAGCTCTCGGGTTGGCGTCTGCGGATGCGCGGGTTGGGCTCGACTCGCCAGAGCGGTCGGTTTCGCTCCGCGGAGTGCGGGTTGGACGAGCACGAGCCGACCGAAGGAGCCTCCGATGCCGCGTTCACTTGCCGATCAGACCGAAGCGGAGCTGGGTGGTCCTCGCAGTGTGCTGAGCTTGCAGCGCCGCGATCACCAAATCCTCGACGGGTTGCTGTCCCGCATCGACAGCAGCGGCGGCGACGACCGCCGGGACGCGATGACGGCGCTGTGCCGGCTGGTCTTCCCGCACGCGTTCGCGGAGGAGGCGGTGCTGTGGCCGCTGGCTCGGAAGGTCCTCCCGGACGGCGAGGAACTCACGCTGCGCGTCGAGCAGGAGCATCAAGAGATCAACGAGCTGTTCAGCGAGCTGGAGACGATCGACGCCGACAGTCCCGAGCATCACGGGCTGTTCGCGAGAATCGAGGGGCTGCTGCGCCAGGACGTGCGGGACGAAGAGGACGTGCTGCTGCCGAAGTTGCAGGAGGCACTCGACGCGCAGGCTTTGCGCCGGGCGGGCTGGGCGTGGCTGGCCGTGCGGGTCACCGCGCCCACACGGCCGCATCCGACCGTCGCGCGGCGGTTGCCCGGTAACGCGCTGGCGGCGGTGCCGCTCGCTCCGCTGGATCGTTCGCGCGACCGGCTCGACCAGGTGGCTCGCCGAGCGCCGCGACGATGGGCGGCCGGCTGCGCGCACGCCAGTCGCGCCCTCGCGGGGGTGGCGGGTGTGGTGGAGCATCTGCCGCCGTTGCGACGCGGCGAGCACCCGTCCACGCGCACCTGAGCGCGCTCCGGATGATGCGTACGCCCGAGGTTCGCCACGACGCGAGCGGTAGTCGCTCGTGTACACGAATACCGCTCCCGCACAATAAAATCTAATTCGGACCCGTCATCTTTTCCAGGTTTGCTCCGGATCGACAGAGGTATCCGCAACGCGGGTGGGGACCCCGTTCGTCGTCTTGGAGGCGTAGATGTTCCGTCATACCGATTACCTGCAGTTCGACGTGAAGCCCGAAAAGCCCGACCCCGTGTACGCGCGGAAGCTCCAGGAACTCGTCGGCGGAGCATTCGGGGAGATGACCGTCACCATGCAGTACCTGTTCCAGGGGTGGAACTGCCGGATGCCCGGCAAGTACAAGGACATGATCATGGACGTCGCCACCGAGGAGATCGGGCACGTCGAGATGATCGCCACGATGATCGCGCGGTTGCTCGAGGGAGCCCCCGCCACCCGCGCCACCCAGGAAGCCGCGGCCGATCCGGTCGTCGCCGCCGTGCTGGGCGGCATGGATCCGCAGCAGGCGATCGTCTCCGGCGGCGGGGCCTCGCTGTCGGACAGCAACGGCGTGCCGTGGAACGGCAGATACATCGTGGCCAGCGGCAATCTCTTGGCGGACTTCCGCGCCAATGTGGCCGCCGAGGCGCACGGACGACTCCAGACCGCGCGCCTGTACAACATGACCGACGACCCCGGCGTCAAGGACATGCTGCGGTTCAACCTCGCCCGTGACACCTACCACCAGAATCTCTGGCTCGCGGCGATCGAACAGCTGAAGGAAGACGGCTTGGAGGGCACGGTCACGCCGAACGCGCTGTTCGACGAAGAACACTCCGAGCACGCGACGAGCCTGTGGCACCTGTCCGACGGCACCCAGTCCGACCAGGGCCGGTGGGCGACCGGCGTCGCCCCCGACGGCGTGCACCAGAACGGCTTCCTCGCCGACCCGCAGCCGCTGGGCGACAAGGCCTCCGCCCCGCCGCCGGACCCGAAGCTCTACGCCACCTACGACGGCTCCCAGGGCGAGCCGCGCTCGGCGGCATTCGGTACCGAGGCGGGACTGATCGGCAAGGTGAAAGACGCCCTCGACCCGGACAAGCCCTGACCTGGTGATCCGGTCACCGGTGCGCCGGCGTCACCCGTTCGACGAGAGCGTGGTCGGATGCCGGCGCACCGGCGTGAGTACACCCGTAACCGCAGCGCCGATTGTGAATTACGCAGGGAACCGATGGTTTTCATGGGATCCGGGCTCGGGCTCGAGTAGTCCGAGGCGAAGTCGGGCGCTGGCATGCGCTATCCGGCATTGCGAATGTAGCTTTGTCGAGCAGTTCGGCGTGACTTGCACGCCGCTGAGATCCTCGGCGAGTGCGAAATTGACCGCACCACCGGAATTTTCATGATTTTTACAATCGCCGACAACATCGGACCCGACGCACTAGGGACTCCGCCAGCGCGTCAGGCGTCGTGCCCGACCGTGCGGGAGTATTCGAACCCGGTGCGAAGTTCACTGTCTTCACACCCGCCGAATAACTGAGACTCCGCGTCCTTCGGTGTGCGAGATGATCCGCGTTCCGGCTGACGCAGGCGCCTGAGCGATCGCCGGCACCCGACAGACCCGCTCATTTCCACCGCAAGGTTCATTCCTGGTCGCCGCCGGTGACCGCCGTCACCCGATCAGCATGCGGTCGCCGAATCGGTCCCGGCTGCCCTGGGACTCCCGGTCCCGTACGACGAAGGCATCGCCCCCGCAACTCGCCCTGCGGGTTGGGCACGCAGTCGCGCCAGGAATTACGAGTCGTCTCAGTGGAGCATCTCGACGGGTCGGAAAGTTCATACACGATTTACCTGGCCGTCGCGCCGCCATCAACGCGTGGCTTTTTTCGTGAGGACGCACGAAGGGCTGGATTCACGCATTCCCAGCAGTGGCGATAAACTCCGATTCGGACAATCAGCCGGTCTTAGACTGAGCCAATGGTGCAGCCGACGCCGTGGCGAGGGAACACTCCTCGAAATGGCCGGGGAAAGATCGTCAGTAATGCCACGGCGCGAGGGCCGAGGGCGTATCAGGTTGCGCTGCGCGGATATTGGGGCTATGCCTGGGCCGCAATCGGCAGCCTGGTGACACTCGCATTACTGTTCCAGCCGTGGATCACCGCGTCCGGCGCGGATGGCAGCGTCCGCGCGAATGCGTTCGGCCGCATGCAAATTACAACGGTGTTTCTCAATGTCTGGTCACGATCCAATCCGCGCGCCCCGCAGATCACCGGCTTCTGGGCACTGCTCGCCAGCGCGGCGATCGTCGTCACCGTCTTGGCCGTGGTGATCAATCTGCGGTTCCGCATCGAGGCGCTCACACGGCTGGCGACGATGTCCACGCTGGCCACAACCGTGTTCGTGCTCATCACGGCCCTCTATGTCAACAGCAAGGGCGGCCAGCTGAAGTCCATGGTCTCCCGCACCTCGGATCTGGGTGGTCAGGTCGGATCGTTGCTCAATTGGGCGTTCAACAACGGCAAGCTCGCGGTGCCGGGCTTCGGTCAGCACGCGTACGCCTCGGCGAGCCTCACGCCGTGGGCGTTCCTGGCCATCGCGGTATCGATCGGATCGACCGTGGCGGCAGTCACCCAGTGGATGCGCAGCGGCTCGACGAACCTCTTCCGCATGCCCGTGCACATCCATTTCAGTAAGACACCACCCCCGTCTTCGGAAGCGGGCGACACCGACGGACCATGAACCGGCCCGCAGGCGTCCGCCTCCGGCGAGCCGCGCATCGACTGTCGATCCCCCATACCGAGCAGATCGCGACCCCGGCGAGCGCCCCCGGGTTCCGGTGGGTTCTAGGCTCGTGCGGTGGTTAACAAGTCTGGCCGGGACGCGGCTGCCGACGCGGTCGTGTCGTTGAAGCGAATTCCGGTGCCGGTGGCGCGGGCGGTCGTGGACTGCGGGGTCTACCGGGACGGGCACCGGGAACCGGGCCGGTTCACCCCGGCCCAAGCGCTGGCCGCCGTCCGCGACACCGCCACCGGCGCCGCGGGTGACGGCGCCGCCGGTGAGGGTGGCGGATTCGTGTGGCTGGGGTTGCACGAACCCGATGCCGGGCAGATGGCCGAGGTCGCCGCCTTGTTCGGGTTGCATCCGCTGGCCGTGGAGGACGCGGTGGTGGGGCATCAGCGCCCGAAACTGGAACGCTACGACCAGACCCTGGTACTGGGATTGCGCACGGTAGCCTACGTCGAGCACGACATGCACGCCGTCAGCGAGATCGTGCAGACCGGGGAAATCCTGATCTTCTGCGGCCCCGACTTCGTCGTCGCGGTGCGCCACGGCGCCCACTCCGGACTACGAGAGGTCCGCGCCGAACTCGAGACCGACCCCGCCCGGCTGGCGCTGGGACCGGCCGCGGTGCTGCACGCGATCACCGACCACGTCGTCGACGCCTACCTCGAGGTCACCGCGCAAGTCGAAGCCGACGTCGAGGAAATGGAAGAAGAGGTCTTCACCCCCCGCTCCCGGCTCACCATCGAAGCCATCTACCAGCTCAAGCGCGAGGTCGTCGAACTACGGCGAGCGATCACCCCGCTGGCAGTCCCGCTGCAGGCTTTGACCAAGCCCGACTCCGGGCTCGGCAAGGAAGTACGCCGCTACCTGCGCGACGTCGCCGATCACCACGCCACCGCCGCCGAACGCGTCCACGACTTCGACGACGCCCTCTCCGCCCTGATCACCGCTTCCCTGGCGCGGATCGCGGTGCGCCAGAACACCGACATGCGCAAGATCTCCGCTCTCGTCGCCCTGGCCGCGGTCCCCACCATGATCGCGGGCATCTACGGCATGAACTTCGACCACATGCCCGAACTGCGCCAACCCTGGGGCTACCCCGCGGTCCTCATCCTCATGGTCGTCGCCTGCAGCTGGCTGGCCCTGCTGTTCCGCCGCAACGGCTGGCTCTGACCAGGGCCGTGACCGACGGCCGACCGGCGTAGCCAGGAGTTGGCCCGGCGACAACACCACCGAGGAGCCGGCGCGGCTGACGTTGCTCGGCGTGCGGTCGATCCAGCGGCACCGATGGCTTCCCAATGACGGCAGGTCGATCCACTCGTCGTTCGCTAAGGTCCGACCGCACGCTCCGGTCATGGGTTCGAGCATTCGAGGCCTTGCTTGCTGCTTCATTGCCGGGGCGCATTTTGCTCGATGTAGAGAGTGACCCCACCGCATGACCGCAACACGCCGTTCCGCACGTCGCGTCCACCATTCCCGATCACGCAATCGCCTGTTCCCGCAATTGCTGACGGCGGCGGTCGATACGGCGTTCGACGCGGTCGCGCTTCGGTTCAATCCGAGCGGGGACCCGGTTGATCAGCGCCAGCTGACCTACCGAGAGCTGGACGAGGAGTCTTCGCGGCTCGCTCGCTACCTGATCGAGTTCGGGGCGGGGCCGGGTGACGTCGTAGCGGTAGCTCTGACGCGGTCGGTGGAGTCGGTGCTGGCGGTGTGGGCGGTGGCGAAGACGGGCGCGGCCTACCTGCCGGTCGACCCGGGTCATCCAGCGGAGCGTGTTTCGCACATGCTCGCGGATTCCGGCGCCGTGCTGGGTGTGACCGTCGCGGCGGACCGGGCTGGGCTACCGGTTGGTGCTGTTGAGTGGGTCGAACTCGATGCCGCCGTACACAGGGAGCGAATCGCCGCCGAGCCGGCGCATTCGATTTCCTATCTGGACCGACTGCGGCCGTTGACCGAGCAGCATGTGGCGTACGTCATCTACACCTCCGGGTCGACGGGCAGGCCTAAGGGGGTCGCGGTCACTCATGCCGGTCTGGCGGGTCTGGTTCAGCACGAGGTCACCGCACGGCAAGTGACGCGGGGATCGCGGGTGACGCACTTGTGTTCTCCCAGTTTCGATTTCTCGGTGGTCGAGATACTGCTGGCGTTCTCGGCGGGCGCGACGCTGGTGGTGGCGCCGCCGACGGTGTTCGGGGGTGTGGAGCTGGCCGACCTGCTGCGGCGGGAGCGGGTTACGCATCTGTGCATCACCCCGGCGGCGTTGGAATCGCTGGACCCGGCGGGGCTCGACGACCTTCGCGCGATCTTGTGTGGCGGTGAGCGGGTCGGTGGCGAACTGGTCGCGAGGTGGGCGCAGCGCCGGGCGTTCCATATCTTGTACGGCCCGACCGAGACCACGGTCGTCGCGACCGGCACCGCGGCGCTCGCCGTGGACGACTCGCCGCATATCGGCACGCCGGTCCCAGGGCTGGGCGCGCATGTCCTCGATGCGCGATTACGTCTGGTGCCGCCGGGAGTGGTCGGTGAGTTGTATCTGTCCGGACCCGCACTGGCCGAAGGTTATCTGCGGCGTCCCGGGTTGACCGCGCAACGATTCGTGGCCAACCCGTTCACCGCGGCAGCCGGCGGCCGTATGTACCGCACGGGTGATCTGGTGCGGCGCACCACGGCGGGGATGCTGGAATATCACGGCCGAGTGGACTTCCAGGTCAAGATCCGCGGCTTGCGGATCGAGCCGGGCGAGATCGACACCGCGTTGACCGCGCATCCGGACGTCGACTATGCGGTCACGCTCGGGATGACACTGCCCTCGGGGGCGCAAACGCTGGTGTCTTATGTGCTGCCGCGCCATGTGTCCGCGGAGAATCCGGCCGGTGGCCGGGTCGGGGTGGACACCACCGACCTCCTCGAATTCGTCGCACGAACGCTGCCCGTGTACATGATCCCGGGTGCGATCACCGTGCTCGACGATCTGCCGCTCACCCCCGTCGGCAAACTCGATCGCGCCGCATTACCGCAACCGGTGCTCGCCGCACGGCAATTCCGGGCGCCCACCACAGCGACCGAGCGGTTGGTCGCCGAAACCTTCACCGCCGTGCTGCTGCCGCAGGGCGGTGACCATGCCGGCCGGGTCGGCGTCGACGACGACTTCTTCGAACTCGGTGGCAACTCGCTGCTGGCCACGCAGGCCGCGGCGCGTATCGGTGCGGAGTTGGGTGTGCGGGTACCGGTCACGTTGCTGTTCGAGGCCTCGGCGGTGGCGAAACTGGCCGAACGGCTCACCGAGCTGACCGAACGGTCCGATTCGGCGCCGCGGCCGATGCCGCGACCCGAGCGGGTGCCGTTGTCCTATGCGCAGCAGCGGATGTGGTTTCTCAACCGGTTCGACCCGGCGAGTGCGACCGACAACATCCCGCTTGTGGTGCGTCTGCGTGGGCGGCTGGATGTCGCTGCTCTGCGGGCGGCGATCGATGATCTGGTCGAGCGGCACGAGGTGCTGCGTACCAGCTACCCGGAGCACGACGGTTCCGGTAGCCAACGGGTGCATGCGATTTCGGACCCGCTGGCGGTCCGGGAGCTGACGGTGTGGGAGATCGGCGAGGCCGAGATACCCCAGAACACGCTGTCGGCGATAAGCGAAAGCTTCGATGTGACGGTGGCGCCGCCGCTGCGGGTGCGGCTGTTGCGACTGAACGACAGCGACCACGTGCTGGTGTGCGTGGTCCATCACATCGCGGGCGATGGTTCCTCGATGGGGCCGCTGACCCGCGACCTGATGACCGCCTATGCTGCCCGGGCGGCCGGCGCGGCCCCAGGCTGGGCGGCGCTGCCGCTGCAGTACGCGGACTACACGCTGTGGCAGCGGGAGATGCTCGGGGACGAGACAGACCCGGATTCGATCCTCGCCCGCCAGATCGGGTATTGGCGCCAGCGGCTGGCCGACCTGCCCGAGCGGCTGGATCTGCCCGCGGACCGGCCACGCCCCGCGGTGTTCTCCGGGCGCGGCGCGAGCTACGAGTTCACGATCGACGCGCCCACGCACGCGGCGCTGATCCGCCTCGCGCGCCGGTATGACGCCACGCTGTTCATGGTCGCGCACGCCGCCTTCGCGGTGCTGCTGGCACGGTTGTCGAACACGCGTGACATCACCGTCGGCACGCCGGTGGCCGGTCGCGGTGACGCCGCGGTGTCCGACTTGATCGGCATGTTCGTCAACACCTTGGTCTTGCGCACCGAGATCGACCCCGGCCGCGGCTTCGCCGACCTGCTCGAGCAGGTGCGCGGCGACGACATCGAAGCGTTCGGGCATGCCGAGGTGCCGTTCGAACGTCTGGTGGAGTTGCTGGATCCGGTGCGGTCGAGCGCGCATCACCCGCTGTTCCAAGTGATGCTCACCTTCCACAATTTCGCGCCCTCGACGCTGGAACTGCCCGCGCTGACGGTTTCGGCGGTGGACGTGCCGGTGCCGGTGGCGAAGTTCGATCTCGAGCTGACCATGCTGCCGCGCGAAGACAACCGCACCCCGCTGGGGATCGCGGCGGGGTTCACCTACTGCACGGACCTGTTCGACGAAGCCACCGTCGCCGGATTCGCCCGGCGATACCGCGCGATCCTCGCCGCCGTGGCCGAGTCGGCGGATCGTGTGGTGGGAGACATCGAGCTGCTCGACGCGGAGGAACGCACCACGATCCTGCGCGACTGGAACGACACGCGCTATCCGATCACCCCTGGGCCGTTGCTCGACGGATACCGGCGCGCTGTCGCGCGGCACGCCGATGCGGTGGCCATCGCGGACGCGAAGCAGGAGTTGACCTATCGCGAGTTCGATGAGCGGGTCAACCAGCTCGCGCGAGTGCTCATCGGCCACGGTGTCGGCTCGGAATCGCTGGTGGGACTGGCGGTTCGGCGTTCGGTGGATCTGGTCGTCGGCATGTACGCGATCCTCACCGCGGGTGGGGCGTTCGTGCCGGTCGACCCCGATCACCCCGCCGAACGCATCGGACACGTCCTCGACACCGCCGAACCGGTGTGCGTACTCAGCAGCACCACCGATGCGGTGCCGATACCGCCGCACATGCCGGTGCTGTATCTGGACACCGTCCGGACCGAACTGCTGCCGGGCACGGCGGTCGATGCCGGTGAACTGCTGCGCCCCGTCCTTCCCCAGCAACCGGCGTACGTCATCTTCACCTCCGGCTCCACCGGACGGCCGAAAGGCGTGATGGTCTCGCATCAGGCGATCGACAACCAGATCGCGTGGATGCTCGCCCACTATCCGATGGGCCCGGGAGATGCGTACCTGCAGAAGACCGCGACGACCTTCGACGTCTCGTTGTGGGGTTACCTCATGCCGCTGCGGTCGGGCGCGAAACTCGTCGTCGCCGATCACGACGGACACCGCGACCCGGCATATCTCGCCGAAACCATTGGCGCGGAGAGGGTCACTGTCACCGACTTCGTGCCCTCCATGCTCACGGAGTTCGCCGCGCACCTGCCCGCCGGATCCCTGCCCACGCTGCGGGAGGTGCTCGTGATCGGCGAAGCCCTGCCACCGCGAACCGTGCACGCGGTCGGCGCGGTCACCGGCGCACGGGTGCACAACCTCTACGGTCCCACCGAGGCCGCGGTCTCGGTCACGTCCTGGCCCGCGGGCGCCGCCGAGGAACCGGCGGTGCCGATCGGCACACCCCAATGGAACACGCAGGTCTACGTGCTGGACGCGCGACTGCGACCGGTGCCCGCCGGCGTGCCCGGCGAGCTGTATCTCGCCGGAGAGCAGCTCGCCCGCGGCTACGTCGGCCAGTCCGCGCAGACCGCCACCCGGTTCGTCGCCAACCCCTTCCGGGCCGCAAGCAGGATGTACCGCACCGGCGACCTGGTCGTGTGGCGCGCACCGAACGCGGGCCGTTCACAACGACTGGAATATCTGGCCCGCACCGACTCCCAAGTCAAATTCCGCGGCCAGCGCATCGAGCTCGGCGAGATCGAGACCGCCCTCCTCGCGCAACCGTCGGTCAGCCAGGCGGTCGCGGCGGTGGTGGCAGCGCCTCTGGGCGACCGGTTGGTGGCCTACGCCGTCCCCCGACCGGGCGAGGTCATCGACCAGGGAAACCTGCTCGCGGCGGTCGCCGCGGTGCTGCCCGCGTACATGATTCCCTCCGCGGTGGTCGCTTTGGCGGAGCTGCCGCTGAACACCAGCGGCAAACTCGATCGCAGGGCACTACCGGAACCCGTATTCGAGGCCGAGGAGTTCCGTGCCCCCCGCACGCCTGTCGAGCAGGCGATCGCTCAGGTGTTCGCCGATCTGCTCGGCGTCGACCGGGCGGGTCTCGACGACGATTTCTTCGCGCTCGGCGGCAACTCGCTGCTGGCCACCCGAGCCGTCGCGCGCGTCAACGAAGCTTTGAACGCGCGGGTCACGGTGCGTGATCTGTTCGAGGCGACCCGGGTTTCCGCTCTCGCCGCCCGGGTCGCCGCTCACGGCGCGCCCGCCCGGCCCGCGCTCGTTCGTTCGGTTCGACCGGAGCGGGTCCCGCTCTCCCTCGCGCAGCAGCGGATGTGGTTGCTCAACCGTATCGATCCGGATTCCCCCGCCTACAACATGCCCTTCGCCCTGCGGCTGACCGGCGCCCTCGACCAGCCCGCACTGCATCAGGCGGTGGTCGACGTGCTGGTGCGGCACGAGGCGCTGCGCACCCGCTACCCAGCCGACCCGGAGGGGCTGCCGTACCAGGAGATCCTGCCGGTCGACGCCGTACTCCCGGATGGACTGGTAGTCGAGTTCGGCGCCACCGGCGTCGCGGACATGGTGACCGGATTGATGTCCACCGGATTCGACGTGACGGCGTCCGCGCCGATTCGGCTGCGGCTGTTCAGCTCCGGCGACGAACATCTGCTGGTCTTGGTGGTGCACCACATCTCGGCCGACGGGTCGTCTCTCGTCCCGCTCGCCCGCGATCTGGCCACCGCCTACCTCGCCCGCACCGGCGGCGGCGCGCCGTCATGGTCGCCATTGCCGGTGCAATACGCCGACTTCGCCCTGTGGCAGCACGCCGTGATCGGCTCCGACAGCGATCCGTCTTCGGTTGCCGCGGCGCAGTTGTCGTACTGGCGCGAGCAGCTGGCCGGGCTCTCCGGGCCGCTGGAGCTGCCCACCGACCGCCCCCGTCCCGGCACGCCGTCGACGCGTGGCGCGGCGACGGCGGTCACCATCCCGGCACAGGTGCATGAACGGCTGGCCGGGATCGCGCGCGAGCACAACGCGAGCCTGTTCATGGTGGTCCACGCGGCTCTCGCCGCACTGCTGGCACGCCTGTCCGGCGGCACCGACATCGTCATCGGAACCCCCATCGCCGGACGCGGCGAACGAGCACTCGACGACCTCGTCGGGATGTTCGTCAACACCCTCGCGCTGCGCGTCGTGGCCGATCACGCGGCAACCTTCCACGACCTCGTCGAACGCTCCCGCGAAGCGGCTCTTTCGGCCTTCGGCAACGCGGACATCCCCTTCGAGCGGGTGGCGGAAGAAGTCGCTCCCGCCCGCAGCGCTGTGGCCGATCCGCTCATCCAGGTGATGCTGTCGTTCCAGAACATCGAGCAACCCACCTTGCAGCTGCCCGATCTGACCGTCACCGCACTGGACACCGGAGAGGTCACCGCCAAATTCGACTTGCAAGTGCTCATCGAACCCCGGCACGCCGCCCACGGAATCGGCGAGATGGACGTCGTATTCGCTTACGCCACCGACATTTACGAGGAATCGACCATCCGCTCCTTCCTTACCCGATTCGCGCGCATCCTGAGTGCGGCGGCGGAGGAACCGTCGACGGCGGTATGGGACATCGACATCCTCGAGCCGGAAGAGGCCCGGCGCGCGGTGTCCGGGGGCCCTGCGACAGTGCCACCGAACCGGGTCGAGCCCGCTGCCGTCGCGCTGCTGCCGGACCTGCTGACCGCCGCCGCGGAGGAGAACCCCGACGGTGTCGCGGTGATCTTCGCCGACGGCTCCCAAACGCATGACCAACTGGATTACGTCGAACTCGACGAGCAGTCCACACGATTGGCGCGGGCGTTGATCGCGCGTGGCATCGGGCCCGAAGATCTCGTGGCCGTGGGCATTCCGCGGTCACCGGAGTCGGTGCTCGCGGTATGGGCCGTGGCGAAGACCGGTGCGGGTTTCGTCCCGGTCGACCCGAACTATCCGCGCGAGCGGGTGACGCACATGGTGTCGGACGCGCGCCCGGTACTCGGCCTGACCGTCGGCGCGGTGCGCGGCGACCTACCCGACGAGCGGGTGGAGTGGCTGGTCATCGACAGCGCCGAGTTCACGCGCGGACTCGGGGAACAGAGCACCGACCCGGTGACCGACCGGGACCGGACGCGACCGCTCCGTCCGGAGCACCCCGCCTACGTCATCTACACCTCCGGCTCCACGGGCACACCGAAGGGTGTGGTGGTCACCCACACCGGGCTGCCCAGCTTCTGCGCGGAGCAGCGCCAGCGTTATCGCGTGACAAGCGCTTCGCGCACACTGCATTTCGCCTCGCCGTCCTTCGACGCATCGGTGCTGGAGTTGCTGCTGGCCGTCGGGGGCGCGGCGACCATGGTGGTGGTCGCACCGACCGTCTACGGCGGCGACGATCTGACCGCGGTGCTGCGCCGTGAACGGGTGACCCACGCCTTCGTCACGCCCGCGGCGTTGGCATCGATGGATCCGGCCGGACCGGACCGGCTGCGGGTGGTGATCGCCGGTGGCGAGGCCTGCCCGCCGGAGCTGGTGCGACGCTGGGTGCAGCCGATCTCCGGCAGGCGGACCCGCGAGTTCTACAACGGCTACGGGCCGACCGAGACCACGATCATGACCAATATCAGCGATCCGCTGTCGCCCGACGAACCGGTGACGATCGGCGGGCCGATCCGGGGCATGCGCGCGCTGGTGCTCGACGGCAGGCTGCGCCCGGTCCCCGACGGCGTCGCCGGCGAACTGTATCTCGCTGGCGGCCAGCTCGCGCGCGGCTACCACGACCGCTTCGCGCTCACCGCGGCCCGGTTCGTCGCCGACCCTTACGGTCCGCCCGGCGCGCGGCTGTACCGGACCGGCGATGTCGTGCGCCGTCGCCGAACCGGCGAGCAGACCGTCCTGGATTACGTCGGCCGCAACGACTTCCAGGTGAAGGTCCGCGGTTTCCGGATCGAGCTCGGAGAGATCGATGCCGTGCTGTCCCGCCGTCCGGACATCGATTTCGCGGTCACGGTCGGGCGGGAAACCGATGCCGGTGCGACCATCCTCGTGTCCTACGTGCTGCCCGCGCCGGACGCGTCCATCGACACCGGTGCACTCGTCGACGAAGTGGGGCGCACACTGCCCGCCCACATGGTGCCGACGGCCGTCGTCGTACTCGACGAGATCCCGTTGACTCCGGTCGGCAAGCTGGACCGGCGCGCGCTGCCGGAGCCGCGGCTGCCCAACGCCCCGTTCCGGCCGCCGTCGGGGCCGCTCGAACAGGCCGTCGCCGACGTGTTCGCCGACCTGCTGCGCACCACCCGGCGACTCGGCGCCGACGACGATTTCTTCCGCCTCGGCGGCAACTCGCTGCTCGCCACCCAGGCCGCGGCCCGGCTCGGCACGGTGCTGGAGGCCCAGGTGCCGGTTCGGATGCTGTTCGAGGCGTCGACCGTCGCTGCCCTGGCCGCCCGGCTGGCCGGGTACGCGGGCTCCGGCGGGCGGCGACCGCTCACCGCCCACCGGCGGCCCGAGCATGTTCCGCTGTCCTCGGCGCAGCAACGGATGTGGTTCCTCAACCAGTTCGACACCCGATCGGCGGCCTACAACGTTCCGATGGCGGTGCGGCTGACGGGAGCGCTCGATGTGGACGCGTTGCGCGCCGCCATCGTGGACGTGGTCACCAGGCACGAAATCCTCCGCACCGTCTACCCGCAGACCGCGCACGGGCCCACGCAAGTGATCCTCGCACCGGAGCGAGCCACGCCGCGGTTCGAGGTTCGCACGGTGGCGGCTGGTGACGTGGAAGCCGTTGTCGGCGACTTCCTTTCGAGCACCTTCGACGTAACCGTGGAAGTTCCCGTCGCGGTGGCGCTGTTCCGTGTCGCCGAGGTGGACCGACCCGGCCCCACCGAGCACGTGCTCGCCTTGGTGGTGCACCACATCAGCGCCGACGGCTTCTCCCTGCGTCCGTTGACCACAGACCTGATGGTCGCCTACGGCGCACGCGCGGCGGGTGCGGCGCCGAACTGGACGCCGCTGCCCGTGCAATATGCCGACTACAGCATCTGGCAGCACGAACTCCTCGGTTCGGAAAGCGACGCGGACTCCCTGGCCGCCGAGCAGATCGCCTACTGGCGTCACGCCCTGGCCGGCCTGCCCGATCAGCTGGATCTGCCCACCGACCGGCCGCGTCCGGCCGTGCAGTCCTTCGCCGGCGGCAAGGTGGCGGTCCACGTCGACGCGGCAACCCATCAGGCCCTCGCCGACCTGGCCCACGACCACGGCGCGACGCTGTTCATGGTGGTGCACACCGCCTTCGCGGTGCTGCTGTCCCGGCTGGGTCGGACCGACGACGTCGCCATCGGTACCCCGATCGCGGGCCGTGGTGAAGCCGTGCTGGACGACCTCATCGGCATGTTCGTCAACACTCTGGTCTTTCGCACCCGGATCGACGGCGGTGAACCGTTCACCGAACTGCTGGCTCGGCAACGCGATACCGACATTCAGGCGTTCGCCCACGGCGATGTGCCGTTCGAGCGGCTGGTCGAAGTGCTCGATCCGGTTCGCTCCACCGCCCGCCACCCGCTGTTCCAAGTGGGTTTCTCATTCCAGAACCTGTCCGAGGCCATCCTCGAGCTGCCGGGTCTGACGGTTTCCGCCGTGGATCCGGACACCGGTCTGTCGCAATTCGACCTGCACCTGATCGTCACCGACACCTATGCCGAGTCCGGCGCCGCGGCCGGTATCCACGGCTTCCTGACCTACGCCGCCGACCTCTTCGACGCCTCGACAGCGCGTGACATCGTCGCGCGACTGTCGCGGGTGCTGGAGACGGTCGCGCGTACTCCGAAGACCGCGGTCGCCGAGATCGACATCCTCGACGAGGCGGAGCGCGCGGAGATCCTGTGGCGGCGCAACACCACCCAGCGGCCGGTCGACGCCTCGGCGACACTGGTTTCGCTGTTCGACGCCACCGTGGCGAATTCGCCGGATGCCGTCGCCTTGGTCGCCGACGCGCCGGAAGGCGCCACCGAGCTGACCTATGCCGAACTGGATGCGCGCGCCAATCGACTCGCGCGGTATCTCATCTCGCGAGGCGTCGGTCCGGAGCACCGGGTGGCGCTCGCGTTGCCGCGGTCGGTGGACCTGGTCGTGGCGATGTACGCGACGGCCAAGTCGGGCGCCGCGTACGTGCCGGTGGACCCGGATCAGCCCGCCGAACGCGTCCGCTATGTCCTGGAGGCGGCCGACCCGGTCTGTGTGCTGGCCGGAACACGATTCGACACGGATGTCGCGCCGGTGCTGCGCCTGCCCGAACTCGATCTCGCCGGACTCGACGCGACATCGGTCTCCGATGCCGAGCGCATCATCCCGCTGCGACCGGAGCACTTGGCGTACGTGATCTTCACCTCGGGCTCCACCGGTCGTCCGAAGGGCGTCGCGGTGCCGCACGCCGCGATCGCCAATCAATTGCAGTGGAAGATCCTGGAGTTCGGCCTCGACGCCGCCGACGCGATACTGCTGAAGACCGCGGCGACGTTCGACCTGTCGGTGTGGGAATTCTGGTCGGCGGCGGCCTGCGGCGGGCGGCTGGTCATCGCCGCACCCGACGGACACCGCGATCCGGCCTATCTCGCCGATCTGGTGGCCAGGGAATGGGTGACCACCCTGCACGCCGTGCCGTCGATGCTGGAGGCTCTGCTCACGGTCGGGCTACCCGATTCGCTGTGGCGGGTACTGGCCATCGGTGAGGCGCTGCCCGCCGGACTCGCGCAGCGGTTGCGCCGGGAACATCCGCGCACCGAACTGTTCAATCTGTACGGGCCGACCGAGGCGGCGGTCTCGATCACCAGCCACCGGGTCGTCACGAGCGACGAGGCGAGCGTGCCCATCGGCGTCCCGGAGTGGAACAACCGGGTGTACGTGCTCGATGATCGTCTCCAACCGGTGCCCGACGGTGTCGTGGGCGAACTGTATCTGGCGGGTTCGCAATTGGCGCGCGGCTATCGCGGACAGGCGACGGTGACCGCGGAGCGGTTCATCGCCGACCCCTTCGGCACCGGTGAGCGCATGTATCGCACCGGCGACCTGGCCGTGTGGAATCGCGACGGCGTCTTGGAATACCGGGGCCGCAGCGACTTCCAGGTCAAGATCCGTGGCTTCCGCGTCGAACCCGGAGAGATCGAGACCACCCTGCGCGGCCTCCCCGAGATCGGACAGGCGGTGGTGACCGCGTGGACCGACGCTCAGGCCGGTGACCGCCTGGTCGCCTATCTGGTGCCGTCGGAGGCCTCGGCGAAACTCGACCCCGCCCGGGTGCGGACGATGCTCGCCGCCCTGCTGCCGTCGTACATGGTGCCGTCGGCGTTCGTCGTGCTGGACGGGTTGCCGCTCACCGTCAACGGCAAACTCGACCGATCCGCCCTTCCCGCACCGGAGGTCGCGCCCGCGGTCTACCGGGCGCCGTCCACGCCGATCGAGGAGATCGTCGCCGGTATCTACGGTGACGTGCTCGGCGTCGACCAGGTGGGGGCCGAGGACGACTTCTTCGCCCTCGGCGGCAATTCGCTGCTGGCCACACAGGTCGCGGCCCGGCTCGGCGCCGCACTGGGGACATCGGTCCCGGTGCGCGCCCTGTTCGAGGCGTCCACGGTGGCCGGGCTGGCCTCGCGGTCCGAACGCCACGCGGGAGCAGTGGGCCGTCGTACGCCGGCGGCAGGCCCACGATCGGAACAGATTCCGCTGTCGCTCGCCCAGCAACGAATGTGGTTGCTCAACCAGTTCGACACCGCCTCCGCCGTCGACAACATCCCGGTCGCCGTCCGGCTCGTCGGCCGGCTCGACCCGGCTGCCCTCGGGCAAGCCGTCCTCGATGTCGTGGGCCGCCACGAGACGTTGCGTACGGTCTACCCGCAGACTCCCGCGGGTCCGGTGCAGCGGGTGCTCGAAGCCTCCGACGTTCCGCTCGATCTGCTGCCCGTGCGGATCAGCCCGGATGAACTCGCCGAGCGAGTCCACGCGGTCGTCCGGAGAGGTTTCGACGTCACCGTCGAACTCCCGTTGCGCGCCGCGCTGCTGCGGTTGTCCGAGGAGGAACACGTCCTGGTCTTCGTCGCCCATCACATCAGCGCCGACGGATGGTCGATGGGGCCGCTGACCCGGGACGTGATGCTCGCCTACACCGCGCGCGTGGCTGGGGTCGCGCCCGACTGGGCGCCGCTCCCGCTCCAATACGCGGATTACGGTCTGTGGCAACGCGACGTGCTCGGCTCGGAGGACGACCCGGACAGCCCCCTTTGCGAGCAGATCGGATTCTGGCGCTCGGCGCTGGCGGGACTGCCCGACGAACTGCCGCTACCGACCGACCGTCCCCGGCCCCCGGTGCAGACCTTCGCCGGTCGCCGCGTCGGCTTCACGGTCGACGCCGAGCTGTATCGGCAGTTGCGGTCCCTGGCCAGGGACCAGAACGTGACGCTGTTCATGGTCGTGCACGCGGCCTTCGCGGTCCTGCTCGCGCGGCTGTCCGGCACAGACGATGTCGTGGTCGGCACGCCGGTGGCGGGACGCGGCGAGCCCGAGTTCGACGACTTGATCGGCATGTTCGTCAACACTCTCGTGCTGCGCACGCAGGTGCCGGGCGAATCGTCCTTCGCGGAACTGCTCGCCCGGACCAGAACGACGGACCTGCGGGCATTCGCCCACGCGGACCTGCCCTTCGAACGCCTGGTGGAACTGCTCAACCCGCAACGCTCGACCGCCAGACACCCGCTGTTCCAGGTGTCGCTGAGCTTCGACAATCTGCCCGAACAGCGATTCGACCTGCCCGAAATGCGTTTGGAGCAAGTCGACTTCGAGGTCGGCACCGCGAAGTTCGATCTGTCGCTCAGCCTCCGGGAGAACACCGCGGCGCTGCATGCCGACTCCGGCCACGACGTAGGACTGTACGCGGAATTCTCCTTCGCCAGCGACCTCTTCGACGACGAGACCGTAGCGCGCTTCGCGGAGCGCTTCGGTCGCATCCTGGCGGCGGTGGCCGCCGATCCCACCGTGCCGGTGGGCGACATCGATCTGCTCAGCGCGTCCGAACGCGCGATCCTGCTCGGCGAGGACGCGGCGGCCCGCGTCGCGGCGCCCGCTGCGACGCTGCCGGAGCTGGTCGGCGAGCAGGCGCGGCGGCGACCCGATGCCACCGCCATCCGATTCGACCAGGCCACGGTGAGCTTCGATGCGTTGCACCGGCACGCGAATCGGATCGCCCGCGCGTTGATCGCGGCGGGTGCGGGGCCGGAATCCGTTGTCGCTGTCGCTGTGGCACGGACGGAGGAACTGCCGGCCGCGTTGCTCGGCGTGCTGGCGGCAGGTGCGGCCTACCTGCCGATCGATCTCACCTACCCGGCGCAGCGGCTGGCGTTCGTGCTGGACGATGCGACGCCGGTGTGCGTACTGACCACAGCCGCGCAACGATCCGGCCTGCCGGACAACGACCTTCCGGTCGTGCTGCTGGAGCGGGCGGAAGGGTTCCCGGATGATCCGGTCACGGACGCCGAGCGCGCGGCGCCGCTGCGGCCGGACCATCTCGCCTACGTCATCTATACCTCCGGTTCCACGGGTGTGCCGAAGGGCGTCGGTGTCACACACCGCAACGCGGTGGAGTTGTTCACCACCACCCGGCCGTTGTTCGGGTTCGACGAGCACGACGTGTGGACGTTGTTCCATTCCTTCGCGTTCGACTTCTCGGTGTGGGAGTTGTGGTGCGCGCTGGCGACCGGAGGCAGCGTCGTGATCGTCGACTACGCCACCTCGCGTGCCCCGGAAGCGTTTCGGGAGCTGCTGATTCGCGAGCAGGTGACGGTGTTGAACCAGACACCCTCGGCGTTCTACCAGCTCGTGGACATCGACCGGGACGCCGCGACCGGCGGGTCGGCGCTGCGCTATGTGATCTTCGGCGGCGAGGCACTGGATCTGCGGCAGCTGCGGCGCTGGTACGAACGCCACCCCGGCAACGCGCCGCGGCTGGTCAACATGTACGGCATCACCGAGACCACCGTGCACGTGTCGTTCCTGCCGATCGGCGAAGACTTGATCGACAGTCCGGCTGCCCTCGTCGGCCGTGCCCTGCCCGGCCTCGACACCTATGTGCTCGATCAGCGGCTGCATCCGGTGCCGCGGGGAACCTCCGGAGAAATCTATGTCGCCGGTGGTCAGGTGTCGCGGGGTTATCTGGGTCGGTCCGGCCTGACGGCGACCCGGTTCGTGGCGAACCCGTTCGGGCCACCCGGTTCGCGGATGTACCGATCGGGCGATCTCGCCCGCTGGGTGGGGTCCGGACTGGCCTATACGGGGCGTGGCGACCAGCAGGTGCAGCTGCGCGGGTTCCGGATCGAACTCGGAGAGATCGAGACGGCGCTGCTGCGGTGCGAGGGGGTGAGTCAGGCTGTCGCGGCGGTGCGGACCGACCCCGTGCTGGGGGATCAGCTGGTCGGATACGTTCTGCCCGAGGCGGGCGCGCGCCTCGACCCGGCCGACCTCCGCACCCGGGTCACCGAATTCCTGACCGCTTTCATGGTGCCCGCCGCGATCGTGGTGCTCGATACCATCCCGTTGACGGACAACGGAAAGCTCGACCGTCGTGCGCTGCCCGCCCCCGCGTTCCGTGCGCGGGTATACCGCGCGCCCGCCACGCCGGTGGAGCAATCCGTGGCGGGCGCCTTCGCCGAGGTGCTGGGCCTCGACCGATTCGGTATGGACGACAACTTCTTCGAGCACGGCGGCAACTCGCTGATCGCCGCGAAGCTCACCGCGCGGCTGTCGACCGTGCTGGGCACGAAGGTGCCGGTGATGCGGGTGTTCACGACGCCGACGCCCAGCGGATTGGTCGCCGACCTCGCCCGTCGCGCCGCCGGCAGCCTGGAAACGGAGGCGGCGTTCGACATGCTGCTGCCGTTGCGTCCCGCGGGCTCGGCCGCGCCGCTGTTCTGCGTGCACCCGGTCTCCGGCATCTCCTGGTCCTACGCGGGACTGGCCGCCTACCTGGACCCCGAACGACCCATCTACGGGTTGCAGACTCCGGTGCTGGCCACCGCCGCCGCGATGCCGGATTCGATCGAGGAATGGGCGACCCGCTACGTCGAGTTGATTCGATCGGTGCAACCGCACGGGCCTTATCACTTGCTGGGGTGGTCCTTCGGCGGCGTCCTCGCGCACGAGATCGCGGTGCAATTGCAGCGCGGTGGCGAGCGGGTCGCGCTGCTGGCGGTGATGGACAGTTACATGGCCGATCCGCCCGGCACCGTGGTCACCGACGCCGGGCAGGTACCGGTCGCCGAACTCATCGGCGGCCTGCTCGGTGAAGCCGCGGGGGATCTCGGCGCCGCCTCCGACATGGATTGGGCCGCTCTCCCGCAGCGATTGACGCAGCTGCCCGAACCGTTCGCCTCCTTCGGCTCCGACCGAGTGGGCCGAATACTCGACGCCGCCGTGCAATCCGTGATGCTGCGCAGTGCGTACCACCCGCCGATCTACCACGGCGACGTCCTCTATTTCACCGCCGCCCTGGACGACCCGACAGGTCGCGTCGGAGCGACGATTTGGGGTGACATCGTCGACGGGGCCGTACACAACCACGCGGTTTCCACCACGCACTGGCAGATGACCACCGCGAGGGGATTGGCCCAGATCGCCGACGTCCTGACAAAGGCATGGCAGGAGGGGCGGATTCGTCGGGGTTACGAGGAGTCTTCGTAAGCGTACCGGTGACGTATGCATACGAACATCGGTGCGGCGAGGTGGCTCGCGGACGGTGTAGCCGTTGGGCTTCACCGTCGCGTGTGCCCGGCAACTACCCTGTTCTCGACAGAGCTACCGGAACGCAGTTGCCACCGCAGCCGAGTCGCCGAAGGGTATCGGACGGCCGATCACTCGAAGCCCCAGCGGATTCGATGACCGAGCGCCGCCCGTATCCCCTGGACACCACGCCCTGGCGACCGGCGCGAGCAACCCACCGAAGAAGGTAGGAATGACGGATACCGCCCAACACACGCAAGGCATCGCGGACTGGGTCGCCACCCGGGGCGGGCGCCGACTGTTCACGATGGTGTTGCCTGATCCACGCTCCGTCACCGATACCACCACGCCCACCGTCGTATTCGAGGCCGGGGCCGGCACGAGCCGATCGTCGTGGGCCAAGGTGCAACCGGAAGTTGCCCGTTTCACGCGAGCGATCGTGTACGACCGCTCCGGCCTCGGCCGCAGTGCGCCCGACTCGGCGGGCCGCACTTTGCATCGCATGGCCGACGATCTCAACGACGTGCTCGACCACTTCGAGCCGGGACCGTTCATCCTTGTCGGCCACAGTGCCGGCGGCCCGATCGTGCGCCTCGCCGCCGCCCGTCGCCCCGATCGGATCGCAGGCCTGATACTGGTCGACCCCGCCGACGAAGCGGCCGATGTGCTGTTCAGCCGCAGCTTCCGCCGAGGCGAGCGCATCGCGCTCGGTGTCGGAACCGTCCTCACGCCGCTGGGGCTGACCAAAGTGCTGTTTCGAAGGCACCTGCGCGACATCCCGGCCGATGTTCGCCGTGACCTGCGGCGAGAGGGATTCACTTCCGGCGTGCTGCGCACCCAGCGGCACCAGGCCCGTACCTTCCTCGACGAGCTCGCCACCTGGCGCGACAACCCGCCCGACCACGGGTCGATTCCGGTCACCGTCATCTCCGGCGGGCGCGTCGGCGACGGGATGAACGCCGCCATCCGCGCCGAGGCCATCGCCTCCCACGCCCACCGCGCCGCACGAGCGCACCAGGGCCGTCACGTCATCGCCGAACACTCCGGCCACTACGTCCCCCTCACCGAGCCGGACCTGATCGTCCGCGAGATCACCAGGATGACAGCGCCGTCGTAGAGCGCGACCGGAGGCGCCCGCGCACTGTGTTCAGCAGTGTGCGAGCGCCGTCCCCGCCTGACCGGCAGGGGTTCCGCGAGTCGCGACGGCCTCGAGCGAAGTGCCCGGACCTTTCTGTGCGGTGAGGTCAGTTCGCGGGAGGTTCGAGCAGCACCGGAAGAGTGAGGGGACCGCTGGTGATGAACTGTGGGCTGTGCGGGATCAGGGCGGGATCACATGCGAGGCTCAGGCGCGGGAACGTGTCGAACAGCGCGGACAGCGCGATTCGGGTTTCCAGTCGTGCCAGCGGCGCGCCGAGGCAGAAGTGCGGCCCGTGGCCGAAGGCCAGTTGGTCGCGATGATCGTGATCGATGTCGAAGACATCGGCGTCGGGATACCGTCGCAGATCCCGTCCGACTCCGGCGAACCACCCGACGATGGCGCCCGCAGGGATGTCGACCCCGGCGATGCTGACGTCCCGTAGCGCGTAGCGGTTGAACATCACGCATGCCGAGGAACGGAAACGCAGTGCCTCCTCCACGACATCCGTCCACCGATCCTCGGCGCGGGCTTTGGCGAGTTGCCCGGGATGGGTGCACAACGCGATGACCGCGTTCCCCAGCAAGTGCACTGTCGTCTCATGTCCGGCGATGATCACCAGCCACAACGTTTGAACCAGTTCCTCCTCGCTCAAACCGTTCTCGACGTCGGCCCGCAGCAGGGCCGAGGTCAGGTCGTCACCGGGTGAGCGCCGCTTGCGGTCGAGAAGTTCGGTGAGATAGGCCAGCATTCCCTCCACGGCGGCCTTCGTCTCGTCCCCTGTGCTGGTGTGTGCCACGACCGTCGTGGCCCAGCGCCGGATCTGTGCTTGTTCGGCCGCGGGCACACCGAACAGTTCGCAGATCACGCGCACCGGTAAGGGTGTTGTGAAGTGGGGCACCAGATCGATCTCGGTGTCGTGATCACGCAGCTCATCGAGGAGTTCGCTGGTGATCTGCCGGATTCGCGGTTCCAGCGCGGCCACTCGGCCGGGGGTGAACGCTTGGCCGATCGCCCTGCGCAACCGGCGGTGATCGTCCCCGTCCTTGTTGAGCATGTGGTCGATGTCGGTCAGCGCGCGCAGGGGCCAGTCCGCCGGGATGGTCCCATCGTGCAACGCGGGGCAGTTGCGGGCGTTCTTGCTGAACAGCGTGCCGTCGCCGGCGAGGACTTCACCGACCGCTTCGTGACCGACCGCGAGCCACGCCTCGACCGCGCCGGGCAGTTCGATCGGAACCACCTGCCCACGTACACGGATTCGCTCATAGGTGTCGAAGATGGATTCTCCAGCGGTGGGCAGCTGGATCACGGCCTCGGTCATGCTGTCTCCCAGGATCGCGAACAGGTGGCGCGCACGCAGCCGGGTCGGTTGCGGCGCCAAGTAGTGTGGACCGCCGCTCCGCGTCGCCTCATCCGAACCGAATTCCTCTGCCTCGGAACGCAATTTCGCGGCACAAAACCGATGGATGGCATCATCGAGATCACGTTCGGCGTCGCCGGAGCCTTCACACTCGGCATCCCCCTGGCGCCCGTGCCGAACTGCCAGCGCACGAACCGTCGCCCGCGACGACGTGCATACGCGCTAGGAGCCCGACCACCCGCAGCGCGAAACTCGCTCAGCCCGGCCTTGGGCGGCGCGAGTGGTGAAACAGGCCACATACCATCACGTCGGCGGTGGCTGTCTCGTCCTCTGATCGAAGACATCCACCTGCCAAGGAGTGCCCCATGCGAACCAAGATCCGGTTCCCCCGCTCGGCCCTTGCCCTCGCCGCCACCATGACCGCGCTGTTCGCGCCGACTGTTCCGGTCGCCAACGCCTGGGAGCCGCCGAGGTCGGACCTGCCCTCCCGATACCTGACGGGTGTCGAATCACGATATGCCGAAACCGATCTCGCTCGATTCCACTACACGGTTTCCGGTAGCGGATCGCCCGTCGTACTGATCGCCGGTGGCGGCTTGTGGGGCTACTCTTGGCGAGAGGTGGCCCCCGCGCTCGCCCTGCGGCACACCGTCTACGTAGTGGACCTGCCCAGCCAGGGCTACACCGAATCACGCAGCGCCGAGTTCGCCTTCGACCTGCCCGCCATGGCGGACGCCATCGCGAGCTTCCTCGACGCCGTCGGCTTGCATCGCGCCGCGCTGGTCGGGCACTCCTGGGGTGGAGCCTGGAGCCTGTACTTCGCCGAACAGCATCCCGAACGCGTCGAGCGGCTGGTGCTCTTGGACTCCCCCGGGCTGGACGCCGAGAAGGCGCCGATCACACCCTTGTTCCAAACCCCGGTGATCGGTGAACTGACCACCGACCTCATGACCCGGTCGCTCTACGCCGAGAGCATCCGCGGTACGTTCACCCACCAGGAGCTCGTCACCGACGAACTGATCGATGAGTTCTACGAGCCGTTCTCGCGGCCCGCCAACCGCGACGGTTTCCTAGCCCTGTGGCGAAATCTCGACTACCGCCGCACCGACGCCGGACTGCACCAGGTGAGCGCACCCACCCTGGTGATCTGGGGCGGCGACGACCAATGGCTGCCGTCCTCCCAGGCGACCCGCCTGGCCGACCGAATCCCCCATGCCGAAGCGGTTATCTTCCCCGGCTGCGGCCACACCGTGCACGAGGACTGTCCCGCCGCGGCGATCCCCCGGATCACGACCTTCCTGAACTGATCACCACGAACGGGAGCAGCCGAGCACCGGAACAGAACGCCGGATTCGTCCGGTTGTCAGGGTTGGCGGATCGGGGACTGCCGTCAACCCGCCCGCTGGTCGACGGGACGCGAATACTGCGGCTCGGCCGTGTCAGCGCGCGTCGCTAGTCTGCCGACATGGTCTCACCCGATTCGGCACTGCGCCGCCTGCTGCGTGAAACAGGAAAACTGCTACAGCAGTACGGGTTCGACGGCGCCGACCCCACCTGGATACGGGTCGAGCCCGGCGGTGTCGCCTCCGTCGGCCGCACCAGGGTCACCCGCACATGGGTCAGCGGACAGCAAGTGCTCAGCTTCGGCTTGGACCTGAACGCCACACCGACCGCCTGGTGGGAATACTGCAACTGGCGCAACGCACGACGGGGCCTACCGCCCACACCGTTGGAGAAAGCCACCGGCCCCGACCTCATCGACACCCATCCCCTACCCGACCGGCTGACCACGCCGTGGTCTCTGCGCCTGGACCCGGCTCAACCGGGCCAACACGTGCTGCAGACCGACATCGACGCCATTCGCAGCGAACTGCCCTCGCGCGTGCACGCATACGCGCGCAGAGCGCTCCGACTCGTGGAGCCCGGTCGCTACCTCGACGAACTCTGCTCTCGGCCCGACCCGCGGATACAGACCTGGGAGGCCGTCACAGTCCTGCTCGCCGAACGCGGACCAGGACCAGAACTCGACGACGCGATACACCACCTGCGCCAAGGCCGCGCGGACAACGACGACTCGGCTCACGCACAGGAGGTCATCGCCTATGCGCGGACCCGAGCCGCCCTGGTCTGAGCACGCGGCACCGGTCAGGGCTGGACTTGGGACAGCCCGAACGCGGCGAGGAATCCTGCCACGATGATCAATCCGATCCACAGGTGTGCGTCGCCTAATGCTTCGGGGATCATCGTGTCGGCGATCATCGCCAGGATCGCTCCGCCCGCGAGCGCGGTGATCGCGGCCAGCACGGCGGCGGGGACCCCGCCGAGCAGCCCGTACCCGGTCATGGCCGCGACCGCGCTGATCACCGCGATCCCTCCCCACAGGGTGAACACGTATCCGCGGCTGCGTCCGGCTCGCAGCATTCCCGAAGCACTGGACAGGCCTTCGGGAACGTTGCTGATGAACACCGCGGCCACCGTGACCACACTCACCGTGCCGCCGCCGACGAGGCTGGTGCCGATCACCATCGACTCCGGTATCCCGTCCAGCAGCGCGCCCAACGCGATCGCGGTGCCGGAACCGGATTGCTCGGCTTCGGAAGGTTGCTGATCACCCGAGCGTTTCCGGTGATGCGCACCGCGACGCGCGAGCACCACATTCGCCAGGGTGTACAGCACTGCCCCCGTCACAGCGCCCGCGGCGGTCACGGCCATCCCGCCGCGTTCGTGGGCTTCGGCGATCAACTCGAACGACACCGCCGACAACAGCACGCCGCTGCCGAAAGCCATGACACCGGCCACCACTCGTGCCGGGATCCGCTTCGAAAGGCCCGCCAGCGCTCCGATCAGCAACGCTGATCCCGCCAGCAACCCCCAGCCACCCGCGACCAATACTCCAGGCACTCTTCATCCCTCATCCACACACGGTGACAACCGAAACCACGCTCACTACGAGCTATCCGACCGCCCCGATCCCAAACGTCCACGCTCGCAACCGGGACGATCCTCACTCGTGCGCGTGGCGACCCGGGCTGCCCCGCCCGTGTCGGCGACGTGGCAGATCAGTGGCACGACCATCCGCCGCTGCCTGTTTGGCCGTTCGAACCGGGGGTACGGTCCGATCACATTCGTTCGCATCGTCGGCGCGCGCGCCGGACAGTTGGCAGAAGGGAGCGACCACGACCATGGATACCCATGTACCGACTGTCGGTGTCGAAGAGGAATTCCTGCTGACCGATCCGGAAACAGGCGCCCCGACGCCCAAGAACACCCAGGTCGCCGAAGCGGCGAAGAAGGCGGACATCGACCTGCAACTGGAACTGACCAGCTGTCAGGTGGAGACCAGTAGCGGTGTCCACTCCGATATCGGCGACCTACTCACGGAGTTGCGCACGCTGCGCAGGACCGTCGCCGAATGCGCGGCCGACAACGACGCTCGACTGCTCGCCGTCGCGGTGCCCCCGACGGTGCCCGAGGAGTTCCCGGTCACCGACACGCCTCGATACCGGCGGATCGCCGACACCTTCGGCATGATCGCCCATGAGCAAGGATTGTGCGGCTGTCACGTGCATGTGGGTGTCCCCGACCGGGACACCGCGATCCTCGTCGGCAATTACGTGCGCCCGTGGTTGCCGGTGTTCCTGGCGTTGACCGCCAACTCCGCGATCTACCGTGGCAGCGAGACCGGGTACGCGAGTTGGCGCAGCATATTGTGGCGGCGCTGGCCGAGCGCGGGACCACCTCCGTACTTCGCTTCCGTCGACGACTACGACTCGATCGTGGCGATGATGCGGGCCAGCGGCAGCATCCTGGACAACAAGATGGTGTACTGGGACATCCGGCCCTCGGAATCCTTCCCCACGGTGGAGATTCGCGTCAGCGACGTCCCCGCCACCGCGGAGGAAGCCGCACTCCTCGCCGCGCTGATCAGGGCTACCGTCGCCACGGGCTTGCGATCGATCGAACGGGGTGAGCCCGCCCCGCCCATCCCGGCCGAAGTACTTCGCGCCGCCTACTGGAACGCCGCGCGGTCGGGGCTGGACGGCGGCGGACTCGACCCGCTCGAAGGCCGGGTAGTCCCCCACCGCGACTTGCTGGACAAACTCGTCGGTCACATCGAGCCCGCGCTCCGGGAGTCCGGTGACCACGCCTTCGTCGCGCGGGCGATCGTGGCTCTGGACGCGCGTGGCAACGGCGCCCGGCGTCAGATCCGAGCCAGGCGCGCCCGCCACGAAATCGCGGACGTGGTCGCGGAACTGGCACACGCGACCCTCGAGGGATGCGCTTGAGCAGCCCGTCCCAGCTCGACGGTCATCGGCGGACAGCTGATGGCGGATCCGGCCGGCGCTCGAATGGTGCCGGTGTCATCGAACCGCACCTTCGCGGCGCACTCGTCGACGCCGACCGGCCCGTGCTCGTCCTCTCCCCTGGCGCCGCCGCCCGGCGAGGGAGCGCGATATCGTCGGAGCATGCAGTCCCGGCCGCTGACTCTGATCCAGGACGACCTCGTCGACTACGACAAGGCCATGGAGCGCATGACCGAACTGGTCGAGCAGCGCCACAGCGGCGCGCGGCCGGATACGCTGTGGCTACTGAGTCATCCGCCGGTCTACACCATTGGTCGCCGGACGCCACGAGAACACCTGCCGGACCCGGCCCACCACATCCCGGTAGTGCAGACCACTCGCGGGGGCCAGCTCACCTACCACGGACCCGGTCAGCTGGTCGGCTATCTCATCGTCCGGCTCGGCGCAGGCGAAGGGGTGGTCGACTACATCCGTGAGGTCGAGTTCCGCCTGATCGAGGCACTCGGCCGCCTCGGTGTTCCCGCCGAACGCCGCGACACCCCACCCGGCTCCGAACTGCTCACCGGCGTGTGGACCAAGCAGACCGACCGCAAGATCGTCTCCATCGGCATGCGCCAGAGCCGTGGTATCACCAGCCACGGCTTCGCACTCAATGTGGACGGTGATCTCGACCCCTGGCGCTGGGCTGTGGCCTGCGGACTCCCCGACGTCGACATGACCTCCGTCGCGCGCGAATCCGGGACAACGACCATGGAGCAAGTGCGCCGGACCGTCGCCACCGCCTTCGAAGCGAGCTGACCGCAGAGTTCGCGAACGATTCACCGACCGCCGAAGACGATATCCCGGCACGTCTGCGCCCGGTCTGCGGATACTTCCGTACCTCCACACGGCAGCAGCGATGAAGGTCGGCACCGCGGTTTCAGCGATATAGGAGAACCACGGGGTCGGTACCCGGTGCAGCGCAGCGACCTTGCAGGCGAGAGCCAGGGATGAGCTGCGCAGTTTCCACGGCGGGCATCGTAGGAGTCGCGACGGACATCCCGCCACATCTGATCGGCCGAACCATCCGAGAACCCGGCCGGTAGAGGTCGGCAGTCCTGATACCGAGGCGTCAGGCGCGCGCCGCGGGCACCAATCGCGCTCGGGAGGTCAATGCGCGCGTGCCCGTCTTCACGACCTTCGCGTAAGCGGCGGTCGCGGTCCGGTCGCCGGGCTGCAAAGAGATTCGCAGGAGTTGCCGGGTTCGGTCGTGCAGCAGAGTTCGCACGGCGAAGTCCGGAAGGGCGCGGGGCAACCAGACGTCGGGCCGCAGCAGTTGCGGCGCGAGCTTGTCGGTGTCGGGGGTGACGGCCAGTTCGGTGGCGCACACCGATTCCAGGTAGTCCTCGAAGTCCGCCCAGGTCCGCGGCATGTGCCGCGCCGAGATCCCGTACCGCCGATACCACTCGCAGCAATCGGCGTACAACGCCTTCTTCTCGTCGACACTCAGGGGGCGGTCGAAGGTTTCGATGGCCGTGTACAGGGTGTCGACGTAGGTGGCGTGCTGGAAGAAGAACAGTTCGGGCGTCAGGCCGCTGTAGCGCTTGCCCCGGCTGTCGACGCCGTGCACCACCCCGTGCCCGTACAGGATCGCCGGGTGCGGATCGCACAGGGTGTACGCGAGGTAGATCATTCGCGACACCGTCCGCTTCTTGTGCGCCCACAAACTGCTCGGCGCGTGATCGACGATGGCAGCCGCGACGGATGGGTGCAGTATTTGCAGCCCGACCGCGCGGGGCAGAGTGAGGGCGAAACGGCGGTCGCCGAGGTAACGACCGAGAAGGGAACCACGTTCCAAGGGCGTGGTTTTCATTCCCGCAGCCTTGCCCGAGCGACGACCGGCGCCATCCAACCGGGCGCCCACCAGTTGGCGGTTCCTGCTGTCCGCATGGCGGCGGGGACGAGGATGGTGCGGACGAGGGCGGCGTCCAGGTACCCGCCTGGACCCACGCCCTGCCGAGATGCCGCCTGGTTCGTATCAGGACCACCGGCTTCGTTGTCATACAACACTTTCCGGGTCACGATATGATCGCCCACAACACCTCCTGAGTGTATGAGAAAGTATACGTTCCATTATCTCATCAGTCACCTCCGCGAGGTCGCATGGGACTCGAACGGCCGACCACTGCCGGATTCGGCCCACTTGCGACATGGTCCACAACTCCGTGTCACAGCAGGGTGACTCCCGGGTCCGTCGAAGATTCCTGCCCGGGAATATTGCGGATGGCGGGTGAGTTCGAGCCGGTAGGCGAACCGGCCCCGCCCCGTCACCGACTCGAAATGCGCGTATAGCACTCGCACCGATCCTCGATCAAATCCTCGATCTCGGCATTGACACCGACGCTTCCGGTCGCCGTCCGATCGCGGCATTATGCGTTACCGGACGTATCCCAAACCCCGGCGTCCAGCGTGCTGTCACACCACAGAATCCGCGTGTCGATTCGCGTCGGCGGCGCGTGTGAAGAATGCTCACAAGTACGAAATCAATTGTCCGCCTGAGCATAACGTGCCATATGGAGCGGACGGAAATGATCGGAGAAATAGCGGTGGTACTGCTGTGGGTGGCAATCGTTGCCATCGTCCTGATTCTGCTCAGCGGTGCGGCCGCGGCCATGGTTTGGGATCCGAACTCCCGGCGTAGGGCTCGGGCGATTAAGAAGGGTGCCGCACTGCCGGTGACGAGCATGCGGACCGGGCACGAAATTTGGCCACACCGGCACTGAGGGGTCGCGCCTCGATCGTGTTCCGTCTTCGCTCACCCGTCCGGCGACCGACTCGACAGCACTTCGCATCGAATTTGCCAGACGGTTGCTATTTGTTCAGCATTCGGGCCTGCGAGCACCTGTTCACCGGGTAGGTTGAGATGCCAGGAACACTGCGCCGCACTTGCCTGGGCGTCTGAACGCGGCGCAGGCGCCAAGAATTGCCGAATGAGCGGAGGTGCAGCGATGACGGGCACAGATGCCGCTCCCGAAGCCTGGCCCGCCTTGCGCGTCGATAGCTGGACTTCTACTCGCGAGACGCTGCATATGTGGACACAGATTGTCGGCAAGATCAGGCTTTCGCGCGCGCCGCTGGTCAACCATTGGTGGCAGGTCACTTTCTACGTCAGCCCGAGGGGACTCACCACCTCCGCCATCCCGCACGCGTCCGGTTGCTTCGACATCGAATTCGACTTCCTCGACCACCGGCTGCACATCCGCTCCAGCGACGGCCGCACCCGCCAGGTCGCGCTCGAGCCCAAGCCGGTGGCGGTCTTCTACGGCGAAACCGTCCAAGCGCTCGGTGAACTCGGCATTCCGGTGCACATCCAGGCCAGACCCAACGAGGTCGAGCCCGCCGTCCCGTTCGCCGACGACTACGAGCATCGCTCCTATGACGCCGCGTCCGCCACCTTGTTCTGGCGCCAACTGATCGCCGCCGATCGCGTCATGCACCAGTTCCGTTCGCGTTTCCTCGGCAAGGTGAGCCCGGTGCACTTCTTCTGGGGCGCGATGGACCTGGCATGCACCAGATTCTCCGGGCGGGCCGCGCCGCCACACCCGGGCGGCGCCCCCAACTGCGGCGACTGGGTCATGGTCGAGGGCTACTCGCACGAACTGAGCAGTTGCGGCTTCTGGCCCGGGGGCGGGACCGAAGGCGCTTTCTATGCCTACGCGTACCCGGAACCCGTCGGCTTCGCCGACTACCGGGTCGGCCCGCGCGCAGCCTCCTACAGCGGCGACTACCGGCAGTTCCTCCTGCCGTATGAGGCAGTTCGCACCGCCGAAGCGCCCGAATCGGCGCTGCTCGAGTTCCTCGACACGACATATGCGGCCGCCGCCGAACTCGGCCACTGGGACCGCTCGGCCCTGGAGGCGGACCCGGGCCGCTGGAACCACAAGCGCCGGCCCCCGACGTAATGTGGCACAGCCGTGATCGGCCGAGCCGGGAGAGTGCCGCGACAGCGACGGTCACGCTCCTTCGACCCACCTCGGCGACACGCCTCGGCATGCCGTCCATGGCGGAGCCCCTGCTCACCTGCCACACCCCGAAGCCGCTTCGCGCCCGGCCGAACGGCACGTCGGACAGGGCGTAAGACTTCCACCCGCCCGGGGTGACCGGCCTCGTCGGCCTGATCAGCGCTTACATCATCGCTCCCACTCCTGGGAATAGTTGTGCATATATCGGTCCACTGATCAATGTATCGTTATATGACGGCACGTTAATCGACGGGATAGAACTCATGCAGAACACGAGGATGCGCGTAACAGTAGGTCGAGTGGTGGCTTCGGCGCTGATCGGCGGGGCGGTCGTGACGGCGGCGGCCATCGCCTCGCCGGAGCCCATCGTGACCACCACAGCGGACCGGTACTCCCACGACCCTGCCGACAAGCGCGGTTCCGGCGTGGGAAGACGGGGCCTGAGCAGCAACCACGGCGGATACCAAGGTCGCAACGAACGTCCCTGCCAGTACACCCCGGAGGGGTACTGCACCGGAGGGCGTTGACCCGACTGTCGCTACGGCGGGCCGGATCGTCCGGGCACCCCGCATGGGCCGCCCTTCCGTGTGCATCGAACCGAGCAATCGAGACCAGCGATCGGATACGAAGACACCGGCCCGACAGAGGCCGTCGGGCCGGTGGTCACGCGTGCGGGGCCGTGCGTCAGCCGATGATCGCGTTCATGATGGTGCCCGCGCTCGTCGCCACCGCGCCGCCTGCCATCGCACTGGCGACCATTTTCGGCGACTGGAGGGTGCCGCCGTTCCATTTCTCCCACGCGAACCTGCCGCCGCCGTAAGTGATCGCCGTGATTCCGGAGAGCTGGACCAACCAGGTGAAGTAGCGGCCCAGCTGCATGAATTTGTCCGCGATCGGCGGCTCTTCCGCAGTCGGATTTTCGAACTGCTGCGCGACCACGGTGTCGTGCAGCGCGGCGAGGATCATGCTCACGTTCGTTCTCCTTTTCGCATGCCGAGGTGATGCTGGAGACAGATTCGAGAGAAAGAGCTGCGGCTACCGAGCAGTTCGGCGCACCACGGGCACCGCGACATCCACGGCCGCCGATCCGGCGGTCCCGTGTCGTGGTCGTGTGCCGCTTTACGAGCGATGACCGGGAAAACTCGTGACAAGATCAATTAGACCGCATGGCGAAGGTGTATTCCCCGCGACACACCGTAGTGCGCATGATTCAACTCACAGGCACGTGCCGTGCCGGAGAAGGCTGCGACCTTTAGGATTTCACTCAGTGCAGGGGCTGACATGATGTCGGTGCAGTGCGGCGCCGAACCTTCCGCTGAGATCACCGTGACCGCGGGGAGGGCACAATGCACACCGCTTTCTTGATTCCACTGCTCATCACACTATTGATCGTCACCGCGACGGCAGTCGTGGCCGGTTATGCCACCGTTGTCGCAGCGTATTGGTTCGAGCTGCGCTCGACCGAGAGACACGGTGGCCGACCGGATATTTCACCTCGCTGACCGGGGCGGAACACCGAACGCGCCGGGGCGTCGATCCGACACTGCGGCGCGTTCAGCCGTTCAGCCGTTCAGACCGATGCCACCGATTCGGCGAGCACCGTCCGGCCGATCCACGGCAGGACCGCATCCCGGACGCGCACCGTCCGCGGCAGCAGACCGTTTGCGGTCAGCAGATCCGCCGCGTGCTGCTGCTCGTCCAGGAAATCCTCGGATACGGGTTCGACGCCGAACGGCCTGCCGCGCAGGGCGGCTTCCCACTCGTCCAGGCTCGCGGTGGCGCCACGGGCGATCGCGTCGTCCACGAAGTACTGAGCGGCCGCTCGCGGGTTCTCCCTGATCCAGGCGTCGGACTGCTGCAAAGCGGTGATGATCGCCGTCAGCGCCGCGCGATTGTCTTCGGCGAAGTCCCGGCGGGTGAACCACAGCGAGGGATGGCTGAACAGGGACTCGGTGTCCACGAGGGTCCGCAGCTCGGTGGCCGCCTCGACCGCCGCGAGACCCGGGTACGCGCCGACCCAGGCGTCCAGGTCACCGCGCAGCAGCGCCGCGCCGCCGTCGTGCACGTCGGTGTCCACCGGCTCGATGTCTCGCCAGGCAAGTCCCGCTCGGTCCAGCGCGAGCAACGCGAGGGTGGTCTGCCAGGAACCGTGCGCGATGCCGACTCGCTTGCCCTTCAGATCCAACACGGTCTCGATACCGGAATCGGCCTTGGTGACCAGGCGGCCGTTCTCCACCCGAGGTCCGGAGATGCCGACGTAGACGATGTCGCGCCCGCCCGCGAGCGCGGTCAGCGGCGGTGTGAAGCCGGTGCCGATGAAGTCGTAGCCTCCGGTGAACAGATGATCCGAATGCAACGACGGCAGTCCCGTCCTCGGGTCGACCGGCGCCGGGCGGGGCAGGTCACGCAGGTCGACCCATTCCGGATCGGGCAGCAGCTTTTCCAAGATGCCGCGGTGGCGCAGGACGAACAGTGAATTGTTGTGCGGGAAGTAGCCGACACGAACGGTCATGATGGTCCTCGATTTCGGTGGGTGGCGCCGGTCAGATCAAGCCGCGTCGGCGGGCTTCGTCGGCGAGTCCGCTGCGGCTCCACTGCACCGCCAGGTTGGACGGATCGAATTCGACCGCGCCGCCGAGGGTTTCGGCGATCGCCTGATATTGCGCGCCCTCCTCGAGCAGCACGACGAACTTCGCCAGCTCCAGCAACCCCGAGCGGCCGATCACGTTCGCGCCGCCGTTCGCTTCGAAGATCGCGACCAGGTCCGGGTCGTCGACCAGCTTCGACAGGATGAAATCCCCCGCCCCGATGCTGCGATCGATGTGCGGCGGAATGGCCCTGGACAGGGTGAGGCGCTGCGAGGCCGCGTATCGGATCGGCAGCGTGCGGTGAGTCTGCGCCCATCCGCCCAGCCACGGCGTGTGGATGTGCACCACGGAGGTGATCTCCGGATGCGCGCGGAACACCTTCGCGTAGCCGGTGACGAAGCCGGCGGAGCCGGTCCCGGACAGCACCTCGCCGTCGAAGGTGGCGATCACCGGCGCGACGGTACGGTCGTCGGCCCACGGCCCCGGCTCGTTCAAGGCGACGGCGATCTCCTCGCCCGGCACGCGTTCCACGAAGTTGACGGTGCCGTTGCCGGAAACGGTGCCGGTCTCCCGGAACACTCGGAACGCCTTCTGCGCGTCGCGGGTGGCGGCGGCGACGAAAGCGGTGACGGACTCCGGCAATCGGGTCTCGGTGGTGGTCATTGTCTCTCCTGAATCATCGAGCGGGGGAAAGGGACGTCGCGGCGGCAGACGCGGTGAGCCGGGACCGGCCGAGCAGTGGAAGCACCTCTTCGCCGACGCGGTAGGCCTCCTCCAGGTGCGGGTTGCCAGCGAGGATGAACGCGTCGACGCCGAGGTCGATCAGCTCGTCGAGCCGCTGCGCCACCTGCTCGTAGCTGCCGACCAGGCCGAACGCCGGTCCGCCGCGGATCAGGCTGAACCCGCACCAGACGTTGGGCTGTACTTCCAGGTCGCGGTACCCGGTGATAATTTCGGGCACCCAGCCCTGGATACGGGCGGCGCCGACCGAATCGCCCTTGGCGGCCCGCTCGGCCGCGCCGCGGTCGACGAAGGCCCAGCCCTTCTCGATCTCCGCCCAGGCCGCCTCCTCGGTGTGCCGGGCCAGGATGTCGATGCGGACGGCGAATCTCGGTGTCCGGCCGATCGTCGCGGCGTGTGCGCGCACGCCGTCGAACTTGGCGCGCAGATCGCCGAACGGCTCCAGCCAGGACAGGTAGTAGTCGGCGTGCTTGCCTGCGGCTTGGACCGCGGCGGCCGAGGACCCCGAGAAGTACACCTCGGGGAACGGCTGCCCGGCGATGCCCGGCGCAAGCGCGGCGCCCTCGGTGCGGAAGAACCGGCCGTCGTGGTCGTAGGGCTCGCCGTCCCACACGCCGCGCAGCACGTCGAGGAATTCGCTGGTGCGCGCGTAGCGATCGTCGTGCGCCACTTTGTCGCCCCACCACAGCTGGGCGGGCCCGCCGCCGCCGCTGATGATGTTGTAGACCAGCCTGCCGCCGGTAGCGCGCTGCAAGCTCGCCGACATCCGCGCCGCCTGCACCGGATGCAGGAAGCCGGGCTGGAAGGCGACCATGAACCGGTAGGTGGTGGTCTCCCCGGCCAGCGCGGCCGCGACCGCCCACGGGTCGTCGGTCACCGGGAACGACGGCAGCAAGCCGCCGAGGAAACCGGCCGATTCGGAGGCTTTCGCCACCGCCGCCATGTGGTCGATGTAGCCGTAGCCGTCGAGTGCGCCGCCACGGATGGCGGGGGCGATGTTGCCCGGCCCGTAACCGCCTGCGTGGCCGCGGTTGTATCGGCGCGGGGTGCGCAGCGAGGCGTGGTCACCCTCCATGCCGATGCGCCAGTAGATGTCGATGGTCATGCGGTTGCCTCCTGAGCGGTCAGGGTGCGCCCGACCGGGTCGGCGAGGAACAAGAGATGTTCGCCCGCGCGATGCAGTTCCTCGATGTGCGGGTGCCCCGAGAGCACCACGCTGTCGACGCCTGCCTCGGCGTAGGACGTAAGGCGGTGCGCCACCTGGGCGTAGCTGCCGACGAGGCCGATGCTCGCGGCGTATCCCAGGTCGGCGAACCCCGACCAGCGGCCGTCGCCCAGATCGTGTTCCCGTGCGCCGGGTCCATCCGGGTGCACCTCGCGCCACTGCCGTTCGACGCGCGCCCACGCCTCGTCCTCGGTTTCCCGCGCGATGACCGGCAGCTCCAGTCCAGCCCGTACCGTCCGTCCCGCCGCCGCGGCGCGAGCGCGCAGGGCGCCGATCGCGGTCCGCACGCCCGCCGCGGTCTCGGTGAAAACGTGCACGTCCCCGTGCTGGGCCGAAAGCTCGAGCGCCGCGGCGGAATCGCCGGACAGGTAGACCGTGGGGAACGGCAGCCCCGACAGGATGCCGCGAAAGCCACCGTCGATCACGTCGTAATGAGCGCCCGCGTAGTGGAACCCGGTGCCCGCGAATCCCGCCGCGGCCACCGGAGCGTCGTTCCATACGCCGCGGGCGACGGTGAGGAATTCAGCCGCCCTGGCGTAGCGGTCGTCTCCGGTGACGCGATCGCCGCGGGTCCGGGCGTCGGCGGGGTCGGTGTCCACGGCCGGCCGCCATGCCAGGCGTCCGCCCGAAATATGTTGCAGGGTCGCGGACATCTTCGCGGCGTAGACCGGTGTCCCGAAGGCGGGCTGGAATTCGACGACGACGCGGGAGTATCGCGTGCCGCGCAGCGCGCCGCCCGCGACGATCCACGATTCCTCGCCGTCCGGGTCGTAGGGCGCGAGCACCCCGTCCAGTCCGGCCAGTTCGGCGGCATCGATGATCTGGGCGAGGTCGTCGAACGGGCCGTACCGTCCCGGCCGCAGGTCGGTCGCGGGTGTCCCCGGCACGGGTCCGCCGAAGCCGCCGCGGTTGCGCTGTCGCGGTCGGGCGTGGCGGCCGTCGCCGCGGGAAGGCAGACGCCACAGGAACTCCGTCATGCGGGCACCCGCCCGGACTCGACGAGTTCCCTGGCCCGGGCCAGCGGTTCGGGCGCGACCCAGGAGTCCAGGTCGAAATCGGCGGCGAGGAAACCGTGTGTGTAGAGGAAGTGCTTCTGCACGCCGAGCAGCTCGATCCGCTCTTCCGACAGCGAGGGGTGCAGGTCGCGGTGGAAGTTCTCGCCGTACGCCGCGACGACACCCTCCGGGCCGGACAGCGTTTCCCGTTGCAACACCTCCCGCACCCCGTGCAAATCGCCCGCGGCCCAGTCCGCCGCCCGCAGACTCTGCGCGAGGAACTCCACGACCACCTCCGGACGCGCCTGGAGCAAGTCGGCGTGCACGGTGATCGGGCGGGGGGTGCCGTTGTTGACCCGCGAGCGTTTGGCGTCGGTGGCGTCCAGATCCACGGCGACGCGCAGACCGTGCTCTCGCGCGACTTCCTGAGCGCGGGCGCCCTTGACGTAGACGGCGTCCACTTCGCCGCGCAGCAGTTCCTCGACACCCCAGGTGACGGCGCGCCGGTTCGCCTGGACTTCGGTGCGCACCTGCGGGTTCCGCTCGACGCCGAGTTCGACGATGGTCACGTCGGCCAGGGTGTGTCCACCGAGCCACAGTGCGTTCGCGAAGCCGTGCAGGGCCATCGCCCGGGGGAAGCTGCGCGCCTGGTCCTGTGCCCACGCGGGAACGCCGACGCGCAGCCCGGTCAGCTCGGCGGGGCCGCGGACCGTCGAGTCCGGACCGACCAGAATGGCCTGTGCCTCATCGATCCAGGTCAATCCGATCAAACGGGTCGGCGATCCCTGTGCGCGCGCCGCGAGGGCCGGAACGTTGCCGCCCTCCCGGATCAGCCCGGACAGGTCGTGCAGGAAGTGGTGGCCGGCCAGCTCCGGTCCAGCGTCCTGGAGGACGCCGAAGTCGAGCCCGGCCCGCGTGGCGGTATCGCCGAGCCAGCCGAGGCTGTGCGCGAGCCCGCTCGCGGTCGGAACCGGGCAACGGGTGTACCAGAGGGTGTCGGTCATGGGGCACTCCTTGGAGCGGGCGTGGTGTGACCCACGCCGAGCTGGGTGAGGAAAAGGGATCGGTAGCGCAGGGTCTCGGGGTCGGCGCGGTCGCGCGGGTGGGCCACGTCGATGTCGACATCCACGGCGAAGCGCCCGTTGTCCAGGATCAGCACCCGGTCGGCCAACCGGATCGCCTCGTCGACGTCGTGGGTCACCATCAGTACCGCGGGACGGTGCCGGGCGACGAGGTCGCCGACCAGATCCTGCATCTGCAAGCGGGTCAGCGCGTCCAGCGCCGCGAACGGCTCGTCGAGCAGCAGCAGTTCGGGGTCGCGCACGAGGGCGCGAGCCAACGCAGCGCGCTGCGCTTCGCCGCCGGAGAGTGTGGCAGGCCACTGCCGGGCTTTGCCGACGAGGTTGACCTCGGCGAGCGCACGCAGTCCCGCTTCCCGGTTGTGCCGGGACCGGCGCTGCCCGACGATGACGTTCGCCAGCACCCGTTTCGAAGGGATCAACCGCGGCTCCTGGTACACGGTGGTGCGCCTGCCGGGGACGAGCACCTCCCCTGCGTCCGGCGCTTCGAGTCCGGTGAGCAGGCGCAGCAGCGTGGTCTTGCCGGTGCCGCTGGGCCCGAGCAGGACGACGAACTCGCCGCGCCGGATGGTCAGATCGGTGCCGTCGAGAACCGTCTTGTCGCCGAAGGACTTCCGCAGGCCGGTGATCGATACCGCGACCGCTTCGGTCGGCGCGGGCGCGGTGGTCAGCTCCGCTCCGGGTTCGGTGACGGCGGTCATCGGATCGCCACCTGTCCGCGCCATGGCATCGCGAAGCGCTCCGCCAGCCGAACCAGCCCGTCGAAGACCAGACCGAGCAGCGCGTACAACACGACGCACAGCACCATGTAGTCCGTGCGGTTGTACTCCTGGGCCAAGGTGACCAGGTAGCCCACACCCTCCCTGGTGCCGACCTGTTCGGCAGCGATGAGACCGGTGATGCTGATGGACAAGCACACCCGCAGCGCCATCAGCACCCCGGGCAGCGCCGAAGGCAGGACGACCTCCAGCACCAGCCGCGGGCCCGCCAGCCCGAAACCGCGGGCGGCCTCGACCATCTTGCGGTCGACGTTGCGGACGCCGAGGTAGGTGTACGCGTACATCGGCGCGACCGTCGCGACGGCGATGAGCAGCACCTTGTACAGCTCGTCGATGCCGAACCAGGCGATGAACAGCGGCACCAGCGCGAGGAACGGCACCGCGCGCAGGATCTGCATGGTCGAGTCGACCAGTTCCTCACCGAGGCCGGACAACCCGGACAGCAGCCCGAGCGTCAACCCGATGGCCACGCCGATGCCGACGCCGAGCGCGGCGCGCACGAACGACGCGACCGCGAAGTCGACCAGCTGGCCGGTGCCGAGCAGCTCGGTGAATGCCGTCCACACGGCGGGCGGGCCCGCCAGCACACGCTCGGAGAGTGCTCCGGTCGCGGAGCCCACCCACCAACCGGCCACGATCACTGCCGGAAGCAGGAACCGTAACGGCACCGAGAACCAAGTGGGCCTGCGCTTTCCGACGCGGCTACGGGGCGGGGCGAGCTCGGTGGGCCCCGGCCCCGCCGCGGCGATCACCGCCATCTCAGCTGCCCGCCTGGACCGATGCCAGCTGCTCGGGCGTCAGCTTGGACTTCAGGTCGTAGAAGATGTCCGCGGCGGTGATCCTGCGGGTGATGACGCCGTTGTCGAAGAAGGTGTTCACCACGTCGGCCAAGGCGGCGGCGTCCGCCTCGTTCGGCAGGTGCGGCACGCTGGCCTCGGCGCCGACCCGGTGGGCGTCCGACAGCCGCTGGCCCGACAGCGCGCGCGGACCGGTCTTCTCGAAGACGTTCTCGAACTCGGCCGGGTTGGCCCGTTGCTTCACCGACAGACCCTGCAGCACTTCGAGATACTTCGCCGCCACGTCCGGGCGCTGCTCGAGCACCTCGGTGCGGAACACGACGACCGTATTGTCGTTGGAGCCGATACTCTTCTCGGTGGCGATCTCGACACCGCCGTTGGCCTTGGCCTCCTGGTAGGGCACCAGGAACGACGCCCAGCCGTCCACCTTGCCGGTCGCGAACGCTGAAGCGGCGTCCTTCTGTTGCAGCGGAACCCGCGTCACTTTGTCGGCCGGGACCCCTGCCTGCGCGAGCGCCTTGAGCAGGATGTACTCGCCCTTGGCGGCGGGATTCACCGCGACGCGCTTGCCGACCAGCTCGGCGACCGAACGCACGCCCGATTCCGGAGCCACGATGATGCCGCTCTGATCCTTGCCCGCCGGATCCTGTACCGCGACGATCCGCACGCCAACGTCCTTGGACAGCGCGCCGACGACGGGGCTGAACGCCGCGCCGGACACGTCGAGTTCTCCGGTGTTGAACAGCTTCAGGTTCGAGCTGAAGCCGGGGGTGATACCGACCCACTCGATCTTCGCGCCGAGCGGCGCCAGCGCCGCGTCGAAGGTTCCGTCGCGCTTGCCGACCGCCAGCGGCCCGGAGTTGCCGGGATCGGCGACCTTCAGCACGAAAGAGGATCCCGCGCCGGTGTCGTCGTCGGCGTCCGAACCACACGCGGCGACGAGTGCGACTAAGGGAACGATCGCTAGCGCGATGCGCATGAGGGCTTGCCGCCTGCGGGACATCGTGAGGACTCCTTGTCGGAAATGTCGATCAATGCCTTCGCAGAGTAGGGAGGAGGAGACCTGGTCACGAGGTAATGCTTTCCGTGGATCGGAAAGCTTGACATATCGGGGTCAGTGCCCAGCTCGCCCGAAACCCCCCTTACTTCCGCTCCTAAACGGAGTGTTGCGGAAGTATCCACCTTGACCTTCTCATCGCTTTCCAAATATCGGAAAGATCGAACGGTTTGGTCCGCAGCCCTGTGTTACCGTCGCATTCGTGGAACCCTCCGGCGTGCAGACCGTCACCCGCGCTCTCTCGGTCTTGGACTGCTTCCGCGACGGCCGGGAGCGCGGCGTCTCGGAGGTGGCGCGGCAGCAGGGCCTGGCGGTGAGCACCACGCATCGCCTGCTGGCCACGCTCGTGCAGGCGGGATTCTTGGAGAAGAACGCCGAATCCAGCAGGTATCGCATGGGCAGCGCACTCGCGGAGTGGGGACAGATCGCCTACCGCCAGCACCGGATCTACCTCGCCGAACCATATCTGGAACACCTCGCGGGCACCACCGGCGCCAGTTGCTCGGTCGCCACCCGCCACGGGATCCACGCCGTACTGCTCGGCACCAGCCGGTGGCGGGAGACCGACGGGCACGCGCTCCAAGGCGTACGCCTGCCCCTGCACGCCAGCGCGCTCGGCAAGGCGCTGCTGGCCTGGTCCGAGGCCACCGACGAGCAGCTGCGCGAGCTGCCTTACGACGAAGGGACCGAGCGCTCGGTGTCCGGGCCGGGCGAGCTGCGCGCGGAACTGGTCACCACACGCGAGCGCGGGTACGCCTACAACGACGAGGAACTCGATCCCGGATTCCGCACCATCGGGCTGCCCATCCTCGACCCGGCGGGCCGCTGCCGGTTCGCGCTGGGTCTGCGCGGCCCCACGACGTTGATGATTCCCGAACGCGTGCCGTTCTTCGTCGAACTCGCGAAGGTCACCGCACAGGAGATCTCGGCCGGATTCGCCGCCGCCGACCAGGTCTGAGCGAAGATCGGGATCATCCGGTCGAATCACCGTGTGCCAGATGTTCGCACCCCTATCCTTGACGCGTAATTCGTCACACGGGGTCGTCATTCGGGAGGCGACAGCGGTGCCGCGCCGGCTGTGCCCGGCGCCGCCTCGGAAGGGAGTCGCCATGCCGGACGGTCACGCGTGGGTGCGCGCCGGGTCGCCGATCAAGCTCGACACGAACCTCGCGCACGAGGCGCGGGTCTACGACTATTGGCTCGGCGGCAAGGACAACTACCCCGCCGACCGCGCGCTCGGTGACACGATCGCCACGCACATTCCCGGCATCCGCGATATGGCTCGCGCCAATCGCGCGTTCCTCGGCCGGGCGGTGCGCTGCCTCGCCGGCGAGGCGGGCATAGATCAATTCCTCGACATCGGCGTGGGCCTGCCCACAGCCGGCAGCACGCACGAGGTGGCCCAGCGGATCGATCCGTCCGCGCGCGTAGTCTACGTCGACAACGACCCTCTCGTACTCGCCCACGCCAGAGCCTTGATGGCGGGCAAACCACCAGGCCGGATCGCGTTCCTCGACGCCGATCTCCGCGATCCGCGCGCCATTCTGGACGCGCCCGTCCTGGCCGACACTTTCGACCCGGACCGGCCGATCGCGATAATCCTGGTGGCGATCATGATGTTCCTACCCGACAGCGCCGATCCGCACGGCGTCGTCGGGAGGCTGCTGGACGCGGCGCCGTCGGGCAGCTACCTGGTGCTCACCCATTCCACCGCCGATTTCGACCCGCGTGCGATGGCGCGCGCGACGGCCGCGGCCGAGCGGGCGGGCATCGCGTTCCGGCCGCGCAGCCGCGAGGAAACCGAAACCTTCTTCACCGGCACCGAACTCCTGGAGCCGGGTGTCGTGCCGATCACCGCCTGGCGTGCGGAATCGGATGCCGAGCCGCGATCAGCCTGGTACTGGGCGGGGGTCGGGCGCAAGCCCTGAGCCGAAGCGGGCGACGTTTGAGCCGTCGCGGCGCGGCAATCACGTCGGATGGACCCGACGGCCGCGGACGGCGAAGGCGGTGAACATGGGCGAAGACGTCGAGAAGCGCTGGCGCGATCCGCGCGGCTTCCGCCGCGCCGTGACCTACGTCGCCTCGGTGCTCGCCACCGCCGCGCTGGTCTTCGTGCTGATCCTGCTGTGGGCCGCCCAGCGCGAGTGCGCGGAACGGGACAGGCTGCTGTGTGACAGCGCCGCGCAGGTCGCCGTGGTGCTCGGACCGTCCGCGATCCTGCTGATCGGCGGCATCGGCGCCTTCGTCGAAACCTATGTGCAGTGGCGCCGCGGCCGGACCTGGCCGATCTGGCAGGGTGCGGGCTGGTTCCTGTTCGTGCTGATGGTGGTGTACCTCGGAATCGGCGGCGGCGCCGTCGCGCGTTGATCAGTCGGCGACCCGCACGACCACCTTGCCGAAGTTACGCCCCTCGAGCATGCCGATGAACGCCTCGGGCGCTGCCGCCAAGCCGGGCACCACGTCCTCGAGATAACGCACACGACCCTCGGCGACCCATTCCCCCATCTGCCGCAGGAAGTCCGGGAACAACTCGCGGACGAACTCGGTCTGGATGAATCCGCGCACCGTCAGGCTCTTGGTCAGGATGCGGCCGTAGTAGGCGGGCAGCCGGTCCGGCCCCTCCGGAGCGCCGGCCGCGTTGTAGTTGGCGATCAGCCCGCAGACGGGCACGCGCGCGTAGGTGTTCAGCAGCGGATAGACCGCGTCCGCCACCGCGCCACCGACGTTCTCGAAATAGACGTCGATGCCGTCGGGCACCGCCGCCGCCAACTGCTCGGTGAAGTCGGGGGCGCGATGGTCGAGCGCGACGTCGAAGCCGAGTTCGTCCAGGTAGGCGACCTTGCGTGGCCCACCCGCGATGCCGACCGTGCGCGTGCCGCCGATCTTGGCGATCTGGCCGACGGCCGAGCCCACCGGTCCGGTGGCCGCGGCCACCACGAGTGTCTCCCCCGGCTGGGGTTTGCCGATCTCGCGCAGTCCCGCGTAGGCCGTGAACCCGGGCATGCCGAGTACACCCAGTGCGGTCGAGACCGGGGCCTTGCCCGGGTCGAGCTTGCGTAGCCCACGCGCCGGGGCGACGTCGTGGGTCTGCCACCCCGAATAGGCCAGCACCACATCGCCTTCCGCGACCGACGGGTCGCGGGATTCGAGCACTTCGGCCACGGTGGCGCCGACCATCACCCCGCCGATCTCCACCGGGTCGGCGTAGGACTCGGCCGAGCTCATACGGCCGCGCATGTACGGGTCGAGCGACAGGTAGAGGGTGCGCAGCAGGACTTCGCCCTCATCCGGTGCGGGGAGCTTCGCGATCTCGGTCCGGAAATTCTCCGGGGTGGGCGCGCCCACCGGCCGGGAAGCAAGCACGATTCGCGTCGACTCGACCATGCGCCCCACCCTAACCGGAAACGCGGGCGCCGGACGTCCGCGCCTGATCGTGTCCGGCGCTCACCACGACGGCGCTTTCGGCCCCAGGAACAAGCCGCCGTTCACCTCCAGCGTCTGGCCGGTGACCCAGCGCCCGTCGTCGGAGGCGAAGAAGGCCACCGCGTCGGCGATGTCCGCGCCGCTGCCGACGCGCTCCAGCGCGGTCATGCCCGCGACGCCCGCGATCGCGCCGTCGTTGGTGTGCAGCCAGGAGTTCATGTCGGTGTCGGTGATGCCCGGCGAGACCGTGTTCACCGTGATCCCACGCGGCCCCAGCGTGTTCGCCAGCGACCTGCTCAGCACGTTGAGCGCGCCCTTGGTCATGCCGTAGACGACCTCCGGCGTGGCGAACCAGGTGACGCCGGAGGAGATGTTGACGATGCGCCCGCCGTCGCGCAGCAACGGCAACGCCCGCTGGACGATGAACAGCGGCGCCCGTACGTTGACCGCGAACAGCCGGTCGAAGTCCTCGGGCGTGGCCTGCTCGACGGTGGCCTCGTAGGCGATGATCGCGGCGTTGTTCACCAGGATGTCCAACGGCCTGCCGCCCAAGCCTGCCGCCAATTCGCCGAACAGCTGGTCGATGTCGCCCTCGACGCCCAGTTCGGCGCGCACCGGGAACGCCCGGCCGCCCGCGCGCCGGATCGCCGACACCGTCGCTTCGGCCGCCTCCTTGTTGGTGCCGTAATGCACGGCCACCTCGGCGCCGTCGGCGGCAAGGCGCTCGGCGATGGCCCGGCCTATCCCCCGCGAGGCCCCGGTAACCAGGGCGGTCTTCCCGTTCGACTCGGTCATTCCGCACTCCCGCACTCTTGTTATGGAACGTTCCCTAACATCATTGACAAGCGCTACTGTAGACCCGTGGAACCGAAACGTCGAGCCGCCGCGGAAACCAAGGAGCACATCCTGGTCGTCGCACGGGAGCTGTTCTACCAACAGGGAATTCGCGCGACCGGCGTGGATCGCGTCGCGGCCGAGGCCGATGTCGCGCCGCCCACCCTGTACCGGCTCTTCGGCTCCAAAGACGATCTGGTCGCCGCGTACCTGGAGCGGGAGGACCGCCACTACCGGGAGTGGTTCACCGCGGCGGCCAGCGGGGACGGTCCGCGCGAACGCATCCTCGCCCTGTTCGAGGCGCTGGCCGAACAGGTCCGTCCCGAATCCTGCCGCGGTTGCCCCTTCCTCATCGCGCTCGGTGAGTTCCCGGCCCACGACCTGCTCGGCCACCAACACGCCGTCGCGATGAAGAGCTGGGTGCGCGCCCAGTTCGGCACCCTGGTCGGCGAACTCGCGGCGTGCGCGCCGATCCCCGATCCGGACGCGCTGGCCGACCAGCTGATGCTGGTGATGGAGGGCGTCTACGCGACAACGCAGGCGTTCGGCGCCACCGGTCCGGCCGCCCGGTCCCTCCCGTTGGTCGAGGCATTGCTGCCCCGCGCATCGGCCTGACCGAAGCGCGACCGCTGTCGCAGGAACGGACGCATCCGCGCGTCGAACAACGGAATCATTGGCGCGCAGCGGAATCGAGATGAGCGTACGGAGCATCGACTCGAGCGACCGGAACATTGGCGTGGGCGGCGCGACTTCGTAGCGTCGAGGCATGACGTTGGAAATCGGCACCATCCTGCCCACCTCGACCCCCGATCCCGCGCGTCCCATCCTGGGCGACGTGCGGGCCGCCGCCCGTCTCGCCGAGCAGATCGGCATCGACTCGGTCTGGTCCACCGATCATCTCGTGGCCAGCGCGCCGATCCTGGACAGCACCGTGGTGCTGGCCACCGCCGCCGCCGTCACCGACCGCGTCCGCATCGGCTACGGCGTGCTGCTGGCGTTGCGGCCGGTCGCGTGGGCGGCCAAGCAGATCGCCACCTTGCAATACGTCTCCGGCGACCGGCTGATCCTGGGCGTCGGCACCGGAAACCCGGCGCACGGGGACATCGGTTGGCGCGCGGCGGGCGCGCCGTTCGCCGAGCGCGGACGGCGCACGGACGAGGCGTTGCGCGTACTGCCCGACCTGGTCGCCGGGCGGCAGGCCACTCTCCCGGACGGCACGGAGGTGACCCTGGCGCCCGGCGCGACCATGCCGCCGCTGCTGGTAGCGGGTGACGGCGAGCGTGCTCGTCGACGCGCCGCCGCCTATGCCGACGGCTGGGTCGCCATCGGACTCGAGCCCCCTCAGGTCAGCGCGAGCGTGGTGGAATTGGCCTCGCTCGCCGACGAATACGACCGCAAGCCGCTCACCGTCACGATCGTGGCGCCCCCGTTGGCCACCGATCCCGGCCATGCGGCCGAGCAACTGGCCGCCTACGCGGAGGCGGGCGCCGAACGCGTCATCCTCGCCCCGACGGGAGCGGAGTGGCGCGCCGACTACGAGTTCGCCGCGAAGATCAAAGAACAGCTGTGATCGCGGCTCACCCGGTGCACAGCAGTACCAGCCCGAGGGCGAGCAGCACCGCCGCGATCACCGTATCCAACACCCGCCAGGCGAGCGGACGGGTGAACAGCGGCCCGAGCAGCCGCGCGCCGAAACCCAGTGCGGTGAACCAGAGGACGCTGGCCAGCATCGCCCCCGCGCCGAGGAACCAGCGATCGGGGCTCGCGTAGGTGCTGGCCAAGGAGCCGAGCAGCACCACGGTGTCCAGATAGACGTGGGGGTTGAGCCAGGTCAGCGCCAGGCCGGTGGCCACCGTCGCACCGAGCGCCGCGGTGGCACCTGCCGGTTCGGCGATCAGCGCGGCAGAGCCGAACGCGCGCCGGGCCGCCAGGACCGCATAACCGATCAGGAACGCCGCGCCCGCGTAGCGAGCCGCCACGAGCACCCCGGGGGCAGCCTCCACCACCACACCGAACCCGCCGATCCCAGCGGCGATCAGCACGATGTCGGACAGCGCGCACACCGCGACCACCGCCGCCACATGCCTGCCGCTGATTCCCTGGCGCAACACGAACGCGTTCTGCGCACCGATCGCCACGATCAACGACAGGCCGAAGCCCAAACCGGACGCGGCCGCTACCGCCGCGGAGGAAACGCTCACGTCCAGCGACGCTAGGACCCCGGCAGATATCCAGGCAAGCTAAAGATTCTTATCCATCATTAGAATTCCTTGATATGGATCTCCAGCTCGACCAGCTTCGCGCCCTCGACGCCGTGATCACCGAGGGCACTTTCGAGGCCGCGGCACGGCGGTTGAACGTCACGCCGTCGGCGATCAGCCAGCGGATCAAGGCGCTGGAAGACGCCGCGGGAAGGATTCTCGTGCAGCGCGCGAAACCGGTGACGGCCACCGAATCCGGGTTGGCGGTACTCCGGCTGGCCAGGCAGATCCAGTTGCTGACCGGGGACGCCGCACGCGAACTCGGCGGCGAGCCCTCGGACGGGCCGATCCGGGTGCCGATCGCGGTCAACGCCGACTCGCTGGAGACCTGGGTGCTGCCCGCGCTCGGCCGCGCACCGCGCGGGGTGTGCTTCGAGATCCACCGCGAGGACGAGGAACACACCACCCGGCTGCTGCGCGACGGCACCGTGATGGCGGCGATCACCTCGACCGCGCGGCCGGTGCAGGGTTGCAAGGTCGAGCGTCTCGGCGCGATCCGCTACCGGCCGATGGCGACCCCGGAGTTCACCGCCACCTGGTTCGCGGCGGGCGCGACGGCGAAGTCCTACGCCACGGCTCCAGTTGTGCTGTTCGACCGCAAAGACGACTTGCAGGATCGGCTGCTACGCAGACGCAGTCGCAAGCCGCTGGATCCGCCGCGCCATTACGTGCCCTCGTCCACCGGTTTCGCCGAGGCGGTCCGGCTCGGGCTCGGCTGGGGCATGCTCCCCGACCTGCAAACCCGCGAGGACCGAGTCACCGGCCGCCTGGTCTCGATCGACCCCGGCGTCGTCGTCGACGTCCCGCTGTACTGGCAGCAGTGGCGCCTGGACTCTCCCGCACTGAGCGCCGTCGCCGCCACCATCGCCGCCGAGGCGGCGAACGTGCTGCGCTGACACCGGCCGGGACGATCCGGATTCACCGGGGCGCGGCACGACACCGGCCGCCCCGAGCACCGCGTATCCGTCCGCGACGGGGCACAGCGGGGTAAGTTCGATCACCGCACGCCGACCACATCTTCAGCTCCCTTTCGCACCCGACACCCAGATGCACAGGAGTTCCCTTGGCACGGCACCGTCGCCCGCATCGCTCGCGCGCCCGCGCGGCATTCGCCAGCGCCGCCGCGCTCGGCGCACTGCTCACCGGTAACGGGACCGACGCGGCCGCACGCCCGATCGGCCCCTACGACGTCGGCGGGGCGATCGAAGTCGAATACGACCAGGCAGGCGGGCGGGCGTTCTTCGGCGATCCCGTGAACCCCGAGTCTCCCGCCGCACGCGGTGGCCGCTATCAAGCGTTCGAGCGATCCTCCTCCATCTACTGGCATCCCGACACCGGAGCTCACCAGGTCGGCGGCGCCATCCGCGACAAGTGGGGCAATCTCGGTTACGAGGGCGGATCGCTCGGCTACCCCGTGACCAGGGAAGCGGCGACACCGTCGAAACCCGGTAGCTACAACGTCTTCCAGAACGGCTCCATCTACTGGTCCCTCGGCACCGCCGCACACCAGATCGGCGGCGCCATCCGGGACAAATGGGGCTCCTACGGCTGGGAGAGCAGCCCGCTGGGATTCCCCATCACCGACGAGTCCGCCGCCCGCGCCCGCGGCGGCCGCTACAACCTCTTCGGCGGCGGCGCCATCTACTGGTCAGCGCGCACCGGCGCCCACGTCATCTGGGGATCCATCCGGGAGTCCTGGGAAGCCGCGGGCGGCGAATCCGGCCGCTACGGCTACCCCACCAGCGATGAATACGACTTCCAGAACGGCAAAGCCCAGGACTTCGAGGGCGGCCGCATCACCTGGACCCCCTGACCAGGGGACTCGCAGCACACGAAGCAACCGACCGTCCGCGGAGGAGTTTTCGACATGCTTGCTGGACGACTGTATCCGCGCGCCACCAACGGGCGGCGATTCCGCCTGGAGGAAGTACCGGTGCCGACCCCTGGACCGGGCCAGGTACTCATCGAGGTCGCGGCCGCCGGTGTCTGCCTATCGGATGTCCACCTCATCGAGGGCGTGCTTTCGCCGATGTACCTGGCCGACGATGCGGTCACTCTCGGACACGAGGTCGCGGGCACGGTGCATGCCCTGGGCCCGGACGTCCGGGGTCCCCGGCCCGGCGATCGAGTGTTGCTGCAGGCAGGTGAGATCCGCGACGGCAAGACCTACACACGAGGCGTGGACTACGACGGCGGCTGGGCGGAATACGCACTGGCCGCCGTGGACACCGTGGTGCCCATTCCCGACGATCTGCCCTTCGAACAAGCCTGTTTCATCCCCGACGCGGTTTCGACGCCGTGGGCTGCCATCACCCGCACCGGCCAGGTCCGGGCCGCCGAGTCGGCGGGCGTCTGGGGCGTCGGCGGGCTGGGCGCGCACGGGGTCCAGTTGCTCCGGCTGATCGGCGCCGCACCGATCATCGCCGTCGACCCGCTGCCCGCCGCGCGGCAGCGTGCGCTCGCATTCGGCGCGGACCTCGCGCTCGACCCGTCCGACCCGGACCTGCCGAAGAAGGTGTACGCCGCCACGGAAGGCGCGGGACTCGATGCCGCGTTCGACTTCGCGGGCGCCGCGCCCGTCCGCGAGCAAGCCGTCGGTTGTCTCGCCGAGGAAGGACGCCTGGTGCTGGTCGGACTCACCGACAAGCCGATCACGATCACGAACGGCACCATCTTCAGCTTCCGGCAACAGCAGCTGCGCGGGCATTACGGCTCCGAACCGGATCACGTGCTCGAACTGGTGCGCCTGCGCCGCGCCCATCGCATCGATTTCGCCGGGTCGGTCAGCGCCGTCCTCCCGCTCGCGGAAGCGGAGGCAGCGGTGCACGCGCTGGAGAACAAAGAAGGCGACCCGATCCGGATCGTGCTGACGCCGTGAACTCTCGGCAATCCGGATGTCGGAACGTGTCGTCACCGGCTCCGCCGGCGACCCCAACTCGCGTTGGGGCCGCCGCGGCCGAACCAGCCAGTGCCCGAGCCGATCGTCAGACCCCGACCTCGACAGGGATACTGCCACATGACAGCGGCCGCGTCGCATCGGTGATCGTCCATCGGTACGTACATGCGCGCGTGCATGTGCATGGACGCCACCGCCACCGAAAACAGGGAATATCGAGGTAGCCGAGTGGCGATTGATAACAGCTCCGCATCGTCGAAGGGCTTACGATGCCGAACTGTTATCTGCGGATAATCTCATTCCGTCGAGTTCGTCCCGCGTGCAACGGATTTCATGCCTCAGCACGAGTAACCCCCTCGGCATCTGACAGATTCAGCGGAGCAGACTCACATCGAGCCGACCGGCCGGTTTCTCGAATGCTCCGCGGAGACCGCGCCCGAGGGCTCACATCACCGCCTGCGAAGGCGCGGATTACCCGATCGGCAAACTATCCGCGCACAGGGAAGCACACCAAGTCGAGCGCGGAGGCGGGGCCTGACGCCGCCGCCCGAGTCCTAATCGCCCGTCCGCATCTCGGTGAGCAGATCGCGTAGGAAACGAATGCTGTCGACCGGAGACAGCGCTTCTACGCTGATCCGATTCATCACCGACATGTACAGCTCGACATCGCGCTGCTTGTCGAAATACAACGAGCTGGTGAGCTGCTCGGTATAGACGATGTCGGCCAGCTCGGGTTCGGGGAAACGAAGGATGCTGAAGGGACCGCCCGCGGCCGAGTGCCCGCCGGCCGAATACGGCAGCACCTGAATCCTGATGCTGGGGCGGTCGGCCATCGTGAGCAGATGCTCGATCTGCTCCTGCAGCACCTCCACCCCGCCGACCGGCCTGCGCAGCGCGCTCTCGTCGATGACCGCCCAGAGCGTGGGGGCGGCCACCCGGTAGAGGATCCGCTGGCGGCGCATACGGATGGCGACGCGGCGTTCGGTCTCGTCGGTGTTGCCCAGCTGGATCACCGCGCGCGCGTAGTCGGCGGTCTGCAGCAGCCCGGGAACGAATTGCGCCTCGTAGGTGCGGATGGTGGTGGCGGCCTGTTCCAGGCCGATGTAGGTCTCGAACCACGCCGGGAGCAGATCGCTGTAGTGCTGCCACCAGCCCGGGTCGTTGGCCCGGCGAGCCAGCTCGAAGTACGTTTCACGTTCAGCCGGGTCGACAACTCCGTAAAGAGTCAGCAGGTCGTGCAGATCGCGTTCTTTGAATCCGGTCCGGCCCAGCTCCAGCCGGCTGATCTTGGCGTGCGATCCGCGGATGGCGTCGCCCGCGGCCTCCCTACTGATCCCGCAGCCCTCGCGCAGCTGACGCAACCGGCTGCCGAGCGCGATCCGCAGGACGGTCGGACCACGTTCCGCCGCAGGGAAATCCGCGTGGTCACCACTGTCCTCGTCGTTCGTCATGCATGCCTCCGGCCGATCGGGGGTTAGACCGCGGGGCGTTGTGCCTCCACCATCACAGCTGTCTGAAACGTCGGTTGACGATCCTACTCGGCCCCACCCTGGCGCCGATTCCGCCGCGAGCGCGTGGCGGAGATTGTGTTCGCACGCATGGATTCGCAAGAGCGACAATGCAATATCCCGACCTGAATCGCCCGCGAGCTGGGACGGGTGTGCGTAGAGTCGCCCCCGACGGCGGCCACGCGGAGGAGAAGCGCCATGACGTCAGCACAGGGATCGGCCCGCTCGGCGGGCGCGGCCCCAGATGGTGCTGCACGACCCGGTGGCGCGGCGGCCCCCGCTGCGGACGCCGTGGCCCGGCGACCGTCTCGTCCCCGGTGGCGTCGGTCGCACGAGTCAGCACCCGTCACCCACCACGGAGCCCGCCATGACATCGAACGACGTGCAGATCACCGATCAGGACATCCGAGACAAGCTGACCGGCATCCTCGGCTTCACCAGCATCGACCTCGCGACGTCGAAAGACGGCGTGAACTGGTGCTCGAACGCGTTCTTCGCCGCGCTGAACGGGGATCCGTTCCGCTTGACGCTCGTGCTCGAGTCCGGGGGGCGTACGTTGGACAGCCTGCGAGCCAATCCGAGCATCGGGGTCAAGGTCGTCCCCGAGGGTTTCCTGAACCCGTTCGCACAGGGCTTGGGCACGGCCGTGGTCCGGGCGGAGGCGAGCGAGCGAGAAGAGACCTTCCGGACGCTGTTACGGAAGGAGCCGCGGGTCGAACCGTTCCTGTCCACGCCCATCGAGGCGGTGGCGGTGCACATCCACTGGTGGCGAGTGACACATGTGCAGGGCGGATGGTTGCCCGGGCGGGTGCTGCACCGGCCCGGCGCGTCCTGAGTCGAGCACGTCATCGAGATGAGTACCGACCGGTCTTGATGCGCGATCGTATTCGGCGCGACAGCCGATCGATCCCACGAAATCAGCACTGGCCGAACGAATCCGCACGGATTGCTCGGCGATGCGGCGGACCCTAGGCTGTGAGCCAGGCTAAGGAAACTAGAGAGAGGTCTCCATGCCCGATTCCGCTCCCCAGACCGGTGTCCGCGCCCCGGTCGGCGTGGACACGACCCGCGCGAGCATCGCTCGCGTCTACGATGCCACCTTGGGCGGCAAAGACAACTACGAAGTCGACCGTTACGTACGCGACAAAGTCGCCGAAGTCGCTCCGCGGCAGAGCGAAGTCGCCCGCATGAACCGCCGGTGGCTGCACCGGGTGGTCCGGTACCTGGCCGGGACGGTCGGTATCGACCAATTCCTCGACATCGGCGCGGGTCTGCCGACCGTCGGCAACACCCACGAGATCGCGCAGCAGGAGAACCCCCGGGCGCGCGTCGTGTACGTCGACAACGACCCGGTGTGCAACATCCACGGCCGCGTGCTGCTCGAGCGCAACGAGTACACCCATTTCGTCCCCGCGGATCTGACCGAGCCGAACACCCTGCTGGCGCACTCCGAGGTCACCCCGCACCTCGACCTCACCCGCCCGCTGGCGCTGATCCTCTGCGGCATCCTGCATCACGTCGACGACGACCTCGATCCCGCCGGAATCATGCGTCAGTACATCGATGCGCTGCCGGTCGGCTCCTATGTCGCGATCACGCACTTCTACGATCCCGCCGACGGCGGCGAGGCCCACGACATGGCCATCGAGCTCCAACGACGTTTCACCGAAATGGGTTTGGGCTCCGGCTGGTACCGTACCCGCGAGCAGATCGCCTCGTACTTCGGCGATCTGGAACTGATCGAGCCGGGTCTGGTCGAACTCGACGACTGGTGGCCGATGGGTCCCGCGATACGTCCACGGCTGACCGAGGAACGTCTCCTACTCGGGGGTGTCGGCTACAAATCGTCGAACGGCGTCGTGACCACACTGCGCCGCCGGGCGACCGAGCACGACCTATCGGATTCCGCCGAGAACGGCTCGGCTGAAAGGTAAACGCGATGACATACGACGACCTCAACGGCCCGGAGCTGCGCGAAGACCGGTGGCGTTTCCTGGAGGTCCCGCTCGGTGCCGACCAGACCTGGCGCTACGCCGATCCGGCCGCACACACCGAGGTCGGCGAGGGCACCGTGTCGCTCCGGATCGACGCTTTCACCCGATCCCACGCCGAAGTCCAGATACTGGACAATCCGAAGCATCTGCTGGTGTCGACCGAGGCGTTCGATCTCACCGCCGGAGCGCGGACCTTCGCCGTGGAGATGGCCGCGGAGAACATCGGCGTCACCGGCGAGGACTACCGCGACGGGTTCGCCGCGTTCAACGTCCTCGACATGAGCAGCGCCCAGGTCTTCGATCTGATCGCGACCGGCAAGCACGCGTACGCCATCCACGAACGGCTGTTCGTGCCCGGCGTCGTCCCCCAGGAAGAGGCGTTCACCCACGTGGTGCACGCGCCGCTGGCCGGGGTCGACATCAAGCCCGGCGAGTTCCACCGCTACGCCGTCACCATCGACCGTACAGCGGGCACCGCCGACTGGTACGTGGACGACTCCCCCGTGTACACCACGCGCGCGCCGCAGCTGCCGGAGACGGTGCAGATCGGTTTCGGCATCATCACCTTGCATCCGATCGAAGACGGCCGCAGCACCTCGCTGCGCGGGCAGGGCCTGCACGGGTCCTGGCGCAACTTCACCGTCGACTGACGGCCTTCCCGGCCAGGGCACTTTTCAGCGCCCCAGTCACGTGGTCCCCGGTCCGTCCGCGGCGGTTTCGGCTCAGATCAGGTTCTTCTGTCTGCGGATACGGCGGCGGATGTCGGCCATCAGGCCATAGGTGCCGCCGTGGCGCACGAACCGCGGGATGAACCGGTTGACGAACGCGACGAACACGAACAGATGCTCGAAACGTCGCTGGTCGGCAGCGGTCCATTCGACCCGCATCTGCTCCTGGAAGAGCGGGGCGAGGAACCCGATCGTGAGGAAGCGCAACAGGTTTCGGAACGGCAGCCGCAGCGTCCAGTGGATCATCCGCAGGTCGAGCAGATCGTTCAGATAGCCGCGCACGTAGTCGTCGATCGCCACGTGGGCGCAGGCCTCGTTCCAGTACCGGTCGAAGTCCGCCCGGGTGGCCGGCCACATGTCCTCGGTGACCTGCAGCGTGGTCCCCAACGTCGAGGACGAGCGGTAGAACGCCTCGGCCTGCTCGTCGTTCATCCGGCCTTGCAGCAGCTGGTAGGTGTCCTCGAAGCCGATGTACAGACACGCCGCCACCCACAGTTGCAGGTGACGATCGAACGCGTTGTATCGCACGGGCGCACCCGGCGCCGAGTGCACTTGGCGATGGGCGACGTTCACCGCTTCGCGGTAGGCCTCGCGTTCCTCGTCGGTGCCCAGGATAGCGACGGCCAGATACTGGGTGGTGGTGCGCGCCCGCTTCCACGGGTGCTTCATCAGCGACCCGGACTCGACTTTGCTCTCGGCGACACCGTAACCGACGCCAGGGCGGGCCATCTGCATGACGACATTCGCCGCCGCGCCCGCGAAGGACCAGAAGTCCAACGCGTCGGTCAGCTTTATCGGGCGCTTTGTAAGCGGCCGATGGGCCGCGTCGACATGGATCCGGGTGCGATCCTTGGTCAGCGGCACGGCGCCGTTCGATGGTTCTGCCACAGCGGACATGACGGTCCTTCCCTTGTCTTCCCTACACCTCGCGCGACCCGGCTCAGCCGCGTCGGCGACAGCCGTGTGCGTCCGCTGCCGTGTCGCCGCGGACAGTTCAGGGCAGCCGCGGCGGCGCCAGCGGCGAGTTGACCTTGTTCACCAGCCAGCGATCGCCCGACTTCTCCAGGCGCAGCACCATCGACAGCTGCCCGGGCGCGGGCTTGCCCTGGGTACCGAGACTGGTGATGCTCTGTCCGATGACCACGATGGCCTCGGCGGAGCTCTCATCGGCGGTGCGAATGGCGCACTGCACGTCGTTCGTCTTCGACACCACCTCGCCCTGGGTCAGCACTTCGCGCAATTCGCGGCTGGTGGAGTCGAATTGCTTCTTCCAGTCCCCGGTGGCGCCGTCGAGCACCGCGGCGAAATACGCGTCGAGATCCTTCGCGTCGTAGTTCGCCAGCACCGGTGCGTACCGGCAGGCGGCGGTACGAGCCTGATCCTGGGCTTCCAGCAGGTCTTCGTTGTTCTTGTTCTGGACGAACCAGAAGGCCGCCGCCGCGACCGCCAGGACGAGCGCGGCCGCGGTCGCAGCGCGCACCGCCAGGGTCGCGCGGGGTCCCCCCAACCGGCTCCGCAGCCGGGGCCGGCGCGCACCGGAGTTCTCGGCGGCGTCGTCCGCCGCGTTTTCGGGCTCGCGCACCTCGGTCGCGGTCGTGTCCTTCGTTTCGTCGGTGTTCTCGACGTCGGTGTCGCTCATCGTTTCTCCTAGTTGCCGGGAGCGGGTCGGGACAGTTCGTCGCCGGTGACGCCCGGCGGCGGTCCGGAACCGTTGTCCGGCACGTTCGGCCGCGGCGCGTTCGCCGAACCGCGGATCTGCAGCGCCGGGTCGTCGGTGACGCAGTAGTTGTAGAGACGCACGCGCGTGTCGGTCATCTTCTGGGTGGGCACCACCGGGATGGTGTCGTACTCGCAGGTCGGTCGCGGCCAGATGTCGACCATCGTGTGGAATGCGTTGTCGTGCGCCGGGATGCCCAGCGCCTCCGAACCGGCCCGCAACGCCGGGAAAAGTGCGGCGATCGCGGGCTCACGGAGTTTGGCGGCTCTGGTGATCGCGACGAAATTGGTGACCAGATCGGTGATGGGGTCCTGCGTGCGGGACACGAACCCGCCGAGGGTGGCCAGTTGGCCGGGACCTTCGTCGAGCAGGTGACGCACTTCGCGGTCGGCGGCGCTCAACTGCTCGAACAGCACCCCACCGGCCCGCGTCAACGTGGCTAGGTCCGGTTGGGCGTGGGAGGTCGTCTCCGCGATGATCTCGAGATTCTCGATCAGCTGCCGGGTCTGCGGCAGCAGATCGGTCAACCCGGCCATGGCCCGGCTGATCCCGGAGATCATGTTCCGCAGCTGGTCCGGCCCGCCAGCCAGCGCTTTGTCGAGTTCGTCGATGATCACGTTCAGCCGATCGGGGTTCATGCCGCCGATGAGCCCGCTCAGATTGGTCAGCATCGACTGCACCGAGACGGGCACGGACGTGCGGGATCGGTCGACCAGCGCGCCGTCGGTGAGATACGGCCCGGTGTCGGCGTCCGGCCGGAAGTCCAGATACTGCTCGCCCGCCGCCGACAGCCGACCGACCACGACCGTGCCGCCGACCGGGATCTTCGCCGTAGCATCGATTTCGGCGATCGCGGCTACGCCGGAACCGGACGCTGTCACCTCCCGCACCGACCCGACCCGGGTGCCGCGGAAGGTGACGTCGTTGCCCGGTAGCAGCCCGCCGGAGGACGGCAAGTCCACCGTGACCGCGTACGTGCCGCGCATCGGGTCGATCCGCAGCACCACCGCGCCCAGGTAGGCCGCGCCCGCCAGCAGCACCACGACCAGACCGAGATTCGCGACGGCGACACGGCGACGGACCAGCCATTGCCACAACGGTGGATTCATCGTCCGCCCTCTTCCTGCTCCGGTTGCCGCGGCGGACTGGTGACCCGGCCGATCACCTTCTCGATGACCTGGGCCAAGCTGCCGATGAAGGCGGGCACGTCACCGAGTTCGGGCAGTCGGCTGCCGGACGGGTCGGTCAGTGCGCCGACGCTGAGGTAGGACACCGTCGCCGCCACCGCCAGCACCGGCCCGTCCAGGCTGCCCATCAGCGACGGGTAGATCGTGTGCAGCCCGTCGAGCGTGCCGCCCAAGTCGTTGCCCATCTGGGTGAAACCCGACATCAACTGCTGGATGCTGTCGAACAGGCTCACCGCTTGCGGTCCGGTGGTCTCGGTGAAATCGCCGAGCGCCGTCATGGTCACCGACACCTTGTCGAGCAGATCCACGATGGCCTGGTTGTTCTCGGCGAGCAAGGCGAGCAACTGCGGGAAGGTGTCCGCGGCGGCCCCGAGTTCGGCCTTGCGCCGGGCCAATTCGCCGGTCAGGACGTTCATTCCGGTCAGAACGTTGTCGATGTCGTCGGTGCGCGCGTTCAGCGCGGCGATCACGGCGGTCAGTTCGGTGATCAGGTGGGCGAGTTCGGGAGCCCGGCCGGCGAACATTGTGTTCAGCTCCGCGGTGATCTTCGCGGCCTGATTGATGCCGCCTCCGTTGATCAGCATCGACACCGACATCATCAGCTGTTCGACCGACGCGGCCGCCGCCGTGTGATCGGCGCCGATGGTGTCGCCCGCCGACAAGAACTCTGCGCCCTCGGTGGCAGGAGGCAGCGTCATCGCGACGAAGATGTCGCCGAGTGGTGTCGCCTGACGCAGCTCCGCGGTGGTGCCGCGCGGCAACTGGATGTCCTCGCGGATGAGCATTTCGACGTCGGCGAGAAAGTTGGTGGTGCTGATGCCGGTGACCACGCCGATGTCGGTGCCGCCGATCTTCACGTGCGCGTGGTCGGGCAGGTTGAGCGCGTCGCGGAAGGTGGCGTGGATCGGGTAGCCCGGGGCGCCGAGCCCCGGCTTCGGCATCGGCAGATTCGAGACGCCGACGCCGCAACCGGTCGCCCCGCCGACAGCCGCCACGGTCACCACGGCGGCGGTGATGCGCTTCAGCGCGGTCGCCCGGTTCATTCTGCGATCCCGAGCAGTGCGGCGGTCAACCCGAAATCGGGACCGAAATCCTGCGGCTTCCCGGTGCGGCAACCGTCGAGGCGCAGCTGGATTCGTTCACAGAACTGGGATACGACCTCGTTGTCCAGCACCACTTTGTCGGTCAGCGCGTGCAGGCGCAGCGCCTGGTGTTCCCGGCTGACCGCGTTGGACAGGTTCTCGAACAGCAGCGGCCCCACATCGATGATCTCGGTGAGCCCGCGGGCGTTGGCCCGCATCTGCGCGGTGATCGCGGTGAAACGGTCGAGCGCGCCGGCCAGCTGGTCACCGTTGCGGCCGACCAGCGTCGAGGTGTTCGTGACGAACTGATCCAGTTGCTCCAGCACCGCCTGCAGACCGGGCGCCTGTTGGCCCAGCAGAGCGATCAACTCGGTGAGCCTGCCGCTGAAATCGCGAACCGTCTGGTCATTCTGCGCGATGATCTGGGTGATCTCGGTGAGCTTGATGATGGTGTTGGAGATCTGGTCGGCATTCGCGAAGGACACTTCGAACGCGGCCGACAGCGCGTCCAGGGTCGCGCGCAGCCGGTCGCCGTTGCCGTCCAGCAGCGGGAACAGCACCCGGCTCGCCATCGGGCCGTTGTCCGGATCGCCCTTCAGCGCGGCGCCGAGCTGATCGAAGTTCTGCAGGATGCGGTCGAGCTCGACCGGTGTGCGGGTCCGCGTGAGCGGAATGTGCGTGCCGTCGGTGAGCACCGGTCCGCTACCGCTGTAGGCCGGGGCGAGCTCGACGTGCCGATTGGTGATCAGTTGCGGTGACACCAGCGCGGCGATCGCGTCGGCCGGAATCGCCACCCCCTTGTCGAGACTCATGGTCACCTGGACATAGCTGCCCTTGGCTTCCACCGTGTCGACGCGGCCGACCGGCACACCGAGCACGGCCACCTCGTTGCCCGCGTACAAACCGGCGACGTTCTCGAAATCCGCGCTGATCCGCAGATGTTCGCCGAGATAGCGGTCGGGCAGCGTGGTCAGGCTGTCGGGCACCAGCGAGCATCCCGCCGCCAACAGGGCGGCCGCGCACACCGCCGTGGCCTTGCCCAGCATTCGCATTCTCCTCACTTGCACCCCTGTACGGCTTGGGCGAAACACAGCCAGTTGTCCGGGAAGAACCACGGCGCCCACACCTCGCCGTAGGGACCGTTGCCGGTCACATTGGTGAACTGCCGCAACGTCACCGGCATGATCTCGTAGAGCCGGTCGAGGTTGTCGCGGTTCTTCGCCAGCCCCTCCGACATCGTGTTCAGGTCGTGGATCAGCGGCTCGAGCTGGTCGTTGTTCTCCAAGCCCATATCGCGCAGCAGGCCCGACAGGCTGGCGACGTTGTCGAGCAACTGCCGCAGCAGCGCTTGGCGCTTCTGCACCGCGGCGCCGATGGCCTCGCCGCGGGTCAGCAACAGCAGCACGCTGTTCTGATTGTCCGAAACCAGCTGGGAGACCTGATCGAGGCCTTTGAGCAGCGCGTCGACCTCGTCGCGGCGATCGTCGACCACCTTGGCCAGCGCGCCGATGCTGTCGAGCGCCTGCACGGCCAACTGCGGAGAATCGCCCAGCTGTTGGTTCACCGCGTCCAGTGCCTGCCGTAGTTTCCGCGGATCGATGCGCTCGATCCGCTCGAACGAATTCTTGTACTGCGGATCCTGGATCATCTTGCTCAAGTTGTACGGCACCGTCGTGTTGATCAGGCGAATCCGGTTGCCCGGCAAGCCCTTACCATCGCCGGGCAGCAGATCCACGTGCAACCGGCCGAGGATGGTGGACATCTCGATGGCCGCGCGCGCGTCCGGCCCCAGCCGCAGGTCGCGACGGACGCGCAGCTCGACGACGACCTTCGGCCCCTCCAGACGCACCGATCGCACCGCACCGACCTCGATACCCGAGACGTCCACCGTCGCACCCGGGCGCAGGCCCGCGGCTTGCGCGAACTCGGCCTCGATCGTCTTGTCCCCCAGCCGCGCCTGTTTCAGCACGCTGGAACCGACGAGCAGAGCAGCGACGAGCCCGGCCGCGAGGAGCCCCAGCCGCAGATGCCGGTTGCGCAGGAAACCCGGCAGCCGCAATTTCTCGATCACCGGCAGACCTCCGAATGCGAATCGCCGCCCACCTGTGAGAACAGTCCCGGTGGCAGCAGCACGCCCCACAGCGAGATGTCGAGGCTGCACAGGTAGGCGTTGCCGTATGCCCCGTAGCCGGTGAAGCGGGCGATGCCGTTGAGCACCGTGGGCAACTCCACCGCTGCCTGGTCCAGCGAGGCGCCGTTGAGCAGCAGCAGCGCCACACCCGTCGTGGCTTCCCGCTGGGCGGTCGCCAGCCCCGGCTTGACCTGCATCACCAAGCGGGTGAGCGAGTCGGTGGTGCCCGCGACCCGGTCGACGGAGTGCTTCAGGCTCTCGCCCTGCGCGTACAACCCCTCCATCAGCGCGCGCGCCTGGGTGAGCAGCGTCTCCAGCTCGTCGCTGCGATGGGCCAGACCGGTCACCACACTGCTGAGGTTGCCCAGCACCTCGCCCAGGATCTCGTCCCGCTGACCGAACGTGCCCGCCAGCTGCGCCGCCTGCGTGATCAAGGCGCTGAGCGACACCTGGCTGCCCTGTAACGCCTGGATCAGCGTCTCCGACAACGAGTTCACCTGATCGGGTTGCAGCACGCCGAACAGCGGCTCGAACCCCGACAGCAGCGCGGACACGTCGAACGAGGGCTCGGTCCGCTCCAGCGGGATCTGCGCGCCCGCCTCCAGCACCGTCCCCGCCCCATCGCCCGCGGCCAAGGCCACGTAGCGCTGCCCGATCAGGTTCTGGTAGCGGACCATCGCCTTTGTCGTCGTGGTCAGCCGCTGCCCGTCCTCGAGCCGGAAATCGACTCTGGCCAGGTACCCGTCGGTGAAGTCGATCTTGTCCACCCGGCCGATCCGCACGCCCGCCGCGCGGACGTCGTCGCCGACGCGCAAGCCGAGCACATCGGAGAACACCGCCGAGTAGGGCTGGGTGCGCCCCTCGACCGATCGCTGCAAAGTGGACCAGATGGTGTAGGTGAGGGCGATCGCCACGACCGCGAACAAGCTGAAACCGATCAGCGCTCTGGTGGATCTCATCTCATCGCCCTCCGCTGCCGGGAGCTTGCTCGGACACGGTCACCGAGCCGCCCGCGAGGACCGGGGTCAGCAACAGCAATTGCGCGACGGTCGGTCGGCCGCCGACGATCGCCGCGACGGCGTCGGCGCCGCGCAGGGCGATCGGCCGGGCGGTTCCCTGCGGCGCCGGACCGGGCTCCGCGGGTGCGGGGGCGCCTGGCCCGGGCAGGCCGGGCAACGACAGACCCGGAATCGCGGGCAATCCCGGAATCGCGGGCAGGCCGGGGATTTGAAGAACAGGTTGCTCCGGCTGCGCCGCGGGGATCGGCCGTGGCCCCGCCGCGTCGAGCCATCCGGGCAGCAACTGCGGCGGGAACTGCTGCGGCGGCGCGGTATCCGGAACAGACGCGCCGAAGCAGCGCGGTCCGTACCGGTCACCGTAACGCGGGCAGTCCGCGGCGGTGTACTGCTGGAACGGCGTGAAGGAGACATCCATCTTCCACACCATCTGCTTCATCGGACCGAATCGGAAAGTGGTGGCCAGCCGCTGCAACGCGACGTTCAGATTCCGCGCCGTGTACGGGATGGCCTGGGGATCGTCGGCGAGGTTGCCGAACAAGTCGTCCAGGCCTGCCACCAGGAACTTGCCCGCATCGGGATTGCGGGCGAACAGCGCGTTCACCGACTCCACCGTCGCGTTGCCCGTAGTCAGCAGGCTGATCAGCTCGGCACGGCGTTCGGCGAGAGTTCGCGCGCTGGTGACCGACTCCGAGAGCAGTCCGACCAGATCGGGCGCGGACACGCTCAGCGCTACCGAAGCGCGTCCGAGATCACCCAGCAGATCACCGATTTCGGGAATCCCGCGCACCTCCGTGAGCCAGTGGTCCAGTCGTTGGATCGTCGAGCCCGGCGCCCGCGCGGCGGGGTCCAGCGCGGCCGACAGCGTCGCGAGCACTCGGCCGAGTTTCTCGGGCTGGATGTTGTTCAGCACGTCGCGTAGCACGTTCAAGGTGGTCTGCAACGCGACGGTGGCCGAGCTCGTGTCCTCCGCGATGGTCGCGCCCGCGCGCAGGCTACCGGTCCCCGGCTCGTTGTCGAGCAGTTCGATCGCGGTGACGCCGAACAGATTGTTGGGGATGACCCGCGCCGTGACATTCGCCGGAATGGTCGATACAACGCCCGGTTTCAGATCGACGCTCGCGTGCTGCCGCGCGCCACGCGCCACGACGTCCACACCGGCGACGCGGCCGACCACCATGCCGCGGAACTTCACGTCGGCGCGGCTGGGCAACCCGTCACCGGTACTGGTGAGGACTACGGTCACCGGGACCTTGTCCTCGAAGTGACCGGTGTAGCGCAGCGCCAGCAGATACAGCAGCGCGGCGATCGTGGTGAGCACGGCGAGCCCGTAGAGCGTCAACTGCCGGCCGGAGGGCCCGCGACCGCTGGGATCCAGGATCATCGGCGCTTACCCCGAGATCCGGAATCCGGGATCGATGCCCCAGATCGTCAGGGTCAGGAACAGATTCGCGAAGACCATCACGACGATCACCATCTTGATCGCCTGTCCGGCGGCCACCCCGACACCCTCGGGGCCGCCGGTGGCAACGTAGCCGTAGTAGCACTGGATGAACGTCGCGAGCAGGACGAACACCACGACTTTCAGCAGGGAGAAGAACACGTCCGGTCCGATCAGGAACTGGAAGAAATAGTGGTCGTAGGTGCCCGCCGCGGTGCCGCCCAGAAACAGCACGGTGATCTTCGTCGTCAGGTACGCGGTGGCGAGACCGATGCTGTAGAGCGGGATGATGGTCAGCGTCGCCGCGATCATCCTGGTGCTGACCAGATACGGCAGCGGACGGATGGCGATGGATTCCAGGGCGTCGATCTCTTCGGAGATGCGCATCGAACCGAGCTGCGCGGTGAAGCGGCAACCGGCCTGGATCGCGAAGGCCAGCGTCGCGAGGATCGGCGCCAGCTCCCTGGTGGTGGCGAAACCGGAGATCGCGCCGGTCAGCGGCGACATGGTGAGGAGGTTCAGCGCCGTGAACGACTCCATCCCGACGATGATCCCGCCGAAGGCGCACAGGATCACCACGACGCCGATCGTGCCGCCGCCGACGATGAGCGAGCCGTTGCCCCAGCCGACGTCGGCGATCAGCCGCGCCACTTCCTTGCGATAGTGCTTCAGCACGAAGGGGATCGCCACGACCGCTCGAACGAAAGTGAAGGCCTGGTGCCCGATGCGCTGATTGGCGTGCACCGGAACCATGGCGGCTTTCCCGACGGCCCGCACCGGCTGCATCGCGGGCGGCGTATAGGTGCTGGCCATGCTCACACCACCTTCGTCGGGAACAGCGTGTTGTACAGCTGGGTGAGGATGATGTTGGTGGCGAACAACATCAGCGCCGAACTCACCACCGCGGAGTTCACCGCGTTCGCGACGCCGCCGGGACCGCCGTGGGCGTGCAAGCCGATGTCGCAGGCGATCACCGCGGTGAGCATCCCGAAGATCGCGGCCTTCACCAGCGCGACCAGGAGGTCGTTCGCGACCGCGAAGGAGGCGAACGAATTGATGAACGAGCCCGGCGTCCCGGATTGGGCGTAGACGTTGAACATGTAGGCGGTCGCGAAGCCGACGAAGACCACGAAGCCGCAGAGCAGGACGCTGACCAGCACCGCCGCCGCCAGCCGCGGCGCGACCAAGCGGCGCACCGGGTCGACGCCCATCACCATCATCGCGTCGATCTCTTCCCGGATCGTCCGGGAGCCGAGGTCGGCGCAGATCGCGGAGCCCACCGCGCCCGCCACCATCAGCGCCGACACCAAGGGCGCGCCTTGACGGATGATGCCGAGACCGGCCACCGCGCCGATGAACGTCGTCGCGCCGACCTGGTTGACGAGCGCGCCGACCTGGATGGAGACGACCACCGCGATGGGAATCGCGACGAACACCGTCGGCGCGGCCGAGACGTTCGCCATGAACGCGCACTGCTTGATGAATTCCTGGTAAGGGAAACGACGGCGCACCAGAGAGACGATCAGTTGCGCGAGCGCTTCCCGGCCGAGCATGACTTGCCGCCCCAATGTCTCGAGCGATCGCTGCGGGTGCCTGCGCCACAGCCCCGAGACGCTGTCGACGATCTTCTCCAGCTCGCTCGCTCCGCCGACAGGGTCGGCGGGCCCGCGATGGAGGGTGGGGACAGTCACTCTTCGCCGGTCCTTTCTGGAATCCGCCCCGCGCGGCAATGACCGTCGGCGGTGGCATGCGGTGTGCAGTGTTGCACACCTCACAGGCGTCAAACAAGCATTATGTTAATCATTATTCTTATAGCTCTGCGCGGATGAGCAAGGAGTGCTGCGCAAGGAACCGGCGGCTATACCCTCTGCACCAGTAGGTTTGACAGCAAGCATGGTAGATACCCACAGCATCCTTCGCCAGACTGTACGAATATGTGATCAGGTGATCTCTCGCCGAGAGGGTGACTTCGACCCCTCACATGCTCGCCAGCCAACGTTGGAGCAGAACCATCAGCGCCCCGAGAACAGCGAACCCCGCGACCGCCGCGCTCGACACCGCGATCCACAACCCGAGACGCAACACCGGGTTGACCTTCATCCGCCCACCGAGGATCTTCACCACGATCACCACGACGTCGATGAGCCACACCATCGCCATCATCAGGTCATGCACACATTCGAGAAGGTGAGCACCGGCCAGCACACGATCGATCCGAGGAACGAGATCACCAGGTCGATGCCGTGCATGTTCCGCAAATGGCTTGTGTGCGTGAGGGTCCAGACCACCCCGGCCAGTCCGTAGGGAATGCCGAGGATGATGAGGGTGCCGAGGAACTCCGAGACCTTCATCTCGTAGCCGAGTATTCGGTCCAGCGTCTTGAGCATGCGCCGATGCATCCTTTCCGTCCGATCGCCACCGCGCGGCCGGATCGTCCGTCACACCCCCGCGAGCGTGACGCACTACCCGAGCCGGGCTGCCGATACCGCCGTTATGTTACCCATCATTCTCACATAATTGGAACCCTGCCGGGTGATCTGATCATCGACAGCCGCCCGTATATGCTGTTGGCAGCAGTCGAATCGTCTTGATAGCGTCTCGCTATGTTTTTCAAAATTCCTGGTATCGCATGGCAGCATCGGCCCGCGAGGAGATCACCCGACCCAGCCACAGCACGGATGCGAGAGTCGATTGCCGGCACCGGCCGCCGAGCGAGCGGGGCGGCCCAAAACAAAAGGTGCCCAGCCGCACTCGGCTGGGCACCCAAGTTCCTCCACCGCCCGCCGGGCGGCGCCACACAGGTCAGACGGTCTCCTTGCGCGGCCACTCGACGCCGCGCTGGCGGACGTACTCGCCTGCGGTAGCGTCACTCTCGTCCAGGTCGTACTCGTACTCGTCCAACTCGGGGCGACGGCGTGGATCCCAGACCATAGCCGCGGCCGACACGGCCAACAACGTAACGACAATGGCCGCAATGACTACGTAGAGCACGTCTTTCACCCTCCTGAAGAAAACCGAAAAGAAACACACAGCCGTGCCGGATACTCAACGCACACAGCTTCTTTGACGCCGGACGCATAGTAAGCCGCGCCGCCGGTCGCGCGGCATTCCCACGACGGTTACCGGTCGGTCGCCGCCGGATCCGGACCGGGCGGCCACGTCCGGCGATTCAACGGAAACGCCACCGCGAACGTTCAGCGTCGCTTAGGCTCATCGCTGTCCCGGTGGCTCCGGGGCATCCAGCGCGGCACCGGTACGCCCAAGCCTGCCGCGATCGCTGGTGGTAGCGGTGGGGTTCACCCAACTAGATGAACCTCGCCGTCCCCCACTTCCCATGAAATCCCACCGACATTCGCGTGGAATCACCCACTTCCGGCATCCTTCGAGCTACCGTCTTCGGTCATGGACGACATCGAACTGCAGCCACCGACCGTCGCCTCCGCCAAGCACACCGGACTGGTCCTGGACATCGCCACCCTCGCCATCCACAACCCGCTCGCCGGGCCCGGCGAGATCACCTACCCGTACGTCCGCTGCACCGACCATCGGGTTCTTCGTCTACCCGAACCGTTGCACCGGTGGGCCACCGAGACCATCGCGATCAACCACACCCAGCACGCCACCGGCGCCCTGCCCCTGTTCCCCGGACAAGTCGAATTCGGCATCCTCGACGGCACCATGTACGCCGAAGTCCTGTAGGCCGGATTGCCGACCAGAGCCCGATCGATACGGCCGGGCTCTAGTCGCGCTTCCGAGGATCGGCCGCCGCAGCCGAACAGGTGCGGTGCCGTCGCGCCGTATGCCGTGTCGCCGGGGTGCGGCGAGGGCCGTATGCCGGGGACGCTCAGGCGGCGATCAGCGTTCGGGCGGGTGCTGGCCCGCGACCGGCCCATGGTTTGCCGACCTCACCGGGACGCAGGAGCTGTCGCCGCGACCAGGACGCCGCCCGCGAACGGACGCAAGCGCCTGTCGTGGTCCGGCCGGGTATGCCGGTGGCGCGGGTTCCGGACGCACGACACACTGGAAACCGTGAATCGCATGTCAACCCGACGACGCCCCGACGGATCGGACGGCCTGCCGTGACCGACCTCGCCCGCGGTGAGAACCGCCCCGCGCCGGGCGATCGGCTGGCGGTGACCGTCACCTGCTCGGCTCCCGTCGACGTATCCGCGCTGTTGCTGAACGCGGCGGGGCGGGTGCGCTCCGACGCCGACTTCGTCTTCTTCAACCAGCCGGTCGCACCGGGCGTCACCTACCGGCACGGCCGGGGGGCAGGCGACGTGGTGGACATCCAGACCAGCGCGTTGCCCGGTGACGTGGACCGTGTCGTCGTCACCGCGAGCCTGGACGGCAACGGTCCGCCCACCTTCGCGTCCGCGGGCTCGCTGCGCGCGACCATCGCCTCCGCCTCGAGCACGCTGGCCTTCCCGATGACAGGGCTGAGCACCGAGACCGCCGTGGTCTGCGTGGAGATCTACCGCCGCGGCGGCGGATGGAAGGTGCGCGCGGTCGGGCAGGGTTACGACAACGGGCTGGCCGGAATCGCAACGGCTTTCGGGGTGAACATCGATGACGAGCCGGCCCCGCCGACCTCGTCACCCGCTTCGACTCCCCCACCGGCGTATCGATCTGCTCCGCCCCCGCCACAGCAAACCGCCTCTGCTCCCCCGTATCCACCTGCCCCACCGCAGGCGCACCAGCCCGCGCCGCCACCGGGCTCCCCGCCGCAACCGGCCTACCCGCCGCAACCCACCTACCCGCCGCCACCGGCCTATTCCGCCCCGTCCGCGGCGCCGCCACCACCGATGCCCTCACCTCAGCAAGGAGCGCTGCCGATGCAGAGCGAACTGTTCGCCCCCAGCCACGCCGAAGTCACCGGCGCGGGCATCCAGAAGCAGGGCGGCAAGATGATCAAGGTGGCCGTGAACGGCGACGTGATGGCTCGCGCCGGATCGATGGTCGCCTACCAGGGCGACCTGCAGTTCCAAGCGCTCGGGGCGGGCGGCATCGGCCGGGCGATCCAGCAGCGGCTGACCGGCGAAGGCGTTCCCCTGATGAAGGTGACCGGGCGCGGCGACCTGTTCGTCGCCAACGGCGCAGCGGATGTGCACACCATCGATCTGGATGGCACCGACGGTCTCACCATCAACGGCGCCAACGTGCTCGCCTTCGATTCCACCCTGCGCTACGACATCCGGATGGTGCAGGGCGCCGCCGGGTTCGCCAGCAACGCCGGCTTGTTCAACTGTGTCTTCACCGGCCGCGGCCGCATCGCCATCACCACGCACGGCACGCCGGTGGTGCTGAATGTCGACCAGCCGACCTACGCCGACCCGCAGGCGGCGGTGGCCTGGTCGTCGAGTCTGCAGACCGGCATCAAACGCAACGATTCGTTCGGGCTGGGCCGGTTGATGGGCCGCAGCACCGGGGAGGGGATGACGCTGTCGTTCTCCGGACGCGGTTTCGTCATCGTGCAGCCGTCGGAGCTGCCGCCGGGCGGCTTCCTCGGCGGCACCGGCGGCGGACAGGAAGCCGGGCAGAGCGGCGGTGTGCTCGGCGGACTGTTCGGATGACGGCGAGATCCGTCATCAAGCCTGGAGCGAGACGAGTTCCACGACGGTGATGTCCGACGGTGCGCCCACCCGCACCGGCGGACCCCACGCCCCGGCTCCCCTGGAGACGTACAGCTGGGTGTCGCCGTACCGCTCGAGCCCGGCGACTGTCGGATTGGCCAGGGCCGCAAGGTAATTGCCGGGCCAGATCTGGCCCCCGTGGGTGTGGCCGGACAGCTGGAGATCGACGCCGTGCGCCACCGCGTCCTCGATCAGCACGGGCTGGTGCGCCAAGAGGACGGCGGTGCGGGCGCGGTCGCGATCGCCGAGCGCCTCGGCGAAGTCCGGTCCCTGGCCGGTTCGTGCGCCCTGCACGTCGTTCACGCCCGCCAGGTCGAATCCGGGCAACTCCGTGCGGGCATTCGCGAGCAGGTGCATGCCGAGTTCCTGGACATGCTCGATCCACTGCTCGGCGCCGGAGAAGTACTCGTGGTTGCCGGTCACGAAGAACGCGCCGTGCCGGGCGCGCAGCCCGGCCAGCGGTTCCACGGCCGAGCGGAGGTGCTCGACGCTGCCGTCCACCAGGTCACCGACGACCGCGATGAGGTCGGGCTGGGTGTCGTTGACGGTCCGCACCACCCGCTCGGCGAAACCGCGCCCGAGAATCGGGCCGAGGTGCACGTCGCTGACCACCGCGATGCGAAATCCACCGGCCTGGCGCGGTAACTTCGCCAGCGGCACGGTGACACGCTTGACGCTCGGTCCGTCCAGGACGCCGTAGGCGCCGACGCCGACGGTGGTCGCCGCCGCGGCGACGGCCGCTCCGCTCACCACCCGCGAGACGAAGACGCGGCGCGGTAGCCGCGTGGCGGCCGGTCCGGCCTGGTCGCTCGCGGAGGCGTTCTCCGGCACGGGATCCGGCGCAGGCGCGGATTGAACGGGTTCGGCCGCGACGACCGGTTCGGGCACCGGTTCGCCGTGATCGAAGCGGCGCAACAACAGGCGGCGGATCGGCTCACCGACCGCCAAAGCCAGCAGCAGATAGACGAACAGCGCACCCCACAGGTAGCCGGGCCAGGCGATAACCCGCACCAAAGCGAACGGAGCATCTGCCACTTCGGCAACCGTGGTGCCGACCAGCAGCACAGGCCCCGCCACCACGATCGCCGTGCCCGCCCGCCGGGCTGGTGAGCCCACGACGGTCGTATCCCGGACCAAGCGACGCCACACGTACCAATGCAGCGCCACCACCGCGACGGCAATCAGTACCACGAGCACGATGGCTGCGACCACAACAATTCCAACCACTACGGCGGCACTCTCTGTGAACATATCGGATGCGCGGCACCAACCTACGGCACGGCTGCGCCGACGCGCCCCGCGCCACCGCTCACCTCGTTCGCTCGACCACCCCGCGCAGGAACGCGGCCTGACCGGCGTGCTGCAGATCGTCGGAGATCACGCTGACCAGCCGCACCCCCAGCGTCACCGGCGGATCCCACCGGCTGTCGACGACGCGGTCGAGGTCGTCGTCGCCGAGGCCGCGCACGAAGCGCAGCGTCTGCTCGTGCACCGCGTCGAAGTACCCAGCGAGCAGTTGCGCGGAGGCACGGATCACGGCCACGCCCTCGGGGCGGTCACCGTATCCGGTCGCCGACTCGTCGATGGGCAGGCCGAACCGGTCGTACCAGCCCTGCGCGGTCCAGACCTGTTCGGTACCGGCCACATCCGCGATGTGATCGTCCTGCACGCGGGTCAGATGCCAGATCAACCACGCGATCGAGTTCGCGCCGGGATCCATGCGGTAGCCGAGGTCGTCCTCCGCCAGCCCGTCCACCGCTTCGTGCACCACCTCCTTGATCCGCTCGTAGGCGTCGGTCAGCACATCGGCACTGGTAGCCACGGTCGACTCCTCCTCGAGGTCGGGTATTCCGACGGTACCCAGCGCGACCGGCCTGCACGAGCGTCGACGTGCCCGGGCGGGGCGAATTCTCGCACGACCGAACCACATTGAATGTACCGTTATACAACGGTACGATGCGTGATGGTGAGATTGGGCCGATGGCCGCCGAATCGGGTCACCGGCAGGACAAGGAACGTACCGAAGTGAGGAAGTACCGATGATCCACGACGTCGAGACCGGGCGCGCACGGCGAGCGGTCGTCCGCGTGGCGATGGTCGCCGCGCTCGCGCTGACACCCGTCGCCGCGGCCGCCGCGCCCGCCATGGCACAGCAGCCCACCGTCACGCAGACGAGTCAGGCCGAGGAGATCCACGGCGGCTGGCACCGCCACGGCGGGTACCACCGCCACGGCTGGGGCGGTTACGGCGGCTGGGGTGGTTACGGTGGCTGGGGTGGTTACGGCGGCTACGGCCACTGGGGCAACCCGTACGGCTTCTGGGGCAGCCCGTTCGGCATCTGGCCCGGCATCGCCTGGCTGCTGCCCGGCACCGGAAGCGCGTTCTGAGCACGCACTCTCCGGCGCGCTACGCCCGGTGATCTCCGGCTCCGCGCAGGCCGGACGCCACGAAGGCGTCCGCACCCAGCACGGGCGCGGAGCCGGAATCACCCGAACCGTGGAGACGATCGCCTACGTCGGCGGCAACGTCCACACCGATGCCATCTCCGCCATCCGGCGCGAGTGCCGCAACACCGGGGGAGCCTCGAATCACCGCCTGCCACACCGCGAACGACCGAGTGGAGAAGATCTCCCCCGGCGTCGCACCGAGTCGCGGTGCGTCCGGCAGCGCAGAGCACCGGCTATCGAGCCCACCGCGAATTCGACAGGTGCCAGCAATTTTCGAGAAAACTCGGTGTGACGCCGATCTAATTCCGAACCACCCCGGTGGAATCAGCACACATTCTGCAATCTCTCGAAATCAGCACACGAAACCGGCTCTGCCCGGGCAGAATTCGCGCGCGAGAGCATTGCGGGCAACTCATCGATTTCTCGTGAAATTCGCAGAACGATTGCTTCGGGAAAGCCCTGCGGCCAGAATGGGTGGGGCCGAAACCCGGCATCTTGGGGATTCGTCGGCACTCGTGGCCGACACGACTATGTGGGGAATACGATGAGAGTCAACAGATTCGCCGCCACCGCCCTACTCGCGGTCGGAGCCACCGGAATAGCGACGGGCGTCGCGCACGCCCAGCCGGCCACACCCGCGCAGGTCAGCGTGCACGGTGTCGAACAGGGAATCGGGTTCACCTCGGCGCCCGCCGCCGACGGCACCGGGGTGGTCACCACCTTGGACGCGGGCAGTTTCGCGTTGACCGCCGACGCCAGGGCGGTCGAACTGCGCGACGGCGCGGGACAGGTCGTCGCGACCGTGCCCCTGGCGTTCCAGGCCTCCGGCGCGACGCACGGACTCGCGCCGGCGATCAGCGACGCGGGCCGCACCCTCACGGTGACGCCGGTGGGCGCCCCCGCGGTGACCGAGCGCCTCACGCAGATCAATGAGGACGAGACGCTCGCACGCAAGCAGCACAACGCCGGTGTCGGCGCCCTCATCGGCGCGGGTATCGGCGCCGTGATCGGCTTCTTCCTCGGCGGGGTCGGCGCACTGGTCACCATTCCGATCGGAGCCGGCATCGGGGCGCTGATCGGTTTCTCCACGCCGTAACCAGCTGGTTCGGTGTGCGGCCGCCGACGACGACCGCACACCGACCGCCGGTCGCACCGCCGGGATTCCCTGGGCACACGCACGCTTCGCGCGGCATTCGGCCGAGGGGGACGCGGCGATCCGATCGTCGACAGCCGTCGTCCACCGCGAGTCGTCCAGTCCCGTGGACGGCAAGCCGAAACGGAATGTCCGGGCGCGCGCTGGGGCATGATGGGAGGGCACGCAGACGATCGGAGCGACGACACAGGATCCGCCAGATGGCACAGCGCAGTTCCCTCTCGCGGCAACGCGCCGCACTGGAACAAGAGTGGTCCCGATGGATTCCCGCCGGGACACCGCAGGGTGATACCGCGCTGCGCAGCGAGGTCGCGCAATCGTGGCTGCGGTCGCTGCGCACGGTCGATCCGGCGCGCAGGCACGCGCCCCTGGCCGAAGCCGATGTGGCGGCCCGCTGGGCCGAGTCCCCGTTGCGCACACCGGTATCCGAGCTGACCGATCAGTTGCGCGACATCACCGAGGGCGCCGGCTACGTCGCGGCGATCACCGACGAGACCGGGACCATCTTGTGGTCGCACGGCGGTCCGGTGATGCGCCGCCGCGCCGAACAGGTGAACTTCGCGCCGGGTGGCTGCTGGGACGAGGCGCACATGGGCACGAACGCGCTGTCGCTGGCGTTGCGTACCGAACGGCCGCACACGGTGTTCTCCGCCGAACACTTGGTCGCCGCTCTGCACGGATGGGTCTGCTATTGCGCGCCGATTCGCGCCGCGGACGGTCGCCAGCTCGGCGTGCTCGATCTGTCCACCACCTGGGATCGCGCCCACCCGCTGGCGATGTCCACGGCCAGGACCTTGGTCACCGCCATCGAGACCAAGCTGCACCACCGGATGGCCGCGCCGGGGGTCCGGCTGACCTGTCTCGGCGCCGCCCGCTTGATCCGCGAAGGCGCTCCTGTGCGGCTACGCCCCAGGCAGCTGGAGATCTTGGCGTTGCTGGCGCTCGAGCCCGACGGCTGGACCCACGAACGCCTGCACTTCGCGGTGTACGGCGACCGGCCGGTCGGCGCGAGCACGCTCAAATCGGAGATGTCCCACCTGCGGCGCGCCACCGGCGGCGAGATAACCAGCCGGGTCTATCAGCTGATCAGCCCGCTGTCCTGTGACGCCGTGGACGTGCTGGCGGCGCTGGAAGCGGGCGATACCGCCACCGCGGTCGAGTTGTATCGCGGACCCCTGCTGCCGGACTCGGACACGCCGGGGATCGTGCAGTGGCGCGACTATCTGGAAGTCGGTGTGCGCACCGCGGTGCTGTCCAGCCGGTCCGTCGAGCACGCGCTGCGCTACGGCGAGCGCGCGCCCCACGACATCGAGATCCACGAACACGCGCTGCGCCTGCTCCCCGCGGGCGACGGTCGTCGCGCGCTCGCGGCCGCCCGGCTGCACAGCGCCCTGCGCGGCTGAACTCGCGCGCCTCAACGTTTCCTCAACCCTCGCCGGGCATAGTGACCCGCATCACGGCCGCTCCGCCGTGTGCATCACGTCCGCAACAAGCGAGGAGGTACCCGCCATGAGCTACGCAAAGCCGGGAACCGAGGGCAGCGTCGTCGAATTCGCGGCGCGCTACGACAACTTCATCGGCGGTGAATGGACCGCTCCGGTCGAGGGCCGCTATTTCGAGAATCCCTCCCCGGTGGACGGTCAGACATTCTGCGAGGTAGCGCGCTCCTCGGCCGCCGACATCGAACTGGCCTTGGACGCCGCGCATCAGGCGGCCGACGCGTGGGGCGCCAGGTCGGCGGCCGAGCGGGCCAACATCCTCAACAAGATCGCCGATCGGATCGAGGACAACCTCGAGGCGCTCGCGGTGGCCGAGACCTGGGAGAACGGCAAGCCGGTGCGCGAAACCAAGGCGGCCGACCTGCCGTTGGCGGTCGATCACTTCCGCTACTTCGCCGGCGCGGTCCGCGCGCAGGAAGGCGGCATCAGCGAAATCGACGCCGACACCATCGCCTACCACTTCCACGAACCTCTCGGCGTCGTCGGCCAGATCATTCCCTGGAACTTCCCGATCCTGATGGCCACCTGGAAGCTCGCGCCCGCGCTGGCCGCGGGAAACGCGGTGGTGCTCAAGCCTGCCGAGCAGACCCCCGCCTCGATCCTGAAGGTGGTGGAACTGATCGCGGATCTGCTCCCGCCCGGGGTCCTCAACGTGGTCAACGGATTCGGCGTCGAGGCGGGCAAGCCACTGGCCGCCAGCCCGCGCGTGGCCAAGGTCGCCTTCACCGGCGAGACCACCACCGGCAGGCTGATCATGCAGTACGCCAGCGAGAACATCATCCCGGTCACCCTCGAGCTGGGCGGCAAGAGCCCCAACATCTTCCTGCCCGACATCATGGCCGCCGACGACGCCTTCCTCGACAAAGCGGTGGAGGGGTTCGTGATGTTCGCGCTCAACCAGGGCGAGGTGTGCACGTGTCCGTCCCGCGCGCTGATCCATTCCTCGATCTACGACGAGTTCATCGCGCGCTGCGTCGAGCGAACCGAGGCCATCCGCAGCGGAAACCCGCTGGACGACGCCACCATGATCGGCGCACAGGCCAGCAACGACCAATACGAGAAGATCCTGTCCTACATCGACATCGGCCGCCAGGAAGGCGCCGAGGTGCTCACCGGCGGCGGCCCGCGCAAGGTCGAGGGGTTCCCCGACGGCTTCTATGTCGAACCGACGATCTTCGCCGGGCGCAACGACATGCGGATTTTCCAGGAGGAGATCTTCGGGCCGGTCGTGTCGGTGACCACGTTCGACTCCGTCGACGAGGCGCTGAAGATCGCCAACGACACTCTCTACGGCCTGGGCGCCGGTGTGTGGACCCGCGACATGAACACCGCCTACCGGCTCGGTCGGGGCATCAAGGCGGGCCGGGTATGGACCAACTGCTACCACGCTTATCCCGCGCACGCGGCTTTCGGCGGCTACAAGAAATCCGGCATCGGACGCGAGAACCACCGCATGATGCTCGACCACTACCAGCAGACCAAAAACCTGCTGGTCAGCTACTCGCCGGACAAACTCGGATTCTTCTGATGCCGGATCAGGTGCACCGCGTCGACCTCACCGGCCCCGCGAAAGCGCTGCTGCGGCAGTTGATCGAACAGCACGGCCCGGTCATGTTCCATCAGTCCGGCGGCTGCTGCGACGGCAGCTCACCGATGTGCTACCCGCGCGGCGAATTCCGGGTCGGTGCCTCGGACGTGCTGCTCGGGTATCCGGCGGCGGACACCCCGTTCTGGATGAGCGCCGACCAGTACGAATACTGGCGTCACACCCACCTCACCGTCGACGTGGTGCCCGGCCGGGGTAGCGGATTCTCCCTGGAAGCGCCCGAAGGCGTGCGCTTCCTGATCCGCTCCCGGCTGCTCACCGACGAGGAACTCGCCGTCCTCGAGACGAGGCCGCCACGCACCGGGGCGGATCTGCCGCAATGACCGGTGCACCGGCCGCTGATGGATACGGCAGCGGCCGGTGCACCACCAGGGCTGCTCACCGGACCGCGCCTCGGTGAGCAGCCCCCTCTTTCGTTTCGGGGCAGGAGAAAACTCGGTGCGGGAATAGCTGGTCAGCGGATACCGTCGTTCGAGGTGGTTAGTCTGGCGAACGAGAGGGGCCCCGGTGGCGACCGAGACTGTGCCCGCGTCCATCGGCCTGCGCTCCGAGCGCGGGGCCATCCTCGGTTCGCTGATGCTGGCGACAGCGTTGGTCGCGCTGGATTCGACGGTCATCGCCACGGCGGTGCTCACCATCACCGACAGCCTCGGCGGCTTCGCGCAGTTCCCCTGGCTGTTCTCCATCTATCTGCTGGCGCAAGCGGTGACGGTGCCGATCTACGGCAAGCTCGCCGACACCGTGGGCCGCAAACCGGTGATCCTGTTCGGGATCACCATCTTCGCGCTGGGCTCGCTGCTGTGCGGCATGGCGACCAGCATGCTCGGCCTGATCATCTTCCGCGCCGTGCAGGGCATCGGCGCGGGAGCGATCCAGCCGATGACCATGACGATCGCGGGCGATCTGTACACGCTGTCGGAACGCGCCAGGGTGCAGGGTTATCTGGCCAGCGTGTGGGCCATGTCCAGTGTGGCGGGCCCGGTGCTGGGCGGCTTGTTCGCCGAGTACGTCAGCTGGCGCTGGATCTTCCTGATCAATCTTCCGCTCTGCGCGCTGGCCGCGTGGATGCTGGTGCGCAGCTTCGCCGAGAGCGCGCCGCGGCGCGGGCAGAGCGTCGACTATGCGGGCGCGGCACTGCTGACCGTCGGCGCGGGCGCGGTGATCCTCGGATTGCTCGAAGGCGGCCAGGCGTGGGCCTGGTCCTCTCCCGTCGGCATCGGCATCTTCGTGGGCGGCGCGGCCATGCTGGTGTCGTTCGTGCTGGTGGAACGCCGAGCGCGGAATCCTATCCTGCCGTTGTGGGTGTTCACCCGCCGCGTGGTGATCGCCAGCAGCCTGGTGTCGGTTCTGGTCGGCGCCATCGTGCTCGGAGCGACCTCGTATGTCCCGACGTTCACCCAAGGCGTGCTCGGTACCGGGGCGCTGGTGGCAGGCTTGACGGTCGGCGCGCTCAGCCTGGGCTGGCCGTTGGCCGCTTCGCTGGCCGGGAAGGTGTACTTGCGCCTCGGCTTTCGTACGACCGCGCTGATCGGCAGCGGTTCGGCCGCCCTCGGCGCGGCGAGCACGCTGCTGATCACGCAGCACTCGACGGTGTGGCAGATCGCCGCGTCCTGTTTCGTGATCGGCGCCGGCATGGGCTTGGTCGCGACCCCGACCCTGATCGCGGCGCAGACCAGCGCCGAATGGACCGAGCGGGGCGTGGTCACCTCGGCCAACATGTTCGCGCGTTCGATCGGCAGTGCGGTGGGCGTCGCGGTGTTCGGCGCGATCGTGAACTCCCAGGTCGGCCCCACCGACCATCCGGCGCCCGCCACGCTGGCCTCGGCGGTCCATCTGGTCTTCGTCACCATCGCGGCGATGGCCGTGGTCCTCCTGGTCGCGGCGGCCATGATGCCGCGACGCTCGGAGAGTGCCTGACGTCCGTGCTGGGCCAGGCGACCGTCGGCTCGGTCACTCGGTGGTCGGGCTCACCGACCATTCCGACCACAGCCTGAGTGATCCGATCGGTCGAGCGCGCCGGTCCGGGCGACGCGTCGAAAGCGGCGGGTTTTCGGAAGCGGCGGCTCCCGACTCGGTACAAGCTGGGTTTTCCAACCGAACCGAAACCCTGGAGGTCGCAGTGGCACAGGCCGTATGCGGAATCGTCGGCGTCTTCTTTTTGGGCATGGGTGTGTACGCGCTCGCCGCACCCGTCGCACTGATTCGGCCGTTCGGCATCCACCTCACCGAACCGAGCGCACGCTACGAGGTCCGCGCCGTCTACGGCGGCTTCGGCGTGGCGATGACGGCAGTGCTCGCGGTGGCCGCCGCGGACCTGGGTTCCCTGCGCTCCGGGATCATGGTCGCCGTCGCCGCCGCGCTGGCGGGCATGGCCCTCGGCCGGGTGGCGGCCGCCGTGCTCGACGAGCGGACCGCCTTCTACCCGAACTGGTTCTACTGCGGCGTCGAGGCGCTCGGCGCCGCGGTCCTGTTCCTCACCGCCCGGTGAGCCCGCGACCAGCGCCCGATCGCTACCTGCTGTGCACGCTGCCTGTGGCCGCGCCGGACTTGCTCAGCTTGCGCAACCCCAGGTAGCCGGCCGACACCAGCGCCGCCCACACCACGCCCACGACGATCGCCGTGCGCCCGCTGTCGGTGAACAACAGCAGCACGACCACCAGCCCGAGGAAGGCCAGCGCCAGGACGGTGGTGTACGGCGCGGCGGGCAGCCGGTAGTCGCTCGCGGGCAGCTCGCCGCGGGCCACCTTCGCACGGTAGAGCAGGTGGCAGACCAAGATGACGCCCCAGACGAAGATGATGCCGATGGTCGACACCGAGGTGATGTAGGCGAAAGCCTTGTCCGGGGAGATGACGTTGACGACCACGCCGAGCACCATCGCCGCCGCCGACGCGGTGATGCCGACATAGGGCACCGCGTTCGCGCTCAGTTTGTTCAGCCGGGCAGGGGCCTCACCGTGCAACGAGAGGGTGCGCAGCATCCGGCCGGTGGAGTAGATGCCCGAGTTGCACGACGACAGCGCCGCGGTGAGCAGCACGAAGTTCACGATGCCCGCCGCGCCGGGGATGCCGATCTGCTCGAAGACCTCCACGAACGGGCTCTTGCCCGCGTGGAAATTGCGCCAGCTGGACACCGACATGATCACCACGAGCGCGCCGACGTAGAACAGGCCGATCCGGAACGGCAGCGTGTTGATCGCCTTGCGCAGCGTCTTGCGGGGCTCGCGCGCCTCTCCGGCGGTGACGCCGACCAATTCCACGCCGACGTAGGCGAACAGCACGATCTGCAACACCAGCAGCGACTGGCCGATGCCGTTGGGGAAAACGCCGCCGTCGGCCCACAGATTGGTGACGGTGGGATCGGAGGCGTGACCGAAGCCGAACAGCAGCACGCCGATGCCGAGCAGGATCATGCCGATGATCGCGGTCACCTTGATGGCGGAGAACCAGAACTCGCCCTCGCCGAACAGCCGCACCGAGATCAGGTTGGCGCCGAACATGACCGCCAGCACGACCAGCGCGGTGATCCACGGCGCGATGTCGAACCAGTACTCGACGTACTTACCCGCCACGGTGATCTCGGCCATGCAGGTGGCCACCCACACCGCCCAGTACGACCATCCGGTCACGAAACCGGCGAAGCGGCCGAGGAACTCGTGGGCGTATTCGGCGAAACTGCCCGAGATCGGCCGATAGGTCAGCAGTTCGCCGAGTGCGCGCATGATCACGAAGATGGCCAGGCCCGCCGCCAGGTAGGCGAGGATGAGGCCGGGGCCCGCCTGCTCGATCGCACCGCCCGCGCCGTAGAACAGACCGGTGCCGATCGCGCCGCCGATGGCGATCATCTGGATGGTGCGCGGGCTCAGGCCCCGGGCATAGCCCTCCGAGTCCCCGCTGTCCGCCGGATCCAACGGTCCGGCATCCTGAAGGTGACGGTCGGAGGCGGTCATATCGTGGTCCTTCCCCTCGCTGGGCCGCGACGCGACGACGCCGGTCGCCGGCCGGTGCGCCGAACACCCGATGTCAGACCATCGCGCGTTCGGCCTGAATCAGCTCGTCACGCTACCGCCCCGATGGGACGCGTCGTTTCCGGGCCGCTCCAGGCCGCCCATCTATCGGAGCTGCGTTCCGGCGTGCCATCATCGGTTCCCCCACTGAGAGCATTTGTCATGACCGTTTTGCCAGCCGGGCGCTCGCGGGCGGTCCGCTATGCGCTCCGCACGACCGTTGTCCTGCTCGTGATCGTCGCCGTCCTGGTCGGCGCGGCGTTCGCGACAACGGCGGTCCTGCACATTCCGTCGCCGCCGACGCTACTGCGGCTCATGACCGACCCACCCTCCGAGCAGGGCGCGTTGTTCGAGAGCCGGACGGTGACCGCCTCCCCCGCCCCGCGCCCGTTGCCGGTCGCCCCGCGGCCGCTGCCCGACCGCGTGCCCTGGAAGGGCTCGCACCTCTCGATCGCCGACTTCCTCGACGCCACGCACACCAACTCGTTCCTGGTCCTGCGCGGCGGCGCGCGCACGCACGAGTGGTATCGCGACGGCGTCACGGCGACCACCCGCCAGTCCTCCTGGTCGGTGGCGAAGTCCATCGTGTCGCTGCTGACCGGCCGGGCGATCGCCGCGGGGAAGCTCCGCGAGGACGACCGCCTGGTGCAGGTCCTGCCCGAGCTGACCACCGGCGGCGCGTACGACACCGTCACCATTCGCGACCTGCTGGACATGGCCTCCGGTGTCGACGTCTCGGAGAACTACAACAAGTACATGCCTCTGACCGGTACGGCCCGGATGTATCTCACCGAGGATCTCGCCGAGTTCGTCCGCGAACACCACGGCCTGCGGTTCCCGCCCGGCAGCAAGGGCGAGTACCGCAGCGTGGACACCCAGTTGCTGGGCATGGCGCTGGCTCGGGTCGAGGGCGTGGCGCTGAGCGAGCTGTTGGAGCGTGACCTCTGGGCTCCGATCGGCGCCGAGGACGACGCGTTGTGGAATCTCGATCGCGCCGGCGGCCAGGAGAAGGGGTTCTGCTGCCTGAACGCGACGGCCCGCGACTTCGCCAAGATCGGGCAGTTGGTGCTGGACGACGGGCGGGTGGGCGACGCGCAGATCGTGCCGAGGGCATGGATCGAGCGCATCCGCACCCCGGCCCCGCACCGGGTGGGCGACTGGCCCTACACCGCGCAGTGGTGGCATCCGACCGGCGGGGACGGCGCCGACCTCACCGCCGTCGGCGTCTACGGGCAGTACGTCTACGTCGACCCGCCCAGCGGCACCGTCATCGTCAAGCTCAGCGACCACGGCACCACCCAGGATGAGCAGGAGATCATCGAGGTGTTCCGGGCGATCGCGCGCGGCTGAGCCTTCCGGCGAAATACACCGGGGACGCCGGGCGTTGGCACTGGAGATCGGCACTCTGGAGGAGATAGATGATCGACGTCCCGCTGTCCGTACTGGACCTGGCGCCGGTGCAGTCCGGTCGCACCGTCGGCGAGGGGCTCGACGCGACCACCGAATTGGCCCGGCGCACCGAAGCTTTGGGCTACCACCGCTTCTGGGTCGCCGAACATCACAACATGCCCGGCATCGCCAGTTCGGCGCCGAGCGTGCTCCTGGCCCACTTGGCGGCGGCCACGTCGACCATCCGGGTAGGTTCCGGCGGGGTGATGCTGCCCAACCACGCTCCGCTGGTGGTCGCCGAGCAGTTCGGCACCCTGCACGCGCTGCATCCCGGGCGGATCGACCTGGGCCTCGGCCGCGCGCCGGGCACCGACCAGGCGACCGCCCGCGCGCTGCGGCGCACCGCCGACGGGCTGTCGGCGGAGTCGTTCCCCCAGGAACTGGCCGCCTTGCTCGGCTACTTTCGCGGCGCCGATCCCGGCGGCATCGCCGCGACGCCGGGCCGCGGCGAGGAGCCGGAGATCTGGCTGCTGGGTTCCAGCGGTTACAGCGCCCAGGTGGCCGCCGTGCTCGGATTGCCGTTCGCGTTCGCCCACCACATCAGCCCCGACAACACCGAGCCCGCGCTGGCCCTGTACCGCGAGCACTTCCGGCCCTCGGAGCGCCTGGAGCATCCGCACGCGATGGTGGCGGTCGCGGTGATCTGCGCGGACACCGACGAGCGCGCGGAAGCTCTGGCCGGTCCGCGCGATCTGGCCTTTCTGAATCTGGTGCGTGGCACGCCGCAGGCGCTCGCCACGCCGGAGGAAGCGGCCGCCTTCCGCCCGTCGGAACACGAGCGCGTGTTCATCCGGCAGCGCCGGGCCGGCCAGTTGCTCGGTTCGCCGGAAACGGTGCGCGGTCAGCTCGCGGACCTGCTGCGGCGCACCCAAGCCGACGAGCTGATGATCAACACTCTGGTCTACGACATCGACGACCGCGCCCGATCGTTCGAACTGCTCACCGAGAAGGTCGCGGCTTGATGCGGCAGGGTCAGTGCAGCCGGAAGCCGTGGTTGGTCAGCGACTCGCGCAGCCGGTGCCTGCCGCTCAGTGCCGCCGCCGAGGCCAGCCTGGCCAGCACGCGTTCGGTCCAGGAATGCGAGAGCTGTTGCTCGGCATAGAATTCCGCGATCCGGGTCTCGTACTCGGCCACGTGCGCGCGCTGCGCGTCCAGATCGTAGGTCTCCCGGTGCAGGACGGCCTCCTGCGGCAGCCGCGGCTTCACCCGCGCGTCCTCGGCGGGGTCGGGATGGCCGACCACCAGGCCGAAGACCGCGAACACCCGCGGCGGCAGGCCCAGCTCGGCCGCCACCTCTTCCGGCTTGTTGCGCAGCGCACCGATGTAGACGGTGCCGAGCCCGAGCGATTCGGCCGCCACGACCGCGTTCTGCGCCGCCAGCGCGGCGTCGATGAATCCGACGTAGCTCGATTCGAGGTAGTCCGCGCCCTCCAGCGGCGCGTTCCGGTCGTCGGCGAGCTGGCGTGCGCGCGCGAAATCGGCCGTCCAGACCAGCAGCAGCGGCGCCTGCACGATGTGGGCCTGATCGCCCGCGAGCGCGGCCAAACGCGCCTTGCGCCGCGGGTCACGCACCGCGACGACGCTCCAGACCTGGAGGTTCGACGAGGTCGGCGCGGACTGCGCCGCGGAGATCAGCAGGCGCAGCGTGGCGTCGGACACCGGGTCGGACAGATAGCTGCGCACCGAGCGATGTTCGTGCAGCACCTGCAACACCGGGTTCCACTGCGCGGGTTCGACCGGCCGGGGGTCGCGATAGCGCTGTTGCACGGCGTGGGTCGGTGTCGGCACGGACTTCGTCATGGCGCTCATCTTCCCGCTCGGGCGGCGCGCCGTCAGCGGTTGCCCGCACCCTGAGCCGAACGCAGGTAGGGTAAGTAAGGCAATCCTAATTAATCCAATCGGAGGTTCCCTTGGCACGCCCCCGCACCACCTTCACGGTGCAACGCACCGAATGGCTGACCCCGCACCTGATCCGGGTGCATCTCGGCGGCCCCGGCTGGGCCTCGTTCCGGCCCAGCGAGTTCACCGACTCGTACGTGAAGTTCATCTTCGAGCAGGACGGCAACGAGGTGCTGCGCACCTACACCGTCCGTTCGGTGGACTCCGTGGCCGGGGAGATCGCGGTGGACTTCGTCTTTCACGGTGCCGAAGGCATCGCGGGACCGTGGGCCGCCGAGGTTCAGCCGGGCGCGACCATCGACGTGTACGGCCCCGGCGGCGCCTACTCCCCCCGGCCGGATGCCGACTGGCATCTGCTGGCCGGTGACGAGGCGGCGTTGCCCGCCATCGCCGCGGCCTTCGAGGCCATGCCCGGCGAGGCGACCGGGCTGGCGTACGTCGAAGTCGCGGGCCCGGACGACGAGCTGCCGCTGAAGAAGCCGGACGGCATCGAGCTGACCTGGCTGCACCGCGGTGTGCGCCCGCCGGGCGAATTGCTCGCCGAAACCGTCCGCGCCGCGCCGTGGGCGCCGGGGCAGGTCCAGGTGTTCATCCACGGCGAGGCCAAGGCGGTCATGCAGGATCTGCGCCGCTACGTGCGCAGAGAACGCGGTGTCCCCGCCGAGTGGGCGGCGTCGATCTCCGGGTACTGGCGTCGCGGCCGCACCGAGGAAGGCTTCCGGGAATGGAAGGCGCAACAGCGGGCGACCGAGGAAGCCGACGGCTGAACCGGCAGCCTCCGCTGTGCGCCCCGCCGCAGCACCCGCGGGGCATGGGGCGCTCAGTCGCGCCAGCCGCTCGACGCGAGGATCTCGTCCCAGGTCAGAGACGGCAGTTCCGGATGGCGCTGTTGCAGGATCAAACCCGCCAGGCTGCCGGGCGTGGCCTTGCGCGGATTCGCCAGAGCTTGGGTTTCGACCGCCGCGCCGAGCGCGCGACTGCCGCCCAGCCGCGGATACGCGGCGTGCACCAGGTCGGCGAAACCGGGCGGCAGGTCCGTCGGCGCGCCGCCGACGTCGACACCGATGCCGTCCACGGCGATCCAGGTTTCCGGCGGCCTGCGGCGGCGCCACACCGGCGAGTCGGTGAAACCGGACAGGTGCGCGGCGATCGTGTCCCAGATCGTGTCCACTCTGGCGTCGGTGACGCCGTTGTCCTCGAGGAATCGCGCGGCGTAGTCGGCGCCGTCGATCTCGAATCTCTGGTCGCCATCGGCGAGGTCGGCCAGACCGATGTCGTGCAGTGCGCAGATGAGGTACATGGTCTCCTCGTCGTAGTCCGCACCGGGTCGCAGGCCCTGCCGTTCGGCGACGGCGCGGCCGAAGAGGAAGCCCCGCACGCTGTGATTGCGGAGGAACGGCGGCAGGTGGGTGTCGATCAGCGCACTCACCCTGCCCGCCAACGAGGTGGTCGGGAGAATGAGCGGAAGTGGTTGTGCGGTAGCAGGTTTCGCGGCGACGACGTAGGCGCTCGCGGCGATCCCCGCGCCCAGCGCGGCACGGCGTGACAAAGACATGGTCGGCTTCCTGGTGAGTGAAGGGTGCGATCAACGCGCGGGCGCGCGAAAGCGCCTGCGGTAGTCGCTCGGCGAGGCGCCGAGCAGGTCGAGGAAGGTGCGGCGCATCGTCTCCTCGGAGCCGAATCCGCTGCGGCGGGCGATCGCCGCCATCGGCTCGTCGCCGGACTCCAGCAGCGCTCGAGCGGCTTCGAGCCGAGCCTGCTTGACGTAACGCCCCGGCGTCACGCCGATCTCCTGCCGGAACAGGCGGCTGAGGTGACGTTCGCTCAGCGCGGCACGGGCGGCCATGGCGGCCAGGCTGTGGTCGGCGCACAGGTCGGCGATCACCGCGTCGACCACCTGACGCACGCTGTCGGTGCGTGGCGTCGGGATACTCGTACGCACGCTGAATTGCGACTGGCCGCCGGGCCGGTGCAGGAACACGACGAGATGTCTGGCCAGCGAACGCGCGAGTTCGGCGCCGTGCTCCTCTTCCACCAGCGCCAGCGCCATGTCGATTCCCGCGGTGACGCCCGCGGATGTGACGATCGGACCGTCGCGCACATAGATGGCGTCGGCGTCCACCCGGACGAGCGGAAACCGCTGGGCCAGTGCGGCACACGCCAGCCAATGGGTGGTGGCGCGCCGCCCGTCCAGCAATCCGGCCTCGGCCAGCACGAACGCGCCGGTGCACACCGAGGCCACCTGCCGCGCCGCGGCCGCGGCCGCGCGCACCGCGTCCACGAGCACGGCCGGAACACGGTCTTCCGGTGGATACCCGGGCACCAGCAACGTGCCGACCGCGCCGCCCAGCTCGCGCAGCGCACCGTCGACACCGAGCGGCACGCCGACGTCGGTACGCACTGGAGCTCCGTCGGGCGAGGCGAACAGGACCCGGTGTCCGGCCCAGTGCAGCACCTGCACCGGTCCGGCGACGTCGAGCATCAGAACCCCGTCCGATACCGCGACCACGACGTCACCGCTTGCCTTCATGAGCCCAGTCTCGAGCCACGGGGCCGGGTCCGCAAGGACACGTAACCCACAGATCCGGACACACGATATGCGTCGGTCGTCTGCTTCCGGCTCAACTCAACAGGCCGACGAGCGTGGCGGACAGGAAGCTGACCAGGGTGGCGCCGTAGAGCAGGCGCAGCCCGGTGCGGGCGATGACGGTTCCCTGTTTCTCACTGAGGCTGCGGACCGCACCGGTGACGATGGCGATCGTGGAGAAGTTCGCGAACGACACCAGGTAGGTGGACACGATCGCGACGGTGCGGTCGGACAGTCCATCGTGTTCCTCGCGCAATTCCTGCATGGCGACCACCTCGTTGGACACCAATTTGGTGCCCATGAACCGGCCCGCGTCCGCCGCCTCGTGCCACGGGATGCCGGTCAGCCACGCCAACGGGGCGAAGACGTGCCCCATCACGTCCTGGAACGTGGTGCCGTTGAACAGGGCGGCGAAGATGCCGTTGACCATGGCCAGCAGGGCGATGAATCCGATCAGCATGGCCGCGACGGTGAAGGCGACCTTGAAACCGACCAAGATGTAGTCGGTGAGCATTTCGAAGAACGACTGCGACTTGCGACCGGCAGCGATCTCCGCGCCGAGCAATTCGGCATCGTCGGCGTCGGTGACGGAATATGGATTGATCAGCGCGCACACCACGAATGCGCCGAGCATGTTCAGCATGATCGCCGCTATCACGTACTTCGGGTCGACGAGCTGCATGTAAGCGCCGAGAATGGCCGCCGAGACCGTCGACATCGCCGACGCGGCCAGGGTGTACATCCGCTGCGGCGGGATGTCCTCCAGCATGCCGCGCAGCGAGATGAAGACTTCCGACTGCCCGAGAATGGCGGCGGCCACCGCGTTGAACGATTCGATCTTGCCGAACCCGCTCACCCACGACAGCAGCAGGCCGAGGAACTTGATGATCAGCGGCAGCACCCGCAGGTGTTGCAGGATGCCGATCAGGGCGGAGACGAACACGATCGGCATCAGGACCGAGAACAGGAACGCGGGCCCACTGCTGCCGGTGTTCGGCAGGTCGCCGAAGATGAACGCGGTGCCCTGGGCGGCGTAGCCGAGTATGTGCGCGAAACTGTCGCTGACGGCGCGGATCACGGTCTGCCCGACGCCGGTTTTCAGCAGTAGGAGACCGAGCGCGAGCTGCGCGACCAGCAGGACCGCGATGCGCGGCAGCCGACCGGCGGCGGCGCGGCGGTCGGTACTCGGCAACCAAGCCAGCAGCAGGAAGCACACCAGCCCGGCGAACCCGATCAGATAATGCACGCGCACCTCGGATGCCGTGCCGGGTAACCGCTTCTGGGAGCACCTCTCATGTCGGTCTATGGTGCGGTGCCCCCACAGTTGAGAAGTTCGCGAGTTCCACCGGCCGCGCCGCCCGAGAGAACGCGAGCTCTCGGGCGGTGCGGCTGGGTACCCGCCGGTGCTACTGGCGCGGCGCGCGCAACGCCTGCTCCACGAATTTCGTGGTGTAGGTCTCGGACAGGTCTATGCGATCGCGCACGGGGCGCACGTTCTTCGAGTACTTCCCGAGGATGTCGAGCACGTTCTGCGCCCCCTCGGGTTTCATCAACCCGTCGCCGTTGAACATGCCGATCGAGTCGCGAATCGACTGGACGTACAGGTCCTTGCCCGCGCTCGCGTACTGCGAGGGCATCTTCTCCGCGATCTCCTCCGGGGTGTGCGTCTGGATCCATTGCAGCGTCTGCACGAACGCGGTGGCCAGCTTCTGCACGATCTCCGGGTGGGCATCGACGGTCGCGCAACTCATGTACAGCGACGTCGCCGGATACAACCCGCCCAGGGCGGCCCTCGTCCCCGCCTCGGTGCGCATGTCGACCAGGATCCGCGCTTGGCCGGAGTTCACCATCTGCGCCACCGTGGGGTCGGTGGTCATGCCCGCGTCGATGCCGTCGTGGTTCATGCCCGCGATGAAGGTTTGTCCCGCACCGACTTTCACCCGCGTGTAGTCCGCGGTGGTCATGCCCTCCTTGCCGGTGAGCGCCTGGGTGAGGAAGTCGGTCGAGGAACCGAGCGAGGTGACGCCCAGATTCCTGCCGCGCAGGTCGGCGACCGACGTGACGGTGGCCGCGTCGGCCGCCGAGACGAGTTCCACCTCGCCCGGCACGTCCGACATCTGCACCACCGAGCGGATGCACTGGTCCTTGGCCTGCAGGTCGATGGTGTGGTCGTAGAATCCGACCACACCTTGCACGTCACCGCTGAGCAGTGCGGTTTCCGCGGTGGCGCCGGACTGCTCGCCGAGCAGCTTCACATCGATGTCGTTGCTTTTGAACAATCCCAGCTGCTGGGTGAGCATGGCGGGCAGGTAGATCACCTTCTCCAGCCCGCCCACCATGATGGTGATCTGAGGGCGGCCGTCAGCCATCGGAATGACCCGCGAGTCGCGGCAGCCGGTGGTCAGCAGCAGTGCCGCGACCGCGGCGACGACGAGCGCCCAATGCTTGCGACGGTTCATGATCAGATCCCGTGGTTCGATGTCGCCTGCGACGGCCGCCATTTCAGCAACCGGTTCTCCGCCATGCCGATCCCCCACTCCGCGATCAGTGCGATCACCGTGATGATGATCATGCCCGCGTAGATTCCCGCCGAGTCGAAGGTGCCCTGCGCATTGCTGATCAGCAGGCCCAGACCTTTACTCGCACCGGCGTATTCACCCACCACCGCGCCGATCAGGGCGAAGCCGAAGGCGGTGTGCAGACTGGACAGAATCCAGGTGGTCGCGCTCGGCAGCACGATCGACACCAGCACTTGCCTACGGCTCGCACCGAGAATGCGGGCATTGTTGATCACATTGCCGTCCACCTCGCGTGCCCCGGTGAACGCGTTGAAGAACACCGCGAAGAACACCAGCACCACCACCGTCGCCACCTTCGAGCTCAACCCGAGGCCGAACCAGATGATGAACAGCGAGGCGAGCACGATACGCGGAACCGCGTTGAGCGCTTTGATGAACGGCGCGAGCACTTCGGCCCAGTACCGGCTGCGGCCCAGCAGCACGCCGAGCACGACGCCTGCCACCGTGCCGATGACGAAACCGAGCACGGCCTCCTGCACAGTGGTGTAGATCTGCAACCAGATCGTCCCGAATTGGGTTCCCTCGGTGAACCATTCGACCAACCGCGCCCAGATCAGCGAGGGCTTGGAATAGAAGAAGGGGTCGATCCACACCGTCGCGGTGAGTTCCCACGCGCCCAGCCACAGCGCCACCAGCGCCGCGCGCAGCCCCCAGGTGCGCAGGCGAGCGCGGCGCGCGTTGGTCCGCACCCGGGCCAGGATCTGCTCTTCGGTCTCGTTCTCCAGTACCGGCTCGGTCACGGCATCCTGGACGAGTACGTCATGCGACACGGGAGGCTCCCTTCGCTCGGGCCGCCTCGACCTGGTCGCGCAGCGTTTCCCAGATTTCCTTGTAGATGTCGCGGAACTCGATGGTCAAGCGCACGTCTTCGACGCTGCGCGGCCGGGCCAAGCCGACAGTGAAGTCCCCGCAGACGGTGGCGGGGCTCGCGGTCATGACCACCACCCGGTCGGCGAGCACGATCGCCTCCTCCAAGTCGTGCGTGACGAAGATGACCGCCGCGTTGGTGCCCGCCCAGACCCGCAGCAACTCGTCCTGCATGAGCTGGCGGGTCTGCACGTCCAGCGCGCTGAACGGCTCGTCCATCAGCAGGATCTCCGGTTCGTTGACCAGCGTCTGCGCCAGTGCGACGCGCTTGCGCATGCCGCCGGACAGCTGGTGCGGGTAGTAACTCTCGAACCCGGCCAGGCCGACCGTGCGCACCCACCCGGCTGCTTTCGCCCGCGCGTCGGCTTTCGACGCGCCGCGCAGGCGCGGGCCGAACGCGACGTTGTCCAGCACGCTCTTCCAAGGCAGCACCGCGTCCTGCTGGAACATGTAGCCGATGCCGTCCGGAATGCCGTCCACGTCCTTGCCGCGCACCAGCGTCCGGCCCGCCGAGGCCGGTTCCAGGCCGGACACCAGCGAGAGCGTGGTGGACTTCCCGCATCCGGTCGGGCCGACTACGGCGACGAATTCGCCGGGCCGCACCTCGAGGTTCAAATTCCGAACGGCGGTGTGGATTCCGCCGCCGGTGCCGGGGAAGCGCTTGGTGGCGCTCCGCAGCTCGATGAGTGATTGCGTCATTGCTTCCTACTCCTGCGAGATCGGGATAGGGCGACCGTACGTGTCCGGCGTCACATGACGGAGCTTGTGCGCACAACCGCCCCAAACGCGGGATTTGCCGCTTTTGCGCATTCTGCACAGGCTCCATAGGAGGTGAGACCGCCGCAGCCGGACGACGTGTCCGCAACCTTCATGCCTGGATCCGTTTCGTCTCATGGGTCTCGAGAATGTCGACCCGATATACGTCGGTCCGGCCGGTCAGTCGACTGGCGAGATAAAGCGCGCGGTGCAGATTCCCGGTACGGATGCACTCGGACTGATACGCCTGCCCATCGGCATCGCGGTAGTGCACACGGTATCCGTATCTCTCCACTTCTTTCATCGTCGTCGAATTCCTGCTCCAGGAGACATCCCATCCGGGTCGCGCCGGCCATCGTCGATCGCGGAACCGCCGCCGTGGGGGATGAACAGGGAACGACATACACCTCGACGTGTCATGCCGGCAATTCCATGAGGTGCGCATTGCCGCGGGCCGCGAGGAAATCCAGTAGGCAGATGCGCGGCATCGCCATCCCGGACAGGTGGCCCGCGAGCGTTACGACCACAGGAGCTCCCGAGCGGCGACACGCGTGCACGAGCTCGGCGAACGCGTGCGGAACCGAGCAGGTCTGCGGTGACGGCTCGTGGAACACCGCCCCGAACTCATAGTCGTGCTCCCTGGCGAATGCCTCCAGCTGGGCCTGGCACCGGGAGATTTCCGAATCCTCCAGCAAGTCCAAGCGAAGGTATCCGTACACCAGCGGCCGGACCCTCGGGCCAGTGGACCACTCGACATCCCCCGTATTGCTGTTCCCCTTGTTGATAGTGCTCATGGTGCGTCTCGGATCGATGGTGGATGATCAAGAGCGAGTATTGTTTTCGGCCCTGGAGAAGTGCTTCGTTGCGCTTCCGGCTCGATGAGTGATTGCGCCATTGCTCACTTCTCGAGATCGAGATAAGCGAACCGTACGTGTTCTGCGTCACAACGTGGAGCTTGTGCGCGCAACAGACACAAACGCGAAATTCGCAGGTTTTGCGCGTTCTGCTCATGCGTGTGCGAGTGGTCTATGCTGCGGCTATGGCCAGTGAGGGCGCGAGGGCCGTGCGGTTGCGGACACAAGTTCTGCTGTCGCAGATCGTCGTCGTCACGCTGACGCTGGGCGTCGCGTTCGCGGTATTCGGCTACCTCAGCGATCAGCGGCTGCGCGACACCTATGGGCAGCGCGCGCTGGCCGTCGCGCGGACGGTCGCCGCCGACCCGGTGGTGCGCCGCGAGGTGGCCCGGTATGCGCCGGGCACCATCAGCGATGATTCCGCTACATATCAGGAGCTCGCCACGGGCCCACTGGAGCGGCTGGCAGTCGACGCCACTCTGAGCAACCGGGCATTGTTCGTGGTGATCGTCGACGACGCGGGCATCCGACTAGCGCATCCGGATCCCGGCCGGCTCGCCGAACACGTCAGCACCGACCCGTCCGCGGCGCTCGCGGGCCGGGAGTCGATCACCGAGGAACGCGGCACGCTCGGCGACTCGGTGCGCGCGAAAGTCCCGGTTCGAGCCCCTGATTCCGAGCAGGTGGTCGGCGCGGTGAGCGTCGGCATCTCCACCGACGCGGTGCGCGATCAGCTGCTCGATGATCTGCGCACCGCGGGCGCGCTGGTCGGCGCTGCGCTGCTGGTCGGCATCGCGGGCTCGATCCTGCTCGCCCGGCGATGGCGGGGCCTGACGCTCGGACTGGAGCCGGACGAACTGGCCGAACTGGTTCGCGGCCAAGCCGCCGTGTTGCACGGCATCGGCGGCGGCGTGCTCGCCGTCGACGCGTCGTGGCGGACGACCTTCGTCAACGACGAGGCACGCAGGCTGCTCGGTATCGCGCCGGATATCGGGCGGCCGGTGGCGGAGATCGGGTTGACGCGCCGGGTGCTGGAGACATTTCGCCGGATGGACGAGCAGCCCTCCCCGGCGACGGTCGGTTCGCACGCCGTCGTCGTCTCGGCGCGCCGGGTCAGCCGGGAAGGACGCGACCTCGGCGCGGTGCTCACCGTACGCGACCGCACCGACGTGGAATCGCTGACCAGGCAGTTGGACGCCGTGCAGTCGATGAGCACGGTGCTGCGCGCGCAGCGCCACGAGTTCTCCAACAAGATGCATCTGATCAGCGGCCTGCTGCACAGCGGGCGGGTCGAGGAGGCCTCGCGATCGATCGACGAACTGGTCGGCGCGGGCCCGCTCGGCGCCGCGACACCCGGCATCGACGCCATCCATGACGCCTACCTCCAGGCATTCCTGGCCGCCAAGGCCGCGCACGCCAGGGAGAACGGCGTGGAGCTCGTGCTCGGAGCCAACACGTGGGTCGAGGGCGATCTCATCGATCCGGTGGACGTGACGACGGTGCTGGGCAATCTGCTCGACAACGCGATGGAGGCCGTCCGCGCCACCGACCGTCCCGTTCGTCAGGTGGAAGTCGAGCTGGTACAGGAGGATTCGACATTGCACATCACGGTCGCCGACAGCGGAGACGGAGTCGCGCCCGGACTGGTCGACACGCTGTTCACCGAGGGGATCTCCACCCGGGAGGACCACGGCGCTCCCGGCGGACGCGGGGTCGGCCTGGCCCTCATCCGCCAGATCGCGCGCGCCCACGGCGGTGACGTGCGGCTGTCCAGCCCGGGTGGCGGCAGGCCGCCGCTCACCGGCGCCGAATTCATCGCGCGCATGCCGGGCGTGCTCGTCGGCAGGGAGGTGCCGTGGCCACAACAGCTCTGACCGCCCTCGTCGTCGACGACGACTTCCGGGTGGCGAATCTGCACGCCGGAATAGTCGAATCCATCGCGGGGTTCACCGTGGCGGGCACCGCCAACACCCTCGCCGCCGCGCGGACGCTCATCGCGGCGCAGCCGGTCGACCTGGCGCTGGTCGACATCTACCTTCCCGATGGTTCCGGCATCGACTTCGTCCGCGAGATCCGCTGCGACGCCATGATTCTCACCGCGTCAACGGAGAGCGACGCCGTGCGAGCGGCGATCACGGCGGGCGCGCTGGCCTACCTGATCAAGCCGTTCCCGCACACCGAATTGGCCGCGCGGCTGGCCGCGTACGCCCGCTACCGGCGCATCCTCGCCGCACCACAGATCGACAACACCCGGGTGTCGGCCGCGCTGCACGCACTGCGCCCCACCGCCACCACGACGGCACCGGCCACGGCGGCGCCTTCCCCCACGAAAGACCTTGTCCTGCGATCCATTCACGAGGCGGGCGCACCACTGTCCGCCGGTGAGGTGGCCACGGCCATCGGCGTCTCCCGCGCCACCGCCCAACGCTACCTCGCCGCCCTCGTCTCGAGCGGCGCCGTGCGCATGCGCCTACGGTACGGCAGCACCGGACGGCCCGAGCAGGAGTACTCGGCGGCGACCCCGCACTGAACGAACGGCCCGCCGCGGTCGTTGACGCGGTGCGGATGGGAATGGCTGTGCCGTCGGCTCGTGCGGCGCACGCGCGGCGTCGGGCACGCAGCCGAGCAGTCGATACCAGCACGCGAGGATGACGAGTCCGAGGATCGGGCCGTCACGGCAGCGGGCGGCGAGTTCCGCCGGAAATGTCCGCGATGTAGTGGTTCGTCGGCGAGCCGCACTCGTCCATCACCCGGAAGATTCGCGTCCGTGCTCCCGAGCCCCGACACGAGGCGGTGCGACGGTAGCGTCGCGGTATGAGCATCCTCGACGTCGCCATTGTGGGCTATGGCTTGGCTGGGTCGGTGTTCCACGCTCCGCTGATCGCCGCCGAGCCTCGGATGCGGGTGGCGGCGGTCGTCACGTCGTCGGCGGAACGCGCCGAGCAGGCGCGTCGCGAGCACCCGGGTGTGCGTGTGGTCGCGCGGGCCGAGGAGTTGTTCGCCGCGCCGACCGGGATCGATCTGGTCGTGATCGCGACGCCCAACCACACGCACGCGCCGCTGGCCGGGCGGGCGCTCGACGCCGGGTTGCCGGTGGTGGTGGACAAACCGTTCGCGGTGTCGGTGGCCGACGCCGAAGACCTCGTCGCGCGAGCGGAGCGGGCCGGGGTCGCTCTGTCGGTCTTCCAGAACCGGCGCTGGGACAGCGACTTCCGTACCGTGCGCGAACTCGTGCGCACCGGAAAGCTGGGCGTGGTGCGCCGTTTCGAGTCACGGTTCGAACGCTGGCGTCCGGTGCCGAAAGGCGGCTGGCGGGAGATCGGCACCGACGAAGAGGGCGCGGGCATCCTGCTCGACCTCGGCAGCCACCTGGTGGATCAGGCGTTGACGCTGTTCGGGCCGGTGCGCTCGGTCTATTGCGAGCTGGACCGGCGGCGCGAGGGGATCACCACCGACGACGACGCGTTCGTCGCGCTCACCCACACCGGCGGCGTCCGCTCCCACTTGTGGATGAGCGCCGTCGCCCCCCATCTCGGTCCGCGTTTCCGGGTACTCGGGTCGGCGGCCGGTTATGTCACCTACGGCCTGGACCCGCAGGAGGAGGCGCTGCGGTCCGGTCGCCGCCCGGACGACGGATCGCCGTGGGGGACGGTAGACCCCGACCGCTGGGGCGTCCTGGGCGCTGAATCCGGCTTCGCGCCCACACCAACCGCGCCCGGCGATTACCCGGCGTTCTACTCCGCGATGGCTGCCGCGCTACTCGACGGCGCACCGGTTCCGGTCGATCCGCGCGACGCCGTCATCACCGTGGGCCTGCTGGCGAAAGCACGCGAGTCGGCGGCCAGGGGTGTGACCGTCACCGCCTGATCGGGGCTGGCCACCTCCGCCGTGAGTCGATAACGTCGATCCCCGGATCGGCCGGGCGGAACCGGCCCTTCGGCGGAGAGGAGATCCGAATGGGTTCATCGGTTTTCGCGGTGTTCCTGCCGCCTGCCTTGGCCCTGGTGATGTTCGGGCTCGGATTGACCTTGACGATCGACGATTTCGCGCGCGTGCTGCGCTACCCCAAAGCGGCGGTGATCGCGCTGGCCTGCCAGATGGTGGTGCTGCCCGCAGTGTGCCTCGGCCTGATCCAGCTGTTCGGGCTCGAAGGCGCACTGGCCGCGGGCATGATGCTGCTGGCCGCGTCGCCGGGCGGCGCGTCGGCCAACCTGTTCAGTCACATCGCCGGAGGCAACGTGGCGCTGAACATCACGCTCACCGCGATCAATTCGGTGCTCGCGGTGTTCACCATGCCGGTGGTGGTCGCGCTGTCCTACGCGTTGTTCCTCGAAGGCGAAGGATCGGTCGGACTGCGCCCGGACAAATTCGCCCAGGTCTTCGCCATCGTGCTCGTGCCGGTCGCGATCGGCATGCTGGTGCACCGGCGGTTCCCCGGGTGGTCGCGGCGGATGCGCGGCGCGGTCAAGATCCTGTCCGTCGTGGTCCTCGTGCTGGTGATCGCGGCCGGAGTGGGGACGAATCTGGACGTGCTGTCGGAGCACGTCGGGAAGCTGGCGGCGATCTGCCTGACCTTCGCCGTGATCAGTCTGGCCGTCGGCTACTTCGTCCCCCGGCTGTGGCGGGTGGAAACCGAACAGGCGATCGCCTCGGCCATGGAGATCGGCGTGCACAACGCGGCGCTCGCGATCGCCGTCGCCGCTTCGGTGTTGCACAACGACACCATGGCCGTCCCGGGCGCGGTGTACGGAGTCCTGATGAACATTCCCGCGGCGGGCGCGGCATATCTGCTGGCCAGGCGCGCCCGGCGGGAGCAGCCTGCGGCCGCGCCGAGCATGGCGGGTTAGCGGCGGCAGCGGGCTGCCCGGACACCGACGTGCCCGATCGGTAGCCTCTCGGAGGATCGACGCCATTCGAAGGGAACAAGCTGCGCCATGCAACCGCTCGGCACGAACGATCCGACGCGGATCGGGGACTACCGTCTGCTCGGCGTGCTCGGCGCGGGTGGCATGGGGCGGGTCTACCTGGGACGGAACGCGGGTGGCCGCACCGTCGCGGTCAAGGTCATCCGTCCGGACATGATCGACGCCGAATTCCGCGAGCGCTTCCGGCGCGAGGTCGCCTCGGCGCGACGGGTCGGCGGAAGGTTCACCGCGCCAGTGCTCGACGCCGACGTGGACGCCGATCCGCCGTGGCTGGCCACCGGCTACGTGGCGGGGTTCTCGCTGGCCGACGCGGTCGACCGGTTCGGGCCGTTCACCGAGAACTCGCTGCTCGTGCTGGCGCACGGGCTGATCGAGGCCTTGACGGCGGTCCATGGGGCCGGTGTGGTGCATCGCGACCTCAAGCCGTCGAATGTCCTGCTGGCCCTCGACGGTCCCAAGGTGATCGATTTCGGCATCGCCCGCGCTGTCGACGACAGCAAGCTCACCACCACCGGAAAGGTGATCGGCTCACCGGGATTCATGTGTCCCGAGCAGGTGACCGGCGATCCGGTCGGCCCGGCCGCGGACGTCTTCGCCTTGGGCGGCGTCCTCGTATTCGCGGCGACCGGTCACGGACCGTTCGGCGTCGGCGAGACGGTGCAGATGCTGTGGCGGGTGGTCTACGAGGACCCCCAGCTCGACGACGTGCCCGAACGGCTGCGCCCGCTGGTGGCGGCCTGCCTGACCAAGGACGCCGCGGCCCGCCCGGCTCCCGACCAACTACTCGCCCGCCTCACCGCGCTCGGCATACCCGACCGCGGCGGCTGGCTGCCCGCGCCGGTGCTCGAGGAGGTCGGCCGCCGCGCGGTCGAGCTACTGAACCTGGACTCCGGCCCATTCGACCGGCAGTTTCCGGCACCTGCCGCCTCGAACCCGGCGCGCACCGCCGACACCATGGTCCGCCGCCCCCTTGACAACCCCCAGTACGCACCAGGCGACCTCGGACCATCGGTACCTATGCAGACCGGTCGTTTCGGCCTGTCCCAGGCACCTCCTACGTTCACACAACCACCCCACCACCCCGCGCACCAGAGCGCGCCTCGATCCGGTCCGGTCACCACCACTGCGCCCCCTCCGCGCCACACGAGGAGCGCTCTGCTGATCGCCGGCGCGCTCGTAGTCTGCGTCGCGGTCGCCGTCGCCGCCTTCGTCGTAGGCGCCCAGCTGCGGAAGCAGGATCCGACCGATTCGACCGTGCAGACCACGCGTCCCAACCGCGATGTCGCCACAGCCACCGCGACGCCGACCGGTGACGCGGATACGACCGGCGACAGTCCTGCCGGCACGAGTGTTCCGCAGGCTTTCGTCGGGGAGTGGACAGGCGTCGCGCGCGACTTCCTCGCGTCGTTCGACATCGAGCTGACCATTCGAGACGGTGAAGTGGGCCAGGAGATCGCGCAGTCGTCGAACACCGGCAAATTGAGCGGCCAACGATGTTCACGTGCCGAGACACTGACCGGCGCGGGCGAGACAGAGCTGACATTCGTCGCACGGCTCTCCGGCGGCGCGGCCGACTGCCAGGACAACGGCTCTCGGTCGACGGTCACGTTGCGGCCGGACGGTTCGCTTTCCTACAGTTTCACCGGCATCCTCGGCAATATCGAAGGGGTGCTGCGCAAGAAGTGAGGCCCGGACGGTCATGGTTCGACGCCGCCGGTGAACGCATGCCCCGAGCGCGGGCGTGGTCGGGCGGTTAAGGTGCGGCGGTGGAGAGAGCGGAATTTGTCGAGCGCGGTGCTTCCATCGCCGAACGTCTGACGACCACTCAGGCGCAACCGCCGTGGTGGCTGGTGGTGGCGGCCGCGGTGGCGGCGCTCGTGCTGGTGGGTTACACCCCCATCTGGCGGTTCACCCGCAATATCGTCACCATCGCGCACGAAGGCGGGCACGCGCTGGTCGCGCTGCTCACCGGCCGCAAGCTCAACAGCATCCGGTTGCATTCGGACACTTCGGGGCTCACGGTGTCGAGTGGAAAACCCTACGGCCTCGGGATGATCCTCACCACGATGGCGGGTTATCCGGCGCCGCCGCTGCTCGGTCTGGGGTTCGCCGCTCTGCTGGGCGCGAGCCGGATCACCCTGATGCTCTGGACCGCCATCGTCCTGCTCGCCGCGGTCCTGATCAAGATCAGGAACATCTACGGCGGCATCACCGTGCTCGGGCTCGCGGCGGTGGTCTTCGTCGTCTCCTGGTTCGGAACCGACACCCTGCAAGCGGGTTTCGCGTACCTGGGCGCCTGGTTCCTGCTGTTCGCCGGGGCACGTCCGGTGATCGAACTGCAAAGGGGCCGATCGCGGCAGCAGCGTTCCCGTTATCAGGACGTCGATTCCGACGCCGATCAGCTCGCCCGGCTCACCCGGCTGCCCGGCCTACTGTGGGTTCTCGTGTTCGGCACGATCGCCGTGGGCTCACTGCTGGTCGGTGCGTGGCTGCTCGTCTCCGCGATCGCCGAGATCTGCCTGCCGGGCGCGCCCGCCAGCTCCTGCTTCGCCGCGCGCTGACCGCCGCGGCCACACTGCGCGGTGCGCTGAGGTCGATTAGGCTCCGATCCTGCCCCGTGCCGACGCGTTACTCGCGGCGGCACATCGCCGAGCGCACCCACGGCGGCTGCCCGGCGCAGAACGCGATTCACGACCCCCCGGAGCCTGCATGGCAACCCTCCTCGCGCGCACGCCTGCGCGGCACCTGCTTTCGGCGGTGATGCCGGTCGTCACGGCGCTACTCGCCTCGATCTTCCTCGTCGGGCCGACCGCCTCCGCCGCACCGTTCTCCGCCGGCTGCGGCGTCCCGTTGACCCCAGCCGAAACCGCCACGATCGCGCAACTGTCCGACACCGAGACGCTGACGGGTTCGTCACTGCGGCAGCTGGAGCAGGCCATCGACCAGCACCGGCGGATCACCGAGATCCTGGTCGGCCGCCGCGACCCGCGCGGTGCGTTCGCCCTCGGGCTCGACGCGGTGGAACACGCCGCCGTCCTGCCGCTCCAGCGCGACTCCGCGTCGTTCGACGACCCGGAATGGGCGCATCGGATCAGCCTCGAGCTGCTGTCGCGCTTCCTGCGGAATGTGCACGCCGAATTCACCGGCGCCCCCGCCGAACCGCACTGGGCGCACTATTTCGGCCTGACCCGCCGCTGCGAGCTGTCCCCCGCGCGCGTCGCGATGGCCGGTTACAACGCGCATCTGACCGTCGACCTGTCCTATTCCGTCGCCGCTGTCGGCAGCACCGTCGCCAACGCGCGCGACTATTTCCGGATCGTCGACGCGATCGCCCAGCAGGGCGCGCTGATCGTGGAGACGACCAAGGCGGTCTACGGCGGTGACCTCGGGCCGCTGTGGCGCTTCTACTTCTTCGGCGAGGGCCTGGACGCGTTGCTCGGTCCCGGCGTCGCCACCGGTCCCCTGCTCCGTCTGGCCGACGCCGGCGCCAATGTCGTCATCTTCGGCAACGGGTTGGCCATGCGGGATCCCGCCTCGGCGCCGGTCGTCACCGCCGAGATCGACGCACTGTGGCGCGGGCTCGATCTGGGCTTCGAAGCTCTGTCCGGTCTCGGCGGTCTCTAACCGGCATATCTCCGCAGTGCTGCCACGGCTTCCCGGACCACATCCGCGGGAGGTCGTGTCGCGTCGACGGCGCCGCCGTCCTCGTCGGGATCCAGTGGCTCGAGGGCGGCCAGCTGCGAATCGAGCAGGCTCGACGGCATGAAATGCCCGCGCCGCTCGGCCATGCGGCGCTCGAGTTCACCCCGAGGGACGTGCAGGTGGAGAAAGAACGTATCGGGGGCACTCGCGCGTAGCCGGTCGCGGTATGCCCGTTTCAGGGCGGAGCAGGTGACGACAGCTCCCCGGCCGCGTCGCTCGGCCATCCAGGCGGCCAGGGCGTCGAGCCAGGGTTCGCGGTCGGCGTCGCCCAGCGGCGTGCCTGCCGCCATCTTCGCGACGTTCGCGGGCGGGTGGAAGTCGTCGCCTTCGGCGTACTCGACGCGAAGCGCGTCGGCCAACCGGGTGCCGACCGTCGTCTTTCCCGAACCCGACACCCCCATCACGACGATCACCGGTACATCGCGCACTCGAACCTTCTTCCCTACGGTGGCGCATCTCGTGCTCGCGAACTTGTCATCGGCCACAATCCCACGGCTGGTCACTTCGTCGGCCCGTGCAGTGACGATCGCACCGAGCGCCTCTGGATTTCGAGGACCGCAACTACGCGATCGGCCGGACAAAGCGCGACCATCGGCGCGAGTCGCCGATCGGCCGACAGACTAGGGTCGGGAGACATGGAACTACGCATCTTCACCGAGCCGCAGCAGGGCGCGAGCTATGACACACTGCTCACCGTTGCCAAGGCCACCGAGGACTTGGGCTTCGACGCGTTCTTCCGCTCCGACCACTACCTGAGCATGGGCGGCGCCGACGGGCTGCCCGGCCCCACCGACGCCTGGATCACCCTCGCCGGTCTGGCCAGGGAGACCCAGCGGATCCGCTTGGGCACCCTGGTCACCGCCGCCACCTTCCGGCTGCCCGGCCCGCTGGCGATCCAGGTCGCGCAGGTGGATCAGATGTCCGGCGGCCGGGTCGAGCTGGGCCTCGGCAGCGGCTGGTTCGCCGAGGAGCACGCCGCCTACGGCATCCCCTTCCCCGCCGACAAATTCGCCCGGCTGGAAGAACAGCTGGCCGTCATCACCGGGCTCTGGGCGACGAAACTCGGCGACACCTTCAGCTACGACGGCAAGTACTACCAGCTCATCGACTCCCCCGCCCTGCCCAAGCCGGTGCAGGATCCGGTGCCGGTGGTGATCGGCGGGCAGGGCGCCACCCGCACCCCCCGGCTGGCAGCGCAGTACGCCACCGAGTTCAACATGCCGTTCTCCTCGATCGAGGACAGCGCGCGGCAGTTCGACCGGGTGCGCGCCGCGGCCGAAGCGCGCGGCCGCGCGGCCGACGATCTGGTCTACTCCAACGCGCTGGTGGTCTGCGTCGGTGCGAACGACGCCGAGGTGGCGCGCCGGGCCGCGACGATCGGACGCGAGGTGGACGAGCTGAAGACCAACGGTTTGGCGGGCTCTCCCGCCGAGGTGGTGGACAAGATCGGCCGGTACGCCGAGATCGGCACCAGCCGCATCTACCTTCAGGTGCTGGATCTGAGCGATCTCGGGCATCTCGAGTTGATTTCCGCGGAGGTGGGCTCGCAACTGTGAGTTCGTGTGGGTCGCTCTTCGGAGCAGCCCACGCGGCTCAGCCCAGCGGGCGGTTGGTCGGCACGATGACGAAGCTCGGCGCCGACGGATCCAACCTGAGGTGCTGAGGCTTCAGTTCGGTGTTGTTGAGCATCGGCCGGAAGGCCAGCGCCTTCGGCGAGTTGGCCGCGAAGACGTCGATCCGCAGCCGATGTCCGGGCTGCAGCACCGCTTGAGTCGGGATGACCGCGATGTCCAACGCCACCGGCTCACCGGGCACGACCGGCTGCACACTGTCGAGGGTGATCGGGTTGAACGGGTCGGTCAGGTCGCCGGTCGGCGTGCGGCCGCTCTTCTGTTCGTCGATGGCGCGCAGTGAGGCGGTGAGCTGCCCGGTGGTCAGCACCTTCGACGAGCCGTCGGGTGCGACGTCGTTCACCGTGACGCTCCAGTAGCCGTCGGCGGCGTCGTGCACGGTGTTGAGATGCACGTTCACCGGGCCCGAGATGACCGTGGGCTCGGTCATCGGCACGCTGGTGAAGGTCAGCGCGTTGCGCTCGGCGATGCGCGAGTCCTTCGCGCACACGTCCAGCACCGCGGCCATCCCGGCCGAGCCCTGCGCGGTGTCGCGGGAACACGCCGCGGCCAGGCCCGGCGCCACCGTCAAGGTCCGCCGTTCGTCCGGAACGCTCATCGTCAACGATCCGTCGTGCACGGCTTTTCCGGCGGTGCCGCTCGGCGCGGCCGACAGGTACACGCGGCGATGGTTGAAGTCCCTAAGTTTGTGGGTGTCTGGGGTTGGTGCCCTGGATGCCCAGGGCGGTGGGGTGTAGCTGATGGTTGGTTGCTGTTGTTGTGGCTGCGAAGGAATGGCTGCCCCACCGTGCTGGACGCTC
>NZ_VUOT01000025.1:0-124722 GCF_009829295.1 Nocardia sp. CY15
GCGTTGGCCCGGCGCCTGGTCGACGTGCTGTGGGCACTGCTGCGCGACAACCGCCCCTTCGACACCCAGCCCCCGAGCATCAACGGAATCCGAGCTGCGGCTTGACATGGTCATTGAGATTCCTTCGGTCCGGGTGCCGTCATGGCACCCGGACAATGCAACACCTATCCGGAAGAAATATTCCGCATAAGTGGTTGCCGGTGAGACGGGCGAACGCCCGCTCCCGATCCGGGACACAGTGGAAGAGGACACAGATGAGCGAGCAGAACCGCACGACCACGGCGCTGGGACTACCGGCCGGAATAATCCATGGCCCGGAGAGCGAGGTCTACCGTGCCGCGACCAGCCCGCACAACACCGTCGCGCCCCAGCATCCGGCCGTGGTCGCCCGCCCACGTCAGGACCGGGAGGTCGCCGCACTCGTACACTGGGCGGCGGATCGGAATCTGCGAGTCGCCGTGCAGGCCAGCGGCCATGGTGCCGGAGCGGCCATCGGTGACGATCAATTGCTCATCGACACCTCCGCGCTGGACACGGTCGACATCGATCCCGTCGCCCACACCGGGCACATCGGGGCGGGCGCTACCTGGACGCGGGTGAACGCGGCCGCCGCCCGGTTCGGACTGGCCGGGCTCGCCGGCACCTCGTCCACCGTCGCGGTGTCCGGTTACACCTTCGGCGGCGGGGTCGGTTGGCTACTGCATCCCTACGGGCTGGCCTCGGCGGCCCTGCTGGCCGTCGATTACGTCGACGGGGCCGGGCGCATGCGCCGCGCCGCCGAGGATGCGGTCGATCCGATCGATCGCGAGGCGCTGTGGACCTTCCGCGGCGGCGGTGGTGTCGGCATCGCGACCGGATTGACCGTACGGCTGGTGGCGCCGACGGCGATGTGGGCGGGCTACCGCTTGTGGGGAATCGACGCGCTCGACGCCGTCATCACGGCTTACCACCGCGGGCTGGCCGCAGCCGGGGATGCGCTGTCGACCAGCCTGGCGGTGCTGCACACACCGCCGGCGGGACCGTTTCCGCCCGAACTGTCCGGGCGTCCGGTCGTCCACTTGGCCTACGCCTCGCCCGCCGGGGAGGCCGCGGCCGCACCCTTGCTCGAAGCGCTGTCCACCGTGCCCGCTCCGGCCACCGAGGACCCATGGGGTCCGGCCGACGGTGCGCGCCTGGCGCACATCCACCTCGACCCGTCCGGCCCGATGCCGGCGCTCGGGCTCGGGCGCTGGTTGGACCCGAACACCCCCGATGTCAGCGCGGCACTGCTGAACCGTGCGGCGTCGCCCGCCGGTGGGATCGCAATGCTCGAACTGCGTAACACGGCGCGCACCACAGCCGGTCCTGAAGGGGCGATGACCACCTCGCCAGGACCGTGGCTGCTGCACGCCGTCGGTATCGGCGCCACCGCCGAACCGGCACTCGCGGCGATCGAAATGCTCGCTGCTCCGGCGGATACCGGCCAGGCGATGGCGTCCTTCGCCGAAGGCCGGGCCGCGGTCGCGAACGCACTGCCGGATCCGGCGCTGGCCAGACTGCGGGCGATCCGCGCCGCGGTCGATCCGGAGCGGCGGATCGTACCCAGCCGGGTGGGCACGGCCACCGGGCGGCGACAATGAAGAGACGATGACACCGTCTCAGTCCACACCGCCGTCCCGCCGCCGGGCCCTGCGCCGAGACGCCGCACTGAACCGGGAGAAACTTCTCACCGTCGCGGCCGAACTCATTTCCCGGCGCGGGCCCGGCGTGCCGTTGACCGACATCGCCGCTGCCGCCGGTGTCGGCGTCGGCACCTTCTACCGCGGCTACCCCCACCGCGCGGCGCTGCTGCAGGCCCTCGAACAGCGCGCCTACGCGATGCTGGAGGCCGTGCTCGACGAGATCACCGCCGCCGGCGCGACCGGTACCGCCGCCATCGAAACCTACCTGCGCCGCTGCTTGGAACTCGGCGACCAACTGGTCCTACCGCTGCGCGGAGCCCCACCGCTCACCGACCCGGCCGCAGTCGCCGCGCGGCAGCGCATCGCCGCGGCACTCGACCGATTCCTCGGCGAGGGCCGTGCGGACGGCGCGATCCGGCCGGACGTCACCGCCGCCGACATCGTCGCCTGCGCCGCCCTGCTCACCCAGCCCCTGCCTCGCACTCCGCTGTGGTCCGATCTGGCCGACCGCCATCTCACCTTGTTCGTCAACGGTTTGCAGCCGACCCCCGGCGCACCTCTTCCCGGACCAGGCCCCGCCGACCTCGAAGCCCTGCTCGACGGTCGGTCGGCAGCGGATCCACCCGAGTGAGCGAGGCCGTGACGGCCACTCAGCGCAGCGCGTCGCGCACGAGTGCGGCGGTGACATCCGCGAGGTCCGCCGGGATCGCGGAGCTGGAGGTCAGGTAGCGGCGCACCGCGGCGATGGGCAGGTCGACGGCCGCCAGGAGCAGGGCGGTGCGCCCGCGCCCGGTCTGTTCGCCGAGCCGCGCGACAAGATCGCGCATCGCCGAGTTCCAGCGCTCGTTCTCCGCGTCTCGCTCGGCACGTACCATCTCCGGCCAGGCATCGGCGCCGAATCTGGCGGCGCCGGTGAGCATTACGTGCGCGTCCAGCGGGTTCGCCGCACACCACCGCACGGTGTATCCGGCCAGCGCCACCGCGGCCTCGACGGGATCACCGTCGAACAGCGGGTACGCCGCGGTGTGATAGCGCGCGAGCGTCCGCGTCCACAACGCGCCGAGCAATGCGGCCCGATCCGGAAACCGGTGATAAACCGACCCACTCGACACTCCTGCCGCGCGGACGACCGCGCTGACAGTCACCCCGGCGACACCGCCCGTCCGCAGTAACTGCGCGGCCGTGTCCAGGATGTGGTCCGTGTCGTGCACCAGTCGAGGCATTCCTGGACAGTACTGCCCGCCCTGCCTAGAGTCATCTCTCTAGAGAGTCTTATTTAGAAGGGAACCGTCATGACCATCACCACCGAGGACGTCTACGCGCTCGCACCATTCGTGCGCACTCTGGGAGTGGAGTTCGATCACATCGAACCGAACCGGGTGACCGCGCGGCTGACTCACTCTGCCGCCCTCTCGACCACCGGCGGTGGCTTGCACGGCGGCGCGGTCATGGCACTGGCCGACGCGACGGCAGCTGTGTGCGCGGCCGTGAACGGCAAGCCCGGCGCACTGCCCGCGACAGCGGACTCCACCACCCACTTTCTGTGTCCGATTACCGATGTCGCCACCGCGATCGCGGTTCCGCTCCGGGTCAGCGGACGTCAGGTCGTGGTCACAGTCGAGGTGCGAAATGACGTCGGCAACATGTGCGCCCATGTCGTGCAGACGGTGCACCTGATTTCGAACCACGAGTGAGGATCGAAGGCGGTTTCTCGAACCTCATCGGACCGGTGAGGCCGTGAGCGCAGCTATCCGCGGCTGAAGCGTTCCACCAGGCGGGCGTAGCTGTCATGGCCGTGACCTGATTCGAGCGCTTCGGCGACCAAGTCGGCCGCCGGGGAACGCAACCGCGTCCGGTGAGCCGATGGCCTGAGCGATGGTCATGATCTGGCCATGCAGGTAGTCCGTACCGTGTTCGGTCACCAAACGCGAGCGCTCCTTCGCATGGCTACACGCATTCGAACGCCTACGAACCGCTACGAACGCCGAGCCGACATCCGCCACGCCCTACTCAGCCTCGCCTGCTCGGTCATATTCTCCGCAACTCATTTTGAACCGAGTTCTTAGCCGGATCGGGGCCGCCAGCTCCGATCAGGCACCCAGTCAAGGTCACAGCCCAAGCTACACTCGGCACCCGCCGCGCCTCCGAACGCTAGATGAGATCCCCCGCCAAGCTCGCCGCCGCGTTGCGAGGCGGTCATGAGCGATCGCCCGCCTTCCCGACTTGACCGCTGGAAGCTGCAGGAACCGCCTCATCTCAGTTGAAACCTTCCCTCCAGCGGGGCATCACGGCCAACCATCCATTCGCCGCACAGGTGGTGGACCCACGGTACGAACTGCTCCCCCGGGTTCGCGAGATCGGCACGCTAGTAGTGTTCGTGCGATTTGCTCCGCGCCCCCAATGGAATCGACTTGCCGCGACACGGCGAATTGTTCCGGCCCTTCCACGAAGCGGGCGACGCCTTTCATGAGGGGGCGCCCGGAACGAGGTCGAATCGCCGGTCGCCGCCGAGGATGTCATCGCGTCCAAGCGCCGGTCCAGCTCATTCGCAGGCACCGATCTCGACCTCGTACTCCGTGCGCACGGTGTCGACACGCTCGCGATCGCAGGTGTCGCCACCAGCGCAATGGTAACTGCAACGTGCTACGTCGCAGCAGACCGCGACTACCGGGTGATCGTTCTGCGCGACGGCTGTGCCGACGACGAACCGACAACGCACGACTTCTTCATGGATACCGTTTTCCCCAATCGCGGTTTCGAGGTCGTCACCTGCGCCGAGTGGCTGCCGTCACCAACACCGCAACGCATGTCACGGGAGGCGATCCAATGCGCCGAGGAATCACTGACGGCGATCGTTGCCGAACTGCCCGGCGAGCGCATCACCGAGGTCGTGTACCACCTGCTGACCACAGGACATCTACATCGATGAATGGGAGTATCCCGGCTGGGACGAACCGCGGATGGGCGTCGAACCGATCACCGACAGCGGTCGGCACTACTCGGCGAGAACCACCGATGCCTTCACCGAATACAGAATCGAGATTTTCCGCAAACCGATGTCCGAGGTCCCTCGACTCGACCTCGGCGACATCAAGCCGGTATCGGCAACCGTCGTGTCACCCATTCCCCATCGAGGACGATTCCGGCCCTGGCTTCTTAGTCATGCAGTCAGCACTACCGAGGCTGTCCGGTGTGCTGCGGGCGGTCAAGAGGGTACGTCGGTCGGGTTGATGGCGAGAACACAGGCGACAGGCGGATCGAGGTCGAGGGTTTCGACCCGGAGCTCGGTGAAGCCGGCCTGGGCGAGCAGGTCCTGGAGTTCTTGGCCGGCTCGGGCCGTGGTGTCCCGGGTGGCGCCGGGGCAGCGGGGCTGGCTGACGAGCGCGATGCGTCCTGCGGGCCGGAGCAGGCGGCGCAGCTCGCGAAGCCGCTCCACCGGGTCAGGCCAGAATCCCACGGAGTTGACGACGAGGATGGCGTCGAGCGGATCGTCGAAACTCGGCAACTGCTCCACCGAGGCGTGCGTGAGATGCACTCGGCCGGCACGGACGGCGGCGGCGTTGCGGCGGGCGGCGTGCCGAACCATGGCTCGGGAGTGGTCGATCCCGAAGACATGCCCCTGGGTGGCGCGGCCGGCGAACTCGGCGATGGCGACGCCGGGGCCGAAACCGATCTCGAATACCCGATCGGTGGGCTGCACGTCCAGCAACGAAACTGCCCAGACGTTGCGCTGCCGGTTGGAGGGGCGAAGAGCGAACATCCAGCCGTTCGCCCACCCGACGAAGCCGCGAGGGTGACGGGCCTGGCGCACCAAATATCTGATCGCCCGTTGTTTGAGAGCTGTGGCTACTTTCTGCATGATCGCCAGTGAACGGCTTCAAGTATGCTTGAAGTCAAATGAGTGAACAGTTGACGATCGGTGAGCTGGCGAGCCGCACCGGTGTCGCCACCTCCGCGCTGCGGTACTGGGAGGAACTGGGCCTGCTACCGCCACCGGCCCGGGTCTCGGGCCAACGGCGTTATCCGCCGTCGGCGGTCGGGCTGGTCGGTGTGGTCTTGGCGCTGCAAAACGTCGGTTTCACATTGCGGGAGGTCAAAGCGTTCATCGCGTCTCGTTCGCTGACCGACGACAGCTGGCGGGAGCTGTATCAACGCAAGCTCACCGAGCTGGATCAACGGATTGCCCAGGCACTGGCGGCACGCACCGCCATCGCCCATGGTCTGGCCTGCCCGCACGATGACATCGTCGAGTGCCCCAACTTCACCAGCGGAGTCGAGGCGCTCCTGGCGGGATGTTCTCTCGAAGAGGCGCACTCACAGGTTCATTCGTACTGACCTCGCCTCGAAATAGGCGGCCTCGCTATTGAGACCTCAGCTCTTCACCCACTCGCCGAGGTGCTCGCGATGCTCGACGACTTCCTTCGAAGCCGAGGCCTTCCCGTCAGTGAACTTCTAACCGAATTCTTCACAGCTCGCGGCAGCACGAAGCCCGGCTTGGATACCTGCAAGGGATGGCACCAACAGTAGCTCGAACAGCGACGTGGGCATATGCACCCGGCGGGTGGTACCGACTCGCGTAACTATCTGCGGCGGCGACTTACCGCCAGATCCGGCGGACTCGGACCTCATGGGCCGATCTTCCGCCGGACCGAGCCGGCTGCCGGTTCGGTCCGCGCGGCCAGCGGCATTACGGGGCATCGGGCACTTGGATGCCGGGCCTGGCGGCGCTCCGGACCGGAGGACGGGCGACGTCACGCAGGGGCGCCGAGCGGCGGGTGCTCGAGCACGCGGGGCTTGTACTCGACCAGCTGGATGCGGCCATCGAAGGTGCGCTGATCGATCATCTCGAGCGCAACGTCCGGATAGCCGTCGTAGATGCGTTCCGCGCCCGTGGCACCGGTGATCACCGGGAACATCACGACCCGGAATCGGTCGACGAGTCCGGCTCTCAGCAGGGACCGGCACAGGCTCAGGCTGCCGATCGTGCTGAGCAGTCCCGAGCCGCTCGACTTCATGGAGCGGACCGCCTCGACGGCGTCGTCGCGGACGAGCGTGGAGTTGGCCCACCTCAGTGGCTCCTCGAGTGAGGAGGAGAACACCACCTTGGACGCTCGCGTGAGCTCGTCGACGGACGCCTCTTCCTCGGGCCTGAACTCGTCTTGGCCACTCGGGACCTCGCCGGCGGCGAAGCCCGACATCAGGCGGTAGGTATTCGCTCCCATCAGGTAGGTGGCCTCGGGCTGCTCGCCGAGCCATGCGAGGTACTCCGGGCCCTCGAGGCCCCAGAACCCGGGCCATCCTTCTCCCGATGCGTAGCCGTCGAGAGAGGTGATGAAGTCGACGAGAAGCTCCGACATGGCGGTGTCCTTTCCTAGAGTGTCACGAGCTTCGACCGATCGGGAGCCCCAAACTCATCGGCCGCACTGTGGGGGTGCCGATGAGGATCGTGTCACCAGCCGCAAACGAGGGGTATTACGTGACGTTGTCGTAGGCCGATCCAACCGCCCCGACCGAGGGCTGGACCCCGGCCTCGGCGAGGCGCTCGGTGAAGGCGATGGACATGTATTGGTGGTCATGATCCGCTTGGTCGAACACCGCATGCGGCAGGGTCCGCACCCACAGCCACGAACTTCGATCGCGTAGTGGGTGTTGCAGCGCTGCCGGCTCGCACCCGGCACGGCGCCGATCGCGGCTACCGGTCCGGCGGGCTACCTGTCGGTAAGAGTTCCTCGAGCCCGATCGGCGAGAGTGATTCGGACTCGCACTCCCAGGCCGATCAACCCGCCCGCTTCTTATTACGACAATGGCCCTGTCGAAGGCACATTCGATGACATTGCGGCGTTTGTAGATCTCGGCATCGAAGCTCGGTGTCCGCCCGCCTGCCCGGCCCTTGGGTTTGCGGTTGACGACCTGCTCCCGGCGTTCGGGAATCACGGTCTGGCGATGATCCCGCCGTCCCGCCCCTTCGAGCAGCACAAGCCCGATGAACACCCCCACCAGCGCCCAGTCCCGCCAGGACCGCCGCGGCGGGTTCGGCGCCGTACCACACCGAGCGGAGAAGTTGACGCACGCTTCGATGGTCGCGCTCGGACCCGAGGAAGGAAAACCGGTGCGGGCTCGGGGTTCGGCGACCGGCAGACGTCGCCCGCGGATCGCGGTACTCGTCACACGGCGCATGCCGACAGGATGTAGGCGTGCGCGCGCAGAACACTGAACTCGACGCGGACGAGGGTGCGGTTCGCTGTGCAGGTGGTGACCGTCTTTGGCTGTTATCTGGCGAAGTACGAGCCGAGCCACCAGGCGTCGTGTGTCGGTTGAGTTCTGCGGTCGAAGGCGGCCCGGCGTTGTTTCGGCTGGTCCGTTTTCTGGTCGCGCCGCTGAAGCAACCGGGCACTGACGTAAGCGACCTCGGGAGCGGACAGAGAGCTGCGGCGGGTCCAGCACATCCAGGTCGTGGAAGCCGTCGCCGCCGCGCTACGGACGGGTGTGGAAGCCGCCGTCACAGGGTCTCGATCACTCCGGCGCCAGTCGAATGGTGCGTGACGCCGTCGTGGCCGGGTATCTCGCGCGCGGCGACTCTGCTCATCACGCGGCGCGAAGCGGTCCGGCGAACGCCTTGCGCAATGACGACGGCCCGACCAGCCGCAGCAGCATCGCCAGGATCTTCCCCTTGACCGCCTGCGGAGTGCGGGTCAGTTCGACATCGACGCGGCTGCCCGACGCGGCGGGGGTGGCGCGGAAGACCCAGCCGCCGCCCGTGCCGAACAGCTTCGAGTCCAGCGTGGTGATGGTGACGGTGTCACCGGCGGGATCCCATTCGTAGCGGGCGCGCTCCCAGGCGGCGGCGGTGCCCTCGGTGACCTCGGCCCAGGTGTCGCCGCGGTCGTGGATTCGGAAGTGCTCGGCGTCGATGTTCGGCCACACCTCGGCGCGATCGGGTCCGAAGTCGGTGAGTACCCGCACGACCTCGGCGGGAGTCAGTGTGGACAGGAGGTGAAAACGTACCGTAGTCATGGGGCTACCTTCGCCGCCGCGACCAGGGCGCCGAATCTGTAAGTTGACGCTGGGGTGACGTAATCCGGTTTCGGTAAGGTCGCGGCGGGTCGCCGCATCCCGTGACGGCCCCGGGAGGAGAACGCCCACATGCCGATGTTCGGACGAGAGACCGAGCTGAAAGACCTGGCCGCACTGGTGGACGGTCCCGGCGAGCGAAGTGGCATCCTGATCGAGGGGGAACCCGGAATCGGCAAGTCGGCACTGGTCGCGGAGGCGGCCGCCGCCGCGGCCGCCGCGGGGCTGCGGATACTGCGGACCGCGGGTGCGGAGGCCGAACACGGCCTCACCTACGCCGGGCTGCACCGGCTGCTCTACCCGCTACGCAGCGCGTTCGATACCCTGCCGAGGCACCAATTCGAGGCGCTGACGAACGCCTTGGGCATGTCGGATACCACCGAGGAGCCGAGCCTGCACCTGGTGGGGCTGGCCGCGCTGACCCTGCTGGCGGACCTGGCGGTCGAACGGCCGCTGGTGGTCGTCGCCGAGGACGTGCACTGGCTCGATCCCGCCAGCGCAGAGGTCCTCGCCTTCGTCGCGCGCCGCATCGACTCCGAACCCGTCGCTGTGCTCGCCACGGTGCGCCACGGTGCAGATTCACCGCTGCGCGAGGCCGGACTGACCACCATGCGGCTGGGTCCGCTGCCCGAGCACGACGCGAACGCGCTGCTCGACAGCATCGCACCGGAATTGCCTGCCGAGGTCCGTCGTCGGGTGCTCGCGCAGGCGCAAGGCAACCCGCTCGCGCTGATCGAACTGCCCACGGCGGTGGGGTATCTCAGCGAAACCGCTCCAGCGCTGCCGTTGACCGAGCGCCTCGAACGCGCCTTCTCGGCGCGTGGTGCCGCGCTGCCCGAGCGCACCCGATCGGCATTGCTCGTCGCGGCGCTCGATGACAGCGATTCGCTCAGTGAGACGCTGATTGCCGCAGGGATTCTCCTGGGATCCGAGGTGGGAACCGAGATTCTCGCCCCTGCCGTGGCGGCCGGGTTGATCGATATCGGTCCCGGCACGGTGACTTTCCGGCATCCGCTGATTCGTTCGGCCCTGGTGGCGGCGGCGATGCCCGAGGAGCGCCAGCGGGCCCACCGGGCCCTCTCGGACCTGCTCACCGAGTCACCGGATCGCCAGGTGTGGCATCGGGCGGCGGGTGCGGTCGGCGCCGACGAGGAGGTGGCTACGGCGCTCGAGGACGCCGCCGAACGGTCCCGGCACCGCGGCGGCGCGATCGCGGCGCTGGAGCGTGCTGCGGCGCTGAGCGCCACCCCCGGCCGACGCGCGGATCGACTCCTGCGCGCTGCTGAACTGGCCGTCGACGCCGGTCACCGCGACACGGCCGATCGCCTGGTCGACACCGCACGTACGCTCCCTCTCACCGCCGCGCAGGAGGCCACCGCGAACTGGCTGCTCAGCGGGTTCGAGGACGGGATGCGTGAAAGCCCTTCGCGTATCGGCGAACTGGCCGCGCTCGCGGCCGCCGTCGCCGCCGACGGGTATGTGGATCCCGCGCTGCGGATCCTGTGGGGTGCGGCCATGCGGTGCTTCTGGGTCGAACCCGGACCCGAGGCCCGGCGCGCGGTGCTCGCGGTCGCCGACACCTTCGGCATTCCCGACGGTGATCCGCGCAAGCTCGCGGTCGACTCGATCGTTGCCCCGTTCGAGCGCGGCGAACAGGTCCTCGGTCACCTGCGCGCGCTGGCCGCGACCACCGGGCGTGATCCGGAGGTCGATCACTTTCTCAGCAGTGCGGCCTATCAGGTCGGCGCTTTCGACCTCGCGGCACAGTTCGCGGCCGCCGCCGCACCCGGATTCCGCTCCGCCGGACAGTTGGGGCTGCTGACCCGGGCACTCGCGATCCAGGCCTGGAGCCTGGCCCGGCTCGGCGACCTCGCCGCTGCCGCGCCCATCGCGGCCGAGGCCGCGGCCTTCGCCGGGGAGACCGGGGCGCCGTTCATGCACGCGGTGGTCGTCGCGGTACAGGCCGAAATCGCGGCGCTGCGTGGCGACTACTTGCAGGCCGCCGCACTCGCGGCGGACGCCGAACGGACCGGACTGGCGGCCGGCGCGCGGCCTGTGCTGGCCACGGTGCAGCTCACCCGCGGGCTCATCGCGCTCGGCGAGGGCCGATTCGATGACGCCTTCACCGATCTGGCTCGCGTCCACGATCCGCGGGATCCGTCGTATTCACTGACGCTGCGCGCGTGTTTCCTCACCGAAATCGCCGAGGCCGCGGTCCGCGCCGGACAGACCGACGCGGTGGCGGAACTGTTGCGCGAACTGGAACCGGTCGCGGCAGCCACGTCATCGCCCGCCCTGCACATCGGAATGCGCTACGCGCGAGCGGTGCTCGCAGGTGATATGGCCGGAAAGCTGTTCGCCGCCGCACTGGAGGCGGATCTGACCGGCTGGCCGGCCGAACGCGGCCGCCTGCATCTCGCCTATGGCGAGTGGCTGCGGCGGCAGCGGCGAGTCGTCGAATCCCGCACCCATTTGCGCAAGGCGCGAGAGACTTTCGACGCCCTTGGCTTCACGGCGTGGAGTGAACGGGCCCGCCTGGAATTGCGTAGCGCGGGCGAATCGAGCCCGAATCGCGATCCGGATGCCCGCGACCGGCTCACCCCGCACGAGCTGAGCATCGCGCAACTGGCGGCCCAAGGGCTGACCAACCGGGAGATCGGGCAGCGGCTGTTCCTGTCGCACCGGACCGTGAGCACTCACCTGCACCGGATCTTCCCGAAGCTCGGGATCAGTTCGCGCGGTGACCTCGCGGGGGTGCTGCCGACCGAGGAAGAGACGGCGTAGTAGAACGGGCCTGGGCAATGGACACCGATTACGTCATCCGACGCTCGCGGCCACGACCGCGCGCTACCTAGCGTCGGCGGAATGAATATCAGCAGACGATTCTTCGGTGGTGCGCTCGTAGCGGGTGCCGCGAGCCTGACCGCCGCCTCGCTGAGCGCCTGCGGCACGGATTCCGCCACCGCGCCGGGGGCCACGACGCCGGTCCCCGGCGCGGATCTGCGGAAGGGCTCGGGCGACAACACAACCCTGGGACCGATCAAGCAGATCGACGCTGGTGTTCTCAGCGTCGGATACGCCGAATTCGGGCCCGGCACCGGTCAACCGGTGATCCTGCTGCACGGCTGGCCCTACGACGCCTACAGCTACGCCGATGTCGGTCCGCTGCTGGCGGCCGCCGGTTACCGGGTTCTGGTTCCGTTCCTGCGCGGCTACGGTTCGACCACCTTCCGCTCCACCCAGACCGTCCGCAACGGTCAGCAGTCGGCCATCGCACGCGACATCGTCGATTTCATGGACGCCTTGCACATCGACAAGGCCGTACTGGGCGGCTTCGATTGGGGCGCGCGGACTGTCGACATCATCGCCGCGCTGTGGCCGCAGCGGGTCAAGGCCATGGTCGCGGTGAGCGGGTACATCGTCACGGTGCAGGCGGCGCAGCAGCAGCCACTGGCTCCCGAGGCCGAACTCGGGTGGTGGTACCAATACTATTTCGCCACCGAGCGTGGCCGCCTCGGCTACAGCCGCAATCGGCACGATTTCAACAAGCTGATCTGGAAGCGCGCCTCCCCGGCCTGGAATTTCGACGACGCTACCTTCGACCGCAGCGCCGCCGCCTTCGACAATCCCGACCACGTCGACATCGTCATCTCCAACTACCGCTGGCGCTTGAGCCTGGCGCCGGGCGAGCCGCAATACGACAGCTACGAGCGGCAACTGGCCGCCGCACCGGCGATCACCGTGCCCGCCATCACGCTCGGTAGCGACTTCGACGGCGCGGCCAAGGACGGAAAGCTCTACGCCGCAAAGTACACCGGCAAGCATGAGCACCGTGTTCTCGACGGTATCGGCCACAACGTGCCGCAGGAGGCGCCGCGCCCGTTCGCCCAGGCGATCATCGACGCCGACCACCTCTGAAAGCCGGAAAGGCGGGGCCCGGTCAACAACCGGGCCCCGCCTTTGCGCGTCTATAAGGAGTCGCGTAGCTGGAATCCGCCGTCCGCATCGAGTTCGATCACAGTGTCGATACCGATCCTGCGCAGGAACGGATAATCGTGGCTGACCACGAGAATCGCGCCGCAATAGTCGCCTAGGGCCTCCACGAGCTGGTCGACGCTGGCGATGTCCAGGTTGTTGGTCGGCTCATCGAGGATCAGCAGCTGCGGCGGCGGATCGGCGAACAGCAGGCGCGCAAGGGATACCCGGAAGCGCTCCCCGCCCGACAGTGTCGAAACCGGCCGTTCGACACTGCTGCCGCGCAACAGGAGCCGGGCCAGCTGATTGCGGATCGCGCCCGGCGCGGTGGCAGCGGCCACCGAAAGGACGTTCTCGAGCGCACCGGCCTGTTCGTCCAGATTGTCCAGGCGTTGCGGCAGATACCCGACGCGGTCGGTCAGCAGCGTCCCGCGTTCCAGATCTCGACCATGAATCAGATTTTCGAGGAATGTCGACTTGCCCGCGCCATTGCGGCCGATCAGAGCGACCCGCTCTGGCCCCTGAACGACGATGGAGCGGTCGCCGTCGCGTAGTTCCGCGATGCGACGGCTGCGCGGCACATCCGGGTCGGGCAATTCGAGACGAATGTGCTCCTCACGTCGGACACGGGATGCGGCGGTGTCCACAACTTTCTGGGCCGCGAGCACTTTCGCGTCGAGCGTGGAGCGCATCGCGCCCGCGGAGCCCTGCGCTCTACTGGCGCGGTTGCCCGCCAGGATCCGGGGTATGCCGCCGCCGCGCTGGGTCGCCCTGGCGGTGCGTTCACGTCTGGCGAGCTTCGTCTCGGCTTCGATGCGCTGGCGTTTCTCGACTTTCAAGGCCTGCTCTGCGGTGCGCGCCGCTTGCGCGGCCGCCGCCTGCTCCTGCTCGACGTGCTGCTGCCAGACGCTGTAGGGCCCGCCGAACACACCCAGCGCAGTCCCGTGCAGTTCGGCGGTGGCGTCCATATGCTCGAGCAGTTCGAGATCGTGGCTCACCACCACCAGGGTGCCGGGCCACGAGTCCACGAATTCGGCGAGCTTGGAGCGGGTCTCGCGGTCGAGGTTGTTGGTCGGCTCGTCGAGCAGCGTGATCGGTGTGCGCCGAATCCGCAGACCCGTGATGGCGATCAGCACCGCTTCGCCGCCGGAGATCTCCCCCACCTTGCGGTCGAGATCGGCGGCGCTGAAACCGATGTCGTGCAGCGCTTCGTCGGCGCGGGATTCGATGTCCCAGTCGTCGCCGATCGTCTCGAAGTGCGCTTCCCCGGTCTCGCCGGATTCGATCGCGCGCACGGCCGCGAGCGTGCCCGCGATGCCGAGCAATTCCGCGATGGTGTGGTCGTTGCCGAGGGTCAGCGTCTGCGGCAGGTAGCCCACCTCTCCGGTGGTTTCGATGCGTCCGGAGGTCGGGGTGAGGATTCCCGCGATCAACCGCAGCAGTGTCGATTTTCCGGAGCCGTTGCGCCCTACCAGACCGGTGCGCCCGGTGGTCAGGGTCCCGTTGAGCTGGGAGAGCGCGGCAGTTCCGTCGGGCCATTCGAAGGACACGTGCTGCAGAGTGATCGCTGATTGCATGGATGTGGACATGGGTCGTCGACTCTTTCCTGCTCGTGAACGAGCGGGCCGCGTGATTTCAAGACATTGCGGAAGCAGACGAAGGCGAATCAGGCTCGAAAAATCTCGGGCTGTTCGGTTACGGGGCACCGAGAGAAATGAATGAGGAATGCGCCGCCTTCGACTGGGCGGCTAGCGTCTGTCGACTTCCTCGATAATCCCGTGACCACCCTACCAGCGGTGTCAGACGGTGATCGTCTGGTATTCGGTGTACTGGCCCAGCCCGACCACGCCGTACTCGCGTCCGATTCCGCTGGCTTTGAAGCCACCGAAGGGACCGTCGAATCCGATCGGCGCCCCATTGATGGTGACCGTGCCGGTCCGGATTCGGCGGGCGACGGCCAGCGCCGCGGCCTCGTCGGCCGACCACACGCCGCCGGAGAGGCCGTATTCGGAGTCGTTGGCGATGCGGACCGCGTCGTCGATGCCGTCGTAGGCCAGGACGACCAGGACCGGACCGAAGATCTCCTCCCGCGCGATGCGCATGGTCGGCGTCACATCGGCGAAAACCGTGGGGGTGACGTAGAAGCCGCCCCGCGGGCCGGGCGGGACCTGCGGGCCGCCGCAGACCAGGCGCGCGCCTTCCGCGATGCCGATCTCGATGTAGTCGCGGACGCGCTGTTGTTGATCGCCGCGAACCATCGGGCCGATGAAGGTCTCCGGGTCGCGGGGATCACCGACCGGCAGGGACTCGACCAGCGCCGCCAGCGCCGAGATGACCTCCTCGTAGCGGGAGCGGGGGGCGAGGATACGGGTTTGGGCAATGCAGGATTCACCGTTGTTCAACAGCGACCCGAACTTCAGGCCGTTCATCACCGCCGTCAGATCGGCATCGGGCAGGATCACCGCCGCCGATTTGCCGCCCAGTTCGAGACTCACTCGTTTGAGCTGGGTGCCCGCGATGGACGCGATCCGGCGACCGGCCGCGGTCGAGCCGGTGAACGCGATCTTGTCCACCCGCGGATGGGAGATCAGATACTCGCTCGTTTCGCGATCTGCGGGCAGCACGCTGAGCACGCCGTCCGGCAATCCGATTCGATCCACCAGTTCGGCCAGCAGGCCCATGCTCAGGGAGTTCTCCGGAGATACTTTCAGCACCACCGAATTCCCGGCGAGCAGAGCGGGCAGAATCTTCGAGGTCGCGGAGGAGAAGGGTGAATTCCACGGGATCACCGCCGCCACGACGCCGACCGGCTCGCGCCGCACCACACTGCGCACGCGGGAACTCGGGTCCGACGGTTCGAGGGTGCGTTCCCAGTCGAAATGCTCGGCAGCAGCGAGGTAGGCATTCGCCTGGCGGGTCAGACCGGCCTGGCCTGCCTTGGTGAACCATGCGGCGGCGCCGTTTTCTGCGGAAATGAGGTCGGCGATCCGGTCTGCCTCGTCCTCGCGCAATTTATTGAATCTGCGCAGCAATGCGATTCGCTCGGCGAGCGGGGTGTCACGCCATACGCGTCCTTCGAACGCCGTGTGCGCCAGCATTGCCGCGCGGTCCACATCGGCGGGTTGCGCCTGCGCCGCCCTGCCGATGACCGAGCCATCGTGTGGCGAGAGGATTTCCAGCAGTGCCGGTTCGCTGGGTTCGGTCCAGGAGCCGCCGACGTAGAGCCGCTCGTAGATGATCATCGGGTTTCTCCCAGGGCGAACGATGGCTGTTGGTCGCGATATGTCTCCAGCAGGCGGAGCCAGACTTCGCTTATGGTGGGGAACGAGGGGACGGCATGCCAGAGCCGGTCGAGGGGAACCTCGGCGGTGATGGCGATAGTGGCCGAGTGCAGCAGCTCGGCGACGCCTGCGCCGGCGAAGGTCGCGCCGACGATGACCCGGCGGTCCGGATCGATCAGGATGCGGGCCCGTCCGCGATAGCCGGGATCGTGCTGGATCGCACCGGCGACGCGGCCGCTGTCGTAGTCGACCACGTCCACCGTCCGTCCGGCGCGGGCGGCGTCCTCGGTGGTGAGGCCGACCGCCGCGATCTCCGGATCGGTGAACACGACCTGCGGCACCGCCTCGAGGTCGGCGGTCCCGGCATGCGGGCCCCAACGACTGGTGTCGAGCGCATTCCCCAGCGCGCGGGCGGCGATGACCGGCCCCGCGATACGGGCCTGATACTTGCCCTGATGGGTGAGCAGCGCACGGTGATTGACGTCGCCGACCGCATACAGCCACTCGCCGTCGACGGCGGTCACGGTGAACGTGTCGTCGGTGGTGAGCCACGCTCCCGGTCGCAAACCGACCGTGTCGAGGCCGAGGTCCTCGGTGCGGGGTGCGCGTCCGGTCGCGAGCAACAGTTCGTCGGCGACCAGCCGGGCGCCGTCGGTGAGGGTCAGATGGATGGTGTCGTCGGGGCCACCCGCGCGATCTGCTGCGGTGATGGTGGTGCCGAATCGCAGGTCCACCCCGGCTGCCCGGAGCCGCTCGGCGACCAGGTCCGCGGCGAAGGCTTCGACGCGGCCCAGCAGCCGGGACTCGCGGGCGATGAGCGTGACCTGGGCACCCAATGCCTGCCAGGCGACCGCCATTTCGGTGGCGACCACCCCGGCCCCGAGAATCGCGAGCCGGCCCGGTACTTCGCGGGCGCTGGTGGCTTCGCGACTCGTCCACGGCCGCAACGCATCCAGGCCCGGCAGCGGCGGCAGCGCCGCGGAGGTGCCGGTGCACACCGCCACCGCGTGCCGGGCGGTGAGCCGCACGGTCTCACCTTCAGGAGTGTGGACCGTCACCTGACGGGGCCCGCCGAGGCGACCGTGGCCGCGGATCAGGTCGACATCGACGGAGTCGAGCCACTCGACCTGGCCCCGATCGTTCCAGCCGGCCGCCATGCGGTCGCGATGTTCGAGCACCGCGGGCGCATCGAGCGCGCCGGTGACCGCGGTGGCGACTCCCGGGAAGGCCGCGGCCTCACGGTAGAGCGAGGCTGGGCGCAGCAGCGCCTTGCTGGGTTCGCAGGCCCAGTACGAACATTCGCCGCCGACCAGTTCGGATTCGACGATCACGGTGCTCAGCCCGGCGGCGCGAGTACGGTCGGCGACATTCTCACCGACCGGTCCAGCCCCGATGACCACCACGTCGTAGCTACGAAGTTTTCTGTCGGACACGGATTTCACCTTCGATGGAGGTCAGCGGCCGGGTGCGCGCTGGGTGATTTCCTGCAGGAACCAGCCATTGCCATCGGGATCGGTGAACGCGGCGAACGAGCCGTAGCTGCGACGCTGCGGATCCGCTCCCGGCACTCGACTTTCGGTCCCGGCGTGATGGAAAACGCCGGTGGCGTCGTGGAACGGTCCGTCGACCGCGATCCCGCGCGCGGTCAACTCCGCGACCGCTTTCTCGATATCGGTGACGATCAGATGCAGCCCGGCCAGACTGCCCGGTGCGGCCGCGGTCACTCCCGTGCCGAAGATGATCGAGCATTCCGAGCCGGGTGGGGTCACCTGCACGACGCGATAGCCGTCGTCCACCGGGAAATCGGCGTCGAGACGGAATCCGAGCCGCTCGGTGTAGAAGGCCTTGGCGCGGTCGACATCGGCGACCGGCACGACGGCGACTTCCAGCTTCATGTCCATGATTCGTTCTCTCCTCTAATGTCTTTCGCGACGCTTCAGTGGGCGTTGTTCCGGGCGGCCTGCTCGATCACCTCGGCGACCCGATCCGGGTGCGAGACCGTGACCGAGTGCGACGCCGCAATCTCGATCACCTGGGCGTGCGCCCGCTCGGCCATGAACCGCTGCGCCGCGACCGGAATATTGAGGTCCTGCGTGGTGACCACATCCCAGCTGGGCTTGTCGGTCCAAGCAGCGACGGTCGCCTTCTCCTCGAGCGCGGACTGCCGGATCGGGCGCTGTGCGGCGGCCGCCAGGGCGGCGCGATCGGCGGGGACGTCGGCGGCGAACTGATCGTGGAATTTGTCCTGCTGGATGTACAGATCGGTGCCGGTACTGCCGTCGGCATCGGTGAACGGCACGGCGTTGAGCGTGCCCGGCAGGGTAGATCCGGGGAACTTATTGGTCAGCTCGAACGCAGTCTCACCGGGCGCGGGCAGGAAGGCCGCGACGTACACCAGCGCCTTCACCTGATCGCTGCCCGCTGCGGCGGTGCTGATGACCGATCCGCCGTAGGAGTGTCCGACCAGGACCACGGGCCCATTGATATGGCTGATCAGTCCCCGCACAGTGGTGGCGTCGGCGGCGGGCCCCCGCAGCGGATTGGCGGCCGCCACCACGGGATACCCATCCTTGCGCAACTTGTCGATGACATCGTTCCAGCTCGACCCATCCGCGAACGCGCCGTGTACGAGGACGACGGTCGGCTTCGGCGCGTCCTCGGTCGGTCCGGCATGGGTGGTGCTCGCAGTGCAGGCGACGGCGAGGCTGCCGACCGCCACCGCAGCCGTGACCGCCGCGATCGCCCCGCCCGCGCGCCGCGTACGAGGGTGTCGAATGTCGACCATGTCGATGTCCTTCCGAGGAGCGTTGAAGCATGTTGCGCAGCCTCGACTCTGGTCCCGCTCCCCCCACCGCCACATCTGTCAACTGACGCCGACCATGACGTAGTCAGCCGGCACCGCCACCAGAAAGGCGGACGGATCGACCAGCGTCCTACGCGCCGATCACACAACGCTTCCGCTGGTGGAGGCGTGTGCGTAGTGGTCGTGTCTTCCTCCGGGCACAGAAACGACTCAACCGCCCCGGGTACGGCCGCCGCGGTGTCACCGAATACGGCGCCTGTCGCTGCTCGACGTTCACCCGCTCCCGCCTCGATCCGACCATCCCGACAGCACTGTGATCGAGGCGAACGTTCCACTCGATCAGGTCGTCGAAACGTCCCGGAGTCCTCAGAACAAGCTCGTCTGCGCTGCAACGGACCCGCCGGTGATCGAATCGTCGAGCTCGATACGCCGCCCGATGAGCTGAGTGTCGTTGGCCAGGAGAAGTTCTCCGGTCTCGGATCCGTCGCGGCAAGCGATGGTGTGCCCGTGCGCGGTCACCGCGTCGAGGACGTACTCCCCCGGCGGCAACGCCCCGCCGAAATCGATGACGGTCGCGTAGCGGCCTCGCTCCGCCACTGTGCGATAGAACTCGCCGCCACCCGACCAGGTCGTTTCAGTGCGCATCGTCCCGGTGGGCAACACGGCGAGCGCCTCGGAGGCTGCGGCGGTCACCGCAGCCTCCACTGCCGCCCACGGAGCCAGCGGCTTGGTCAGGACGCGAGTCTTCGCCGCGCTGCCGACGGCCTGCCGGAAACCGGCCTGTGCCGATACCACCCGCTCCAGTTCGCGCACATGCATGCCATCTGGTGAGTCGGCGATGAACCGGGCGGCGAGCGCGCCCTGTTCGTACAGGCGGCGATGCCGACGTACCGCCGACGCCGTACCAACTTTGGCCAATCCCTCACCGAAATAGGCGATATAGAGATGGTGGGGCTGGGACACGTAAGCACGGATCTGCTCGGGCAAGGCCGAGATCGGTCCGCGGTGCGTGTGCACCACCGCCCACCCTTCCCGCACCCGGCAAAGCGGGCACTGCCGGCCGCTGACAAGTTGCGCGGAATCCGGACACGCTCGCCGCCCCGGGAAACTGCCGAATCCGTGATATCCCAAGCAGTATCGCGCCGTGTCGCGGATCCTGAACGCCAAGCGCGTACCGAGACCGGGCACGCGCTCGGTCGATCCGTCACCGTGGATCAGCTCATACCACCACTGGCCGCGCTCGTCCCAACGGGTGCCGCCGTACAGCAAGTTATCCGTAGTGGTCATCGGCGCAGCGCTCCGCACGTTCGTGTTGGGTCGTGGTCATCACCATGATGCGTGATGCCACCGAAACTCGTTCTGCGCGTGTGGATAACTGATGCCGCCTACCACGAGGCGTATGCCGGGCGATCCGCCGAGCTCGCAAAATGCTGGCCATGGGTATCTTGTGACTTCCCCGTACTATACGAGGCCGCGCCACCATCCCCGGCACCCCGGCCGAGCTCCGAGCCCGGTCTGCCATGGATGTAGTGATCGCCCGCACCGGCGACGCATACCGCTGAGCGGATGACCGGTCCGAACTGTGGTGGGCGCAGCAGATGCGACATCTCCCGACCTGAGGCTCGTCAGCCAGACTCTGATCCTGGACGAGACGCCATCCAGGATCGGGGTTTGTGACCGATTCGGCCGACGCCTTCGGTCAGATTCGTTCACTGGGCGGTGGACTCACCTGTGTGACTGGTGCTTCCACCGGGACCCACTGCTGGCTCGAGAGGTTCCACTCCAGAACCTTTCCGTGCAGTGCGGGCTCGGTAGGGTCGAGGTCGAGCAGGGCCAGGCGCGCCTCGTCCGGAAGGCCGGTGGTGACCAGGATCGCCGCCGCGTTCAGGTTCTCGATGTCGAGCACCGTAACCACTTCGACATCACCGTGCGATCGCCGTGCCCGCTGAAACCAGCGTTGGCGTAGCTTGCTCGGAAGCGCTGCCGCACCGTCGGCGGCACGCTGACCGAGCGCTTCGAGGAATGCTTTGCCGAACACTGTCGCCGCGGGCGCGACCGCGCCGAACGCAGCCGCTGACCACTGCAGCAGATCGTGCGACAGTGAGCCGGGATCGCCGGGTGGCGGGCCGCCTCCGGGCGACGGCTGCACGACATCTCCACTATCGGCGCGCCCCGAGCTCGGCTGTGTCTGATTCACGGTGACCCTACCCCCATCGCTTCAGTGCGCACCGATAGTACGTCACTCCGCCCCTGTTCCACGTCGCGCGGCCAGTGCTCGTGCGGGCTGATCCTCGACCGGATTTGCAGCGGAATGGACCATTCCGCTAGTGTTGTGGAACAAAGTATTCCGTTCCAAGGAGTTGGTCATGAACGCAATCCACCCCTTCCGCGTCGAGGTTCCACAGGCCGATCTGGACGATCTCCGCGACCGGCTGAACCGGGCTCGCTGGACTCCCGCCCTGCCCGGGGCGGACTGGAGCCGCGGCGTGCCGGTGGACTACCTGCGCGAGCTGGTCGCCTACTGGGCGGGCGAATTCGATTGGCGGCAGGCCGAATCCGAGCTCAATCGGTGGCCGCAGTTCACGACCGAGATAGACGGCCAGATCATTCACTTCAAGCACATCCGCTCCGCGCGGCCCGGCGCGCGGGCGCTGCTCCTGCTGCACGACAACCCGGGCGGGGTTATGGGCCTGCTCGACGTGCTCGAGCCGCTCTCGCGCGACTTCCATCTCGTGGTGCCCTTCATGCCCGGATTCGGGTTCTCCACGCCGCTGGCCGACACCGGCTGGACCGTCCCGCGTACCGCGACCGCGATGGCCGAACTCATGACCCGCCTGGGCTACGAGCGCTTCGGCGCGCACGGCGGCGGTGGCGGTGCGAACCTGTCCCTCGAGCTGGGCCGTCAGATCCCCGAGCGGCTGATCGGCCTGCATGTCAACGCCTACGTCGCCATGCCCGACGAGAGCGCCGGTGATTTCACCGACACCGAGAAGCAGCGCATGGCCACCATCGACGCCTTCATGCGCGACGGTATCGGCTTCAACATCATCATGTCCACCCGCCCGCAGACCATCGCCCACGGCCTCAACGATTCCCCCATCGGCCTGCTCGCCTGGGTGGTGGAGAAGTTCAAGGAGTGGAGCGACCCGCAGGCCGAGCTGCCTGAGCACACCGTTCCCAAGGACCGGATGCTCCTCGACGCGAGCGTCCAGTGGTTCACCGGCACGTCGGGTTCCATCGCGCAGAGCTACCACGACCTGGCACACGACCCCATGACGTGGGCGCCCAAGGAGCGCGTCACCGTTCCCACCGCCTTCGTGGTCGCCGCCGGTGACGTCACCGTCCGCCGCTTCGCCGACCGCGACACCACGGTCGCCCGCTGGACCGAGTTCGACAAGGCAGGCGCCTACATCGCCCTCGAACAGCCCACCCTGCTCGTCGAGGACATGCGCGTGTTCTTCGCGAACCGCTGAGCCCTATCCCGATTCTTTCGGCCGCCGCTGCGCGGCAAAGCGATCGGTGTGTGGACCGGCGTCGCCGGAGGCGGCGGCATCCTGGGCATGTTCCTGTCCGCATTGCTCGTCGATGTCGCCGACTGGCGCTGGCTGTTCGTCCTTCCCGCGGCTCTGGTCATCGCAGCCCTGGCCACGACGCTCAAAGCCCTGCCGAACTCTCACGAGCACTCCTCACATGCCTTCGACACCGTCGGGGCGCTGATCTCCGTCGTCGGCCTGGCGCTGATGGCCGGGTTCGCCTTCGTCGACGGCGGCTACCCGTCCATCCTGCCCGGCATCCTCGCCATGGGAATCGGCATGGGCCTGGCGATGACTGCGCACCCGCGCCGCGGGACTCGCGGATTCGCCACCAGGTCCGCAGCTCGCAGCGCGTCGCGAGGCGGAGGGGTTGGCATCAGCCGCGGTCCTGGGATGCGACCGGGTGGAATTCCTCGGGTACGCGGATTCCGGACTCGACGGTCATGTGCCAGGCGGCTTCTGCGGCGTCCCTGTCGCCCAAGCGGCTGAGCGGCTTGGCGCATCACCGACCGGACGTGTTCCGTACGACGATCGCGCCGTAGTCCCTGCTCGGCGGATCCGGATAGTAGTCGGGGATGATGTGCTGTCGGTCGGGCACCAGATAGCCGTGCCCCCGGTACATCTCCAGGAACGGATCGACGAGGCAGCCGCCGAGCTGACGAAACGCGTAGTCGCCTGCGTCGATCTCACCGAACCGGCGGCAGTAGGCGTCGTAGCCGGGGATCTTGGCTCCGGTGAGAACATAGTCCAGCGCCAACCGCTCGGCCAGCTCGACCGGGGTCTCCATCATCACCGCGTATGCCATTCCGCCGCGCGCGGTCCGCTTCAATGAGCCGGAGGCGAGGTAGATGGCGTTCGCGGTGTCCAGATCTATCGTCGGGTAGTAGCCGTGACCGGTCACCGTATCCCAATCGCTGAGTTCGGCGATCTTGTCCGGCGTGTAGTGCATCGGGAAGCCCATCAAGGTTCCGACGACCTCATCGTCCTGCTCGAAAATCCAGAATCCTTCGGGGAAGGCGCGCAGGCGAGCTGTCATCTGGTCCCGGCTCGCCCGCTGGGCTTCCTCCCAGTCCTGCTCGACCGCCATGATCTCGTCGAGGTCATCCAGCGCCGCCTGGCGCACTTTGATCGTCATCGCGCTTCCCAGGTGACAGGCAGGCATTCGAGGCCGTGGACGAATACGCCGATCTTCCATCGCAATGTGTCCGGATCAGCTGCGAATCCCAGTCCGGGAAAGCGCTGCACCAGGGTGCCGATAGCCACCTGCGCCTCGAGGTTTGCCAGCGACGATCCGAGACAGAAGTGCAGGCCATGGCCGAACCCCAGATGCTGGTTCGGCGTCCTGGTGATTTCGAACCGGTCCGGTTCGAGGAACCGTTCGTCATCGTGATGTGCCGACAGCAGCGAAGCGACGACCAGTTCCTCGGCCGGAATGACCGTGCCTCGGAACTCGACATCGGTCAGCGGAAAGGCCCCGGTGCTGTTTGCCACCGGCGGGCAGTATCGCAACACTTCCTCGATGGCCGACTCGATGAGTTCAGGCGTGTCGCGCAGCCGCCGCAACTGCGCTGGATGACGGAGCAGCGCCCACACTCCGTTGCCGATGAGGTTGCCCGTCGTCTCGAAACCCGCCGCGATGAGCAGGAAGACCATGCTCATCAGTTCCACCGATGAGAGCCGGTCACCATGCGTCTGCGCCTCGATCAACGCACTGGTGAGGTCGTCGCGGGGATGCCTGCGGCGTAGCGCGAGGAATTCCTCGAGGTACTGCTGAAACTCGATCGCCATCCGGCGCAGGGCGTCGAAGTTTCCGTCCGACGGCGGAGCGATCAGAATTCTGGTCCACTCCCGGAACCGCTCCTGGTCTTCGATCGGAACCCCGATCAGCTCGACCAGCACGGTGATCGGCAACCGGAATGCCAGTGTGTCGAGCAGGTCCACCGAGTCCTGCTGCTCGGCCAGGTCCAGCAGACTCTCCGTCGCCTCGGCGATGCGCGGGCGCAGCTGCGAGATTCGGCGGGGAGTGAAGGCCTTGGCCACCAGTGCGCGCAACCTGCTGTGCTCGGGCGGATCGGCGTAGAGCATGTGCTTGTCCAACCGATCGAATTCGGTGACCCGGAAGTACCGGGAGCGCGCCTGATCGGACAGTTTCCGCTTGTCCTTGCTGAAACGGGGATCACGGAGCAGTTCGACCACGTCGGCGTAGCGGGTCACGCGCCACTCGGGCGCCCCCTGATGCGGATTGAACAGCCGGACGATCGGTGCCTCGGCACGCATCCGCGCCAGCGTCGGCAACGGATCGACCCGCATCTGCTCACCCCACAGGTCGAACTGGTTCATTCGGGTCGCTCCAGCACCTTGCCGACTCGAAGCCAGGTCGGCCTTCCACTGATCTCCCGCCACCACCGCGCCAGGTTCGGCCGCGCATCGATCAGGTCCGCGCCGCCCGAGGCGACCAGATATTGCAAGTAGGGCAACCAGGTGACCTCGGCGAGTGAGAACTCGGGGCCGGCGAGGAACTGCTGCCTGGACAGCGTGGCGTCCGCTACGTCGAAAGGTGTCGCCAGTGCAGCGCGGGCAGCGGCGATAGCGTCCTGGTCCGGCGGCGGCGGCAACAGCGCAGCAGCGGGGCTGCTCCGGATGATCTCGTAGACGGGGCCGCCACGGACCAGCTCCCACACCGGGCCGCTGACATAGCTTTGCTCGATGCTGATCCACTGTTCCATCAGCCCGTGCAGCTGAAGGTTGTCCGGCGTCAGCGCGGGGCCCGGCAGCCGCTGATCGAGATAGCGGATGATCGCCCGCGATTCATACAGCAGGAACCCGTCGTCTTCGAGTACCGGAATCTCACCGAAGGGCTGGCGTTGCCGGTGTTCCGGCGACTTGTCGTGTCCTTTGAGAACACTGACCTCGACCAGCTCGGCTTGCTGATCCTTCTCCGCCAGCACCATCAGCACTTTGTGCGTACACGCGCTGGTGGCTGTCCCGTAAACCTTCATCATGATCCATCCTCTTCGCGCTCCGCGACTATCTTCAGCAAGTACCGAGTGATCGCCCGTGGGGTCGGGTGTTCGAAGGCGAGGGTGGATGGCAGCGCGAGGCCTGTTCGCGCGGCCAGTTCGTGCCGCAGTTGTACGGTCATCAGCGAATCCATGCCCAATTCCGTGAATTTGCCGTCGACCGGGACATCGGATGGCGAAGACAACTGGAGCACGGTAGCCGCATCCGCGCGTACCGCTGACTCGATCGCTGCCTCCTGCTCGCCGTCCGGCAGCCCGATCAACTTCTCGAGCCAATGCACCGGCTCGACGGGGACCTGTTCGCGTGGGGGTTCCGGGGTGTCGAGCCAGTGACGCCTGCGCTGCCACGGATAGTGTGGCAACGACACCACCGGGCGGCGATCCGGGTAAAGGGCGCCGAAGTCCACTGGATACCCCGCGGTATAGAGATCGGCGACAGAGTTCAGCAGGCTGCGCGTTTCCGGGCGTTCCCTGCGCAGCGTCGGTATCGCCGCCCGCGCGCCGAGACAGTTCGCGACATGGCCGGAGAGCACAGAGTGCGGTGCTATCTCGAGGAAGAGCCGCTGCCCATCTCTGGCGGCAGTATGCACGGCGTCGGCGAACCGGACCGGATGCCGGACGTTGTCCGCCCAGTAATCCGTGGTCAATTCGTTTCCGGCGATCCGGTCTCCGCGTGCCGTGCTGTACAGAGGGCATGCGGTCCGGCCTGCCTCCACCGTGCCGAGTTCCTGCGCGAGTTCCATGGCCAGCGGAGCCATCGACGGCGAGTGGAACGCATAGTCGACAGGCAGCCGGCGGCAGCGAACGCCTTGTCGCTGAAGTGGGCCGAGCACGGTGTGCAGCTCTTCCACCGTGCCGGACAGCACAACGGATTTGTCGTCGTTGATCGCCGCCACAGCGACCGACGTACCGATGGTAGACAACGAGGCCGCGACCTCATCGTGGGTGAGCTCGACCGCGACCATCGTCCCCGAACCGGCTGCTCGCGCCATGATCCGGCCTCTCGACACCACGATCCTGATAGCTTCCGCGAGGCTCAACGCCCCCGCGACATGCGCTGCGGCGATTTCACCGACACTGTGCCCGATGACCGCGTCCGGTCGGACGCCCCATGAGGACAGCAGGGCGGTCAGCGCGATCTGGAAGGCGAACAGCGCGGGCTGGGCGATCTCGGTGCGCTGCAACCTCGACCGATCCGGTGGCGCGGCCAGCTCCGCGAGCAGCGAGAACGATGTGTTCTTCGCGATGAGTTCATCGCATTGACCGAGCACAGCGGCGAAAACCGGCTCGCTGGACTGCAATTGCCGTCCCATGCCGATCCACTGCGAGCCCTGTCCGGAGAAGACATAGGTGAGCGCAGGCGGTGCGTCGGCTCGTGCCACGGTGGCGCCGTCCCGTGCGAAGGCGCGCAGCTTCTCGGCCAATTCGGCTCCGGACTCGCCGACCACCGCGGTCCGCCACTCGTGATGATCGCGCCGTGCCCCCGCTGTGTAGGCGATATCGTGCGGGTCGTTGCCCCGCTCGAGGACACTCGCGTGTGCCGAAGCCAGCTCGGTCAGCGCCGCCGGGCTTCGTGCCGACAGCGGGAGCACCACAACGGGCCCGGCGCGCGGTGGCACTTGCTCGGGCGTAGGCGCTTCGGTGACGACGACATGAGCGTTGGTGCCGCTCATGCCGAACGAACTGACGCCTGCGATCCGTGGCCGATCGCCCCGAGGCCACGCCACGGCCGTCTTCGGGATCACGAATGGTGTTCCGGTCAGGGAAATCCTCGGATTCAGGCTGCTGAAGTGCAGGTTCCGGGGAATCTCCGCATTCCGCAATGCCAGTACCGCCTTGATCAATCCGGCGATCCCGGCGGCAGCTTCGAGATGCCCGATGTTGGTCTTGACGGCGCCGAGTACACAACCGCCGCTGTCCGGCTCCGGTTCGCCGAAAACTTCGGTCAAGGCCTCGATCTCGATCGGGTCCCCGAGCGCGGTTCCGGTGCCGTGGGTCTCCACGTATCCGATCTCGTCGGGCCGCACACGCGCATCGGCGAACGCCTGACGCAGCATGTCCTTTTGCGCCAGCGGGTTCGGCGCGGTCAGTCCGGCCGAGCGACCGTCCGAGTTCATCGAGGAACCCCGCAGCACGGCAAGCACCCGATCACCGTCGGCCAGCGCGTCGGACAATCTCTTCAGCACCACGATTCCGCAACCCTCGCCCCTGACGAACCCATTCGCACGCGCGTCGAATGCGCGACACCGGCCGTCCGGCGACAGCGCCTGCAGATCGGCGACTATCTGGGTCACCGACTCGTCGAGAACGAGGTTCACTCCCCCAGCCAGCGCTAGCGAGCTCTCTCCTGTCCGCAGACTGCGGATCGCCAGGTGTACCGCAACCAGCGACGATGAGCACGCGGTGTCCACCGCGAGACTCGGCCCACGCAGTCCGAGCAGGTACGACAACCGGCCCGCGCCGAAACAGTGGGCCGTTCCGGTGCCCGCGTACGCGCCCATCGCGCCGGACCTGGCGCTGAGCAGAAGGTAGTCGTTGCTGCTCATGCCGACGAACACACCGGTTCTGCTACCGGCCAGCCGCTCGGTCACCACGCCGGCATCTTCCAGCGCTTCCCACGCGACCTCGAGCAGCAGTCGATGTTGCGGATCCAGCGCCGCCGCCTCCTTCGGCGAGATCCCGAAGAACGCCGCGTCGAAACCGTCGACAGCGGAAAGGAAGGCACCGGTTCGCGCGGCATCGCCGGTGCCGCCAGCCGGCCGCTCGGACACCGCGTCGACGCCGTCGGAAAGCAACGTCCAAAATGATTCCGGGTCGTCGGCGCCGCCGGGGAAACGGCAGCCCATGCCGATCACGGCGACAGGTTCGGATTGCTGCCGCGTCAGCCGGGCAACCTCGGCCTCCAGGCTCCGCAGCGCGGCAGCCGCTTTCACCAGACGCGAGCGGTAGCCTTCCTCATCGATGACGGTCACGGCAGCTGCCTGCGTTCGAGCCGGTCGATCGAATCGTCGATCTGCGCCAGCAGGTCGCGAAGGTCATCGACCTCTTCGATGACCTCCTCGGGCTCGGCCATGCCGAGTACGTCGAGTAGCTGTTCGCTCAATGCCCGCACCGTCGGTGCGCTGTACAGCAGCGTCGCGGACAGCCGGACGCCGAGCGCCGCCTCCAGCCGGTTCCTGAGTTCGAGCGCCATCAGCGAGTCGACTCCCATGGTCGTCAGCGGCGCCTTCCGGTCGATCGAAGCGGCGTCGAGGTGCAGGATCCGGCCGAGTTGCTCAGTGACGACGTCATCGATCAATCGCGGGCGTTCGGCAGGTGTCGCCGCGCGCAGCCGGTCCGCCAACCACGGATCCGATGGTCTGCTCGCACTCTCCCGGTCATCGTCACCGAGTTCGGTGAACAGCGACGCACCGGCCAGAACCGGGTAGAACGCCAGCCACTGTCGCAGATCGAGATTGGCCGCAGCGATCTGGCTGGTGCTGCCACCCAACAGCAGACCGAGGATGTCCGTACCTTGTTCGGGGGTCAGGGTGCCAACTCCTCGATGCGCGAGTCGCTGCCCTTCGGTGTTGCGTTCTGCCATGATTCCTTCCTGCGAGTACAACCCCCAGTCCACGCACAGGGCTTTTCGGCCACCATGGTCCCGATGCCGGGCGAGCGCGCCGAGAAATGCGTTGGCGGCCGCGTAGTTGGCCTGTCCCGGCGAGCCGAGCAGGGCAGAGGCCGAGGAGTACATCACGAAGAATTCCAGCTCCCGGTCCTCGGTGAGCTCATGCAGATTCCAAGCGCCCCGCATCTTGGGTGCCAGCACGCGGTCGTACCGTTCGGCATCCAGTTCCAGAATGGTCCGATCGTCGAGCACCATGGCCGCGTGCAGCACTCCGCGCAGTGGCGGCAGCCGGTCATCGATGTCCGCGAGCATCGCGGCCACGTCCTGGCGCCGGCCCACGTCCGCCCGGGCGACCACGACCTCGACGCCTTCCCTCCTGAGCTCGTCGATTCTGGCCTGCACGTCAGGAACCGGATCATGCCGTCCGGCCAGCACGAGGTGCCGCGCACCGTGCGCGGCCAGCCAGCGCGCCAAACCGATGCCGAGCCCGCCGAGCCCGCCGCTGATCAGGTACGTGCCCCGGGCGAAGGACAATTCGACATCCCCTGGCTCGACCGAGGCCCGTACCAACCTCGCCAGATTCCGCCCTTCCTCCCGTAAAGCGATCTCGTCCTCACCGTCCGGCCCGACCAGTTCGGGAAGGAGTTCGTCGGCGCAACGGGTTGGCGCCCAACCCGATCGGAGGTCGACCCGCACGCACTCCAGTTCGGGATGCTCGACGCTCAATGTCCTTGCCAATCCCCACAACGGAGCTTGGGACACCTCGACCGGCTCGGAGCCCACCTGCTGTGCGCCTCTGGTGACCAACCACAGCCGGGGATGGTCCCGCAGACGGAGGCGAGCGAGCGCGCGGACGAGGCGCACGGTAGTGAGTCCGGTGATGTGCTGATCGGCGGTCAGCGTGTCGGCGGTGACGTGTTCGGTAGCTGTGGTGTCCAGGCTCCACAGATGCACTACCCCGACGCAGGCTCTTTCGCCACCGGCGGTGACGTTGTCGAGCAACGTGCTCCACGCGTCGTCGTCGGCGACGTCGATATCCCGCTTGTCGATCAGTACGCAGGTTTGGCCACGCTGTTCGAGCAGCGTGGCCAAACCTGCACCGACACCGGTGGAGTCGGTGAGCACCAGCCACGTCCCGGGAGACCCCTCGCGACGATCCGGGGCAACGAGCCGCTCGGCGGCGCGCCATGCCACCTGGTAGAGCCAGTCCCGGTACGGTCCCGGTCCGGCAGGCCTTGCCACTGTCAAACCCTCGACCTCGATCAGCACCGTGCCGTCTTCGTCGAGCACCAGCAGATCCCCGCTGTCCTCGGTGGACCGGGCGCGTGCGTGTACCCACACACGGTCGCCAGGTGGCCGGTGGACTCGCAGCCGGTCGATCCGAATCGGAATGACCCCGCCGCTCGCCCGCTGGTCGAGTAGCACGCTGCCGAGCACCTGGAAGCAAGCGTCCAGCAGTGCAGGGTGGCAGACATACCCCGAGGACGATCCGGTCGACTCGACCAAGGCCACGCCCTCCCCGTCACCGGTCCAGATTCGTTGCACACCACGGAAAGCCGGGCCGTAGTCGATAGCTCGCCCGGCATACCGCGCGTAGTGCTCGGCTACGGCTACCTCGCTGCCGCACCGTTCCCGCACGGACGACGGGGGCTCGGCCATCGGCGGCCCCCCGCCACCATGACGAACGGTTCCGTGCGCGCAGTGAACCCACGGTTCGTCCCTTGTCGCTCGGCAATACACCTGGAAATGGTCGGAGTCCTCGATGAACTGGACGTGCCCGGAGCCGTCTTTTGCGAGAATCGCCATCCGGTCGAAGGCGAGGTCCTCCAACACCATCGATCGTCCGCACGCGCCGAGCGCCATCTCCACATAGCCCGACGCCGGGAACACCACCGCCCCGTCCACCATGTGGTCGGCCAGGTACGGCAGATTCAGCTCGCGCTCCCAGATCCGGGTACCCGGTGAGGTTGCCGGGCTGACCGGCTCACCGAGCAATGGATGCCCGTGGTCGGCGCGCGCAGCCGGAGTTCGATCCACCCAGTACCGCTGGCGTCGCCACGGATAAGCGGGCAGTGGCACGCAGCGTCCGCCGCTCGGGTGGAGGGCGGGCCAGTCCACCTGGCAGCCTCGGACGTACAGTGCGGCAAGCGATTCGAGGAAAACCGCGCGCTCATCGTGTTCACGCCGCCCGGACGGAACGACCAGGCCTCCGTCCTCTTCGATCGAGGGCAGCAGGATCGGGTGTGGGGTCAGCTCGACGAATACCGTGCGCCCCAGCGTCATGCAGTCACGGACCGTTTGCGCGAACAACACTGGTTCACGAAGGTTGCGTATCCAGTAGGCGGTATCCAGCTCGGCCCCGTCACAGACCTTTCCGAGCACGGTGGACCACATCGGCACCGTGGTGGCCTCCGGCGTCAGCGCACCGAGTTGGCGACTCAGCTCATCGGTGATGACATCGACTTGTGGGCTGTGCGCGGCGACCTCGACCTTGATCCGTCGACAGAACACCCCCGCGCCGGTCAGCTCGGCCAGAACCTCCTCCAGCGTGTCCGGGTCGCCGGAGAGCACGGTCGAGCGCGCGCTGTTGCTCGCCGCGATCGACACCTGATCGGCGAATCCGGACAGCGCCGCGCTCGCTCGCTCGAGCGGCAGTTCCACCAGTGCCATCGCGCCGCGCCCGGCCAGTCCGCGCAGCAATCCGCTGCGGCGGCAGATGATGCGAGCCGCGTCGGTCAGCGTGAGCGCGCCGGCCACATGCGCGGCGGCCACCTCACCCATGCTGTGCCCGATGACGGCGTCCGGCTCGATGCCCTTCGATCGCCACAGTGCCGCCAACGCGACCTCCATCGCGAACAGAACCGGCTGCACGACGTCCACCCGGTCGAGCCGCGACGTGGATGGACCTGCGGTCAATTCATCGATAACGGACCATCCGGTCTCGTTTCGGATCGCGTGGTCGCATGTCTCGACAGCCGCTCGGAACGCGGGCTCACCGGCGAGCAGTGCTCGCCCCATGCCGAGCCACTGCGAGCCTTGACCAGAGAACACGAACACCACTCGCGGCCGTTCGTCCGGCTCGGCGCCGGGCACCAGCCGCGGCGGCCCGTCACCGGGCAACACCAGGGCGGCCCGGTACTGATGATGATGCCTGCGGACAGCCGCGGTGTAGGCGATATCCCGGATGTCGGCCTGCCGCTCATCGAGCCTGGCGCGGAACGCAGCGACCAAATCGGTCAGCGCGCCCGCATCGCGCGCGGAGATCGGCACCAGTGCCGGTCCTGGTTCGGTCGCGGAAGGCTCGGCCTGCTCCGGCGGATCGGCGACGATGACGTGCGCATTGGTGCCGCTGATACCGAACGAGCTGACACCCGCCATCCGCGTCGCACCGTCGCGTTTCGGCCACGCGACCGGATCACTCGGCAGAACCAGGGCGGTTCCGGTGAGGTCGATCCTGGGATTGACGGTGCGCAAGTGCAGGTTCGCCGGGATACGCTCCCGCTGCAGCGCGAGCACGACCTTGATCAGCCCTATCACCCCGGCGGCCGCCTCGAGATGCCCGATATTGGTCTTCACCGCGCCGAGCACGCAACGCGAACCGTCGGCCCGCAACCCGCCGAGCACGTCGGCAAGCGCGTCCACTTCGATCGGATCACCGAGCGGCGTTCCGGTGCCGTGCGTCTCGACATAACTGATGTCCGCCGCGTCGGCGCGAGCGCTACGCAAAGCCTGACGGAGCAAAGCCTTCTGCGCCGAGACGTTCGGCGCGGTCAGCCCGGAGGAACGGCCGTCGGAGTTCACCGCTGAACCACGGATCACCGCGAGCACCGGATCGCCGTCGGCCACCGCGTCGGAAAGCCGTCGCAGGACCAGCATCCCGCAGCCCTCGCCCCGGACATAGCCGTTGGCCAGCGCATCGAAGGTTTTGCATCGCCCGTCCTCGGACAGCGCGCGCGAGCTGGCCAGCATGTCGGTCATGTCTCTGGCCAGCATCAGGTTGACCCCACCGGCCAGCGCCATCGCGCTCTCTCCGGAACGGAGGCTCTGGACCGCGAGATGCACGGCGACCAAGGACGAGGAGCACGCCGTGTCCACGACCATGCTGGGCCCTTGGAGACCGAGCACGTAGGACAGCCGTCCTGCGGGGAACGAGTGCCCGTTGCCGGTCACCGTGTAGATGTCCCGGTTTCCGCGGCTCAGCCGGTCGTAGTCGGTGACGACGACACCTGTGAAGACACCGGTTCTCGAGCCGGCCAGCCGGTCGGGCCGAGCGTGCCCGGCCTGTTCCAGTGCCTCCCAGGCCACTTCCAGCAGTAGGCGCTGCTGGGGGTCCATCGCCTCGGCCTCCCGGGGCGCGATGCCGAAGAAGGCCGCGTCGAATGTGTCCACATCAGACAGAAAGCCACCCCAGCGCGCCGGACTGCCGACCTCACCAACCCACCGGTCCGGAGGCACTTCGGTGATCGCATCGACGCGGTCGTCGAGCAGTCGCCAGAATTCGTCGGGGTCGCGGCCGCCGCCCGGCACACGGCAGCCCATGCCGACAACGGCGATCGGCTCGGTCTTCGCCATCAGTTCCCGGTCCAGCCGGGCTTGCAGGGTCCGCATAGCCGCCAGGGCCTTCTTCACCGGCGATGTCTGCTCAGTCATCATGCTGTTCCTGTTCGACGAGCCGGATGCTCTCCAGCAGCATGGCCTCGGCTTCCTCGTCGGAGAGCAGATCAATGTCCGCTGCCATGGAAGGCCGATCGTCCGGTTCCGGTTCTGCGGCCGGAGTCTCGGTCACCGCGAGTTCGTCCGCGATGAACTCGGCGAGCGTGGCGATGGTCGAGTAGGTGAACACCAGTGCGACGGACAACCGCACGCCGAGCGTCGATTCCAACCGGTTGCGTAGCTCCACCGCCATCAGCGAGTCCATGCCCATGTCCTGGAACGTCGACTGGCGACTCAGGCTCGGGGGATCTCGTTGCAGCGTCAGGGAGACCTGCTCGATCAGGTGCTCTTCGATCAACCCCGCCCGTTCCGGCGCGTTGGTCGCGGCCAGCCTGTCGGCGAACGCGGTGGCGATCCCCGAGGCACGGAATTCGAGCTCGTCGAACAGCGGTGTCCCCGCCACGCTGGGAAACGATTCGAACCAGTGCCGGAGGTTCAGCTTCATCACCGCGAGTTGACCGAGATCCGCACATACCCCGTGGTCCAGTGCTCGCGCAAGATCCGCCGAGGACGCGTCGGCGATGCCGTGTGTCGGCATGCCGGCATGCGCGAGGTGCAGGCTCAGTGCGCGCAGGCCGCGGGCACGGCGATGGTGTGCGATCGCGTTCACTCGTGCGCTTGCCATCGAGTCGCCCGGGGACCCGAACAACGAGGCGACCGATGAGCAGAGTACGAAGAGATCCAGCTCGCGATCGAGCGTGTGTTGGTGCCACCGCCACGCGCTGTCCTCGCCCTCGGCGTGGATGAGCCCGCGCAATGGGCCCGACGCACTCTCGATCTCGGTGATCAGCCCGGTCATCTCCAGGTCGTCGGTCGCGCACGTGTCGATGGTCGACACCTGCACCCCCGGAAAGCTGATCGGCCCGATGGTGCCGTCTCGGTTCAGGATCACGATGTTGCGCGCACCACGGTCGGTCATCCACCTGGCAAACGACTCCGCGAGTGCGGCATCCGCGCCGACGATCAGGTATGCGCCGTCCGCCCGTAACGTCGCCACTCGCTCACGGACGTCCGGAGCGCGGACCAGCCTGGCCACGAACCGGCCACCGGGACGCAGGGCGACATCGGTCTCCCGATCATCGCTGAGCATAGCCGTCACCAGCGTGGCTGCCTCATCGAGTGTGGTCGGCGCGGCAAGATCCACCCGCGTGACCGATAGCCCGGGATGATCGAGCCCGATCGCCCTGCCGAGTCCCCACAACGCTGCCTGGTCGACATCCACCGCCGAGATGTGCTCGCCGACTGCCTGGGCGGCCCGAGTCACCACCCACAACCGTGGCTGATCGCGCCAGCCCATTCCGGCCAACACGTCGGCCACCCCCCGCAGGCTCGCGCTGCCGAGACTTCCGACGTGCACTACCCCGGTCGGCGCCGTTCCGGTCAGAACCGCACGCAGAGACTCTGTTCCGGTCGGGTCCGCTCCCTGCGCGGTGACCAGATCACACTGCTTGCCTCGAGCCCGCAGCTCTTCCGCGAGTTCAGCGCCGAGGCGATCCTCGCCCGCCAACACGATCCACGACCCGGCCCGATCTCCCACCGGTTGTGGATCTGCTCTTTCGCGCCATTCCACCGTGTACAGGCAATCTTCGACCGGATCGGGTTCTCTGAGCGGCCGTAGGCGCACGCCCTCGGCCTGCACCAGTACCCGGCCGTCGTCGTCGAGCAGGTAGAGGTCGCCGCCCGACCCCGCTGATCGGCCGTGCGCCCATACCGAGCCCGCCGGGGTCCGATGCACTCGCAACCGACCGATCCCGGTCACCACATTGCTTCCGGACGAACCGTTGCACAGGGCGATCAGCGCCTGCAGACCGGCGTCGAGCATCGAGGGAGGGATGCGGTAACCGGTCTCTCGAGCATGTGGCCGCTCCGGCGGCACGAGCCGGGCAAGCACTTCCTCGTGGCCGAACCACAGCTCCGATACCCCACGAAGGTGCTCTCCCATTCCCAGCCCCGCCCCGGCCAGCGCGCGGTAGTGCTCGGTCCGGTCTCGGTGCGTGGTGCAGCGGTGCCGAATCAGGGCGGGCGCCTCGCGCACATCCGGCTTTTCGGTGTCCGGCGCGACGGTGGCCAGTGCGTGCCGCACCCGATCCGGACCGTGGGGGCCGAATACCTGGAAGAGTCCCTCCCGCGTGCTGATCACCGTCTGAGTCGTGGGCACCGCGGCCGCGGTCACTTCCAGCATGCGCTCGAACACCAAATCGGTAACGGCGATGTCCTCGGTTCCGTACGCCTCGGCGCCCGATGCCAACGCCATTTCGGCGAACGTGGCCGCGGAGATCACGGTGTCCCCGCGCACCGTGAGGTCCGCGAGATACGGCAGCCTTACCGGGTCCAGCGCGCGTTGCCAGTAGCAGGTTCCCTGCTCTACGGCCGAGATCAGGCCTGTGCCGAGCAGCGGATGGCCCCCGTCGTCGCCGGCGAGCGCGGTACGCCGGTCGGCCGCGAGCCAGTATCGCTTCCGTTGCCACTGGTAAGCGGGCAGCGAAACGACCCTGCCGGTCTCGAGTAGCCGATCGAAATCTGGCGAGCAGCCACCGGCGTACAGTGCGCCGGCCGCGCGGCGCAGCGCGGATCGTTCGTCCTCGCCCTTGCGCAGCGAACCAACGGCGTGACCATCGATCCGGCGGGCAGCGAGGCATCGCTGGACGTTCTCCAGCAGTACCGGATGCGGGCCGATCTCCAGGAAAACCCGGTATCCGTCGGAGATCGCCCCGTTCATGGCGTCCGCGAATCGCACGGTGTCCCGCACGTTTCGTGCCCAGTAGTCCGCGTCGAATCGCTGATCGTCGACGAGTTTTCCGGAGACTGTGCTGTAGATGGGCAACCGGTTCGGCCCCGGAGTAAGCGTGCCGAGCGCTCGAGACAATTCACGCCCGGCCGGGTTCATCCGCGCACTATGGAACGCGTAACCGACCCGGAGTTCACGGTATGCGATCCCCTCGCCGCGCAGCCGTCCGAGCAAGTCGGCCAGCGCGGCGGCGTCACCGGACACGACGGTCGAATCGGGATCGTTGATCGCGCCGATCGTGAGCTCACCCTGGTACGCGCTCAGCAGGTCGCGCACCCGCTCGGCGGGCAGCTCCACCGAAGCCATCCCACCTTCTCCGGCCGCGGCCTGCATCAACCGGCCCCGGTGATACACCACCTCGACCGCTTCGGCGAGGGACAGCGACCCGGCCAGGTACGCGGCGGTGACTTCGCCGAAGCTGTGGCCGATCAACGCGTCCGGCACAAGCCCCCATTCCTGCCACAGTCGCGCGATCCCCACCTGGACAGCGAACAGAGCCGGCTGCGCGACCGCGGTCTCATCGAGGCGGCTACGTTCCACCGGCGCGGTCAGCTCGGCCGTAAGCGACCAGGTGGTCAGCGGCCGTAACCACTTCTCGCATTCTTCGACAGCCGCGCGAAACACCGGCTCGGCACGCAACAGGTTCCGGCCCATACCGGCCCACTGCGAACCCTGGCCGGAGCACACGAACACGATCGCTCGCCGTTCGCCACGAGCCACGCTGCCCATCCATGTGTTGCCGGGCATGGTCCCCACAGCCGCGGCACGCAATGAATCGGCCAGCTCCTTCGAAGATGAACCTGTCACCGCGAGCCGGTATTCGTGGTGGTCCCGCCGCACCGCGGCCGTGTAACACAAATCGCGCAGGGCGATGTCGTCGGCATCGCTGAGTTCGCGTGCCATCGTGGCCGCCGATGCCAGCAGGGAATCGCGAGAGCGGGCGGAGAGCACCAGCAACTCCGTCCGGCCCCGGTCCGGCGGCGGCTGGGCGGCGCCCAGGGTGTACAGCGCGCCCATCGAGTCGATCAAGGTCGAGCGGTCGCGGTCCGCACGGCGCAATGTCGGCAGCGCCGTGCCGCCGTGCTGCTCGACCACCGACGTGAGGATCGGATGCGGGTCCACGTCGACGAAGATCTGGCGGCCCCCGGCGAGCAGGTGTCCCATCACGGTGTCGAATCGCCATGGTTCGCGTTCGGTGCGCACCCAGTGCTCGGCATCGAGCAGCGCGCCCTTCATCTGCGCCCCGGTGGCCGCGGAGTAGAACGGTATCCGGGTCTCGCCGGGCCGCAGGTCAGCGAGCGCGGCCCGTAAGTCGGGCAGCACCGAGTCGACGTAGGGACTGTGCGAGGCGTAGTCGACCCTGATCCACGCCGACGCGACCGAGCGCGCGGCGAGTTCGTCCCGTATCGCCTCGATCGCCGATCGATCACCGGAGACGACCGTGGATCCCGGGCTCGCGCTGCCTGCGACCCATACGTCACCGCCGTGCCGGGACAGCAGGTCGTTCGTGTCCTCAGCGGACAGGTCGAGCACGGCCATTCCGCCGTGGCCGGACAGTCTGGCGGCGATCGCGCTGCGCCTGCACATGATCAGCGCGGCATCATCGAGAGTGATCGCTCCGGCGACGTGCGCGGCGGCGACTTCACCCATGCTCATCCCAGCGACGGCATCCGGCTCGACTCCCTGTGATCGCCACAGGTGGGTCAGGGCGATCTGCATCGCGAAGATCGCCGGCTGGGCCAGCTCAGTACGCTCGATCCAGCTCTCGTCGGCTGAGGTCAGCAGCCGGGTGAGGGACCAGTCGACGTGTGGGCGCAGCGCGGTCTCGCACCGCATGATGGCCGAGCGGAACGCGGGCTCACGCAACAACGGCGCACCCATCCCGGTCCACTGCCCACCCTGGCCGCCGAACAGAAACATGATCTTCGGCCGGTCGCGGTCGACAATCCCGGTGCTGATTCCAGCCCCGGCACGGCCGCTGAGGAATTTCTCGGCGCCCGTGGCGATATCGTCGCGGTCGCGAACGGACAGTGCGAGCCGGTGCGAGCCGTCCGCCTCGACCGACGCGGCGGCGCACAGTCGGGCGATCGGCGTCAGGTCCCGAGCGGACGCCAGCTCCCGCGCCGCGGCACGGAGGCCGTCTTCGGTGCCCGCGGCAAGGGGCAACAGGCAGACCGGAGCGCAATCGCCGCTCTCGAGGACCACATGGCAGTTCGTGCCGCCGAAGCCGAACGCACTCACCCCGGCGACGAGGCGGCCCTCTGCGTCACCGTGCCACCGTTCCGCCCGCCTAGGCACCCGCAAACCCCATTCACCGAGAGGGATATTCGGGTTGGCTTCCTCGAACTGGCCGCATGGCGGCACGGTGCGATGCCGCATCGCCAGCAGCACCTTGATCAGCCCGGCGATCCCGGCCGCAGGCTCGAGATGGCCGATCGCGCTTTTGACCGAACCGACCGGCAGCAGCTGGTCGCGAGACCGGCCCGCGCCGAGCACCGCGCCCAGCGCGCTTGCCTCGATCGGGTCACCGAGCGCCGTTCCCGTTCCGTGCGCTTCGACGTACCCGACCTCGGCAGGCACAACCCCCGCTCGGCGATAAGCGCTGCGCAGCAGGGATTCCTGGGCCAGCGGGCTCGGCGCGGTCAGGCCGTTACTGAATCCGTCGTGGTTGACCGCGCTGCCCTTGAGCACACCGTGAATCGGATTACCGTCGGCGAGCGCCCGATCGAGCGGCTTGAGTACGACCATCCCGCCACCTTCGCCGCGGCCGTATCCATCCGCACGCGCGTCGAACGCCTTGGACCGCCCGTCTGGTGCCAGCGCGCCGAGCCGGGACAGTGCGTGCACCGTGTCCTGCGCGAGCATCAGGCTCACACCACCGACCAAGGCGAGATCGCACTCGCCTTCACGCAGGCTCTGCGCCGCGAGGTGGACCGCTACCAGTGACGACGAGCATGCGGTGTTCACCTGAAGACTCGGGCCGCGCGCACCGAGCGTGTAGGACAATCGGGCGGGAATAATGCTCGGATCGCCTCCGGCCAAGGTGTGCTGGGTGACCAGGTCGGGGTCCGCGCGAATTCCCGCTCCGTACTCACTCCACATCGCACCGACGAAAACTCCGGTCCGGCTGCCTTCGAGACCGCTGGGCGGAATGCCCGCGTCATCGAGAGCTTCCTGCATCAGTTCGAGCATGAGCCGTTGCTGCGGGTCGACGTGCGGAGCCTCACGGGGAGATATACCGAAGAACTCCGGGTCGAACTCGTCGATCCGGTCGAGGAACCCGCCGCGCGGCGGACCGTCGCGCCATCGACCATCCGGCGGTTCGGTGAGCGCGTCGGCGCCCGAGCTGAGTAATCGCCAGAATGCCATCGGGTCGGGAGCGCCGGGGAACCGGCAAGAAAGACCGACGATGGCGATCGAAAGCTGTTGATCCGGCGTTTCGCGCTGCACCGGTGACGTCGAGGCGGCTCCGGTCAGCCTGCGCGCCAGAGTGATCGGCGACGGATGCGCCCAAAACAGGACTGGCGAAACGGGGTGTCCCCCTGCCTCACTCAATTCGTCGGCGAGCACCGTCAACATCAGCGAGTCGAGCCCGTAGCTGGTAAACGGCTCACGTCCATCGATCGCAAGGGGATCCAACCCACTGAGGGCGGCGGTTCTAGCTATGAGCCAGTCCCGGACAGCTTCCATAGACCAGGACAACACGGGTGAAGCTACCTCCAGCAACAATCTAGTTCGTGGCATATCCGATGCCCGACCGGCGGCTCGCCCGAATCAGACCAGATGGTATCCCCGCTGAATTGCCTATGTAAAGTGCGGGATTCGTAGGTCGGCTTCAGATGTCTACCAGCGGTTCGGAGGATCCCGAGTTCGTCGATCTGGTCGGCGATAGCGAGCGCCGGGCGATTTCACCGCGGTTGGTCCGACATCAACGCCCGACCCCGGTTCCGGCACCCGCTTGGACCCGGCTCGGGAGCGAACTGCGGGATAGCTGACCGGCGGCAACACCCGCCCTCTCCGGCAACCGAGCCGCTGGCCACCGGATCGGCCGTGATGGTAGACCGCCGCGCTGGGGACGACCTCGTAGGCGCCGACCGAAGCGAGGTTTACGAAGTGCCCGCCGCCCTGCCTTGCATGACCGGAAGCGCGGCGGCGATGCCGTGGAGCACTCCGCCTACGTTGACATCCAGCACGCGGTTCCATTCGTCGACTGTCAACGCGCTCAACGGCGACAGCGGCATGACTCCCGCGTTGTCGACCATGACCACCACCAGCCGAGGCTGGTCATCACCATTTCGGCGCCCCAGCCCGCTCGGTCCGATGATCATCGGGGATTACGGCCGGTACCGGGGGTATACGCGGAGCAGGCAACGGCGGTGGAGTCGATGACGAACATCATCCGCTTCCGTCCGAGTAACAGTCGCCACCTACCGGAATGGATGCGCACATGCAGATTCAGGTCAACACCGACAGCAACATCGACAGCGGCGAAAAGCTGATCCGGCACGTCGAGGAGGAGATCGCCTCGACGCTCGAGCGCTTCAGCGACCAGATCATAAGCGTGGAAGCCCACCTCAGTGACCAGAACGCGGGCAAAGGCGGACCGGACGACAAGCGATGCGTGCTGCAGGCTCGTCCAACCGGTCAGCAGCCGGTCGCGGTGACCCACAACGCCGCGACGATCGATGACGCCTGCCGGGGCGCGGCCGAGAGCATGGCGCATCTGCTCGCCAGCCGGTTCGGCCGGTTGCACGAGACAAAGGGTGGCGACTCCATCAGGCACCCGCACAAGAACCACCCACACACGAACTGAGTCGGCAGCACCCGGCTGTTCGGTACTCGGGGCGGCCCGTCGATCCGTTGACTCGGTTCAGGAATTCGGGCGGCACGTGACTGTAGGACGTCACCACCAGCGGGATCTTCACCGATTCCTGAGACGCGCTGCCCCGCCCGGCCGATAGCCGCGGTCGGGCGGTTGCGCATCTGCTGCCACTGACATCGAGGAGGTCCGTGATCTGTCCTCGATGAGCGGCATCCATCCTGGCCCGAGTCGGTAACCTTACTCGATATCGGCGTTGTGCTGATCTCCGAACTCAGACCGGTGAGATCGGCGCAAAGGCCCGAATCTCGGCGGTGCCGGGTCCCACCACCGCCGCCGACGATTCCGGCACTTCGTTCCACGCGCCCTCGAGGTCCCGCAGGGGCTCGGACACCACGAAACGGGTTTCGCCGCCCAGTTCGCGCAGAACCTCGATTTCCGGGTGCAGGGCGCGCAGCTGGGAGAGCTCGGTGGAGAAGAACAATGACCGCGTTTGCCGCTCGCTGGAATATCGGAAGACCTACAAGAATTCGCCGTTGGTGGTCGCGACGGTAATTTGAACCGGATGCTCGACCTTGTTCGCGTGCCCGACATCTTCGACGAAGCCGACCGCGCGGGCGACACCATCGAAGGGATCATCGACGAGACCGAACGTCAGAGCAAGGTAGAACAGAGCTTCCGTATCCGTGGAACTCTGGTGGTGATCGACTTGCCGCGTGTGGGGAACCGCTGCCCGTCGCTCGAGGACAGAGTTCCCGCCCAGAAGGTCGCGGCCCGCGGCAAACCGCTGGTGGTAGCCAATGAGCGCCAGGTTCGCTGCCCGCAGCGTCTCCTCCCGCACGTGCCACTCCTTGGTCCAGGTGAGGATGCCGTAGGAGATGCCCGCTGGTCAGGCCGAGATTCGTGGCACCGGCCAGCAGGACGGCTGAGAGTGATTCACCTATCTGCTCGACGCCGTGGACCACCACGGTCAGCAGACGCGGGGAGTCCTCCGAGGTCGAGACATCTCGGAACCACCGCCGTCTGCGCAGTCGAAGCGGCCCGGCTCGATGCCGACCGCCACCGCGCCCGCCGCCACATCCCGTTTTACGGAGCCCGGATCGATCGAGGAACGGTATCGGTTGTGCGGCGGATCGGTGGAGATGGTGGTCGTCGGTACCACGGCCGGCGCGTAGCAGCCGCATGCTGGGCGGACAGAGGTCGGCCCAGCACCCGGAGAAGGGAGATGGACGGTGGCATTGGGACGTCGTCGGCTGCTGATCGGTTTCGCCGGTGCGGGCGGTCTCACCCTGGCCGGATGGGGATGGTCACGAGAACTCGCGTCACCACCCGAACCCGCCACCATCCGATTCGATCCCCCACCCGGCACCCACGATGTCGAAGCGCGCCACCCCGGCACGATCACCGTCACCGACGGGACGCTGCGGTCGGTCGAATGGATCGATGAAACGGGTAGATCGCTGCCGGGCGCAGCGGCACCCGACCAGCGAACCTGGACGAGCACCGAACCACTCGGCTACGGACACACCTACACCGCCACAGCGGTGGCTCACGGCGAAACCGGCGACGTCACCGCGACGGCAACCTGCACCACGGTGGCACCGCAACAGCTCATCGACGTCTCCCTCCGCTCCGCCAATCTCATCGAGCTGGCCGAAAACGACATCTATGGAGTAGGTTTCGTGCTCGTCGCCCATTTCGATGAACCCGTCGATCGGGCAGCCGCGGAACGCCACCTGAAGGTCACCACCCAGCCGGCCGTCACCGGTGCCTGGTACTGGCTCGACGATCACAACGCACACTGGCGGCCGGAGCATTATCACGCACCGAGAACCCGGATCACGGTCGCGGCCGAACTCTTCGGCCGCGCGCTCGGCGAGGGCCGCTACGGCCTGCGTGACCAACGGGTTTCGGTGATCATCGGGCCCTCGCACGTCGCGATCGCCGACGACGACACCAAGCAGATCGAGGTCTTCGACAACGGAAACCTCGTGCGCACCATGCCCACCTCGATGGGCATGGGCGGCACCGCGGTCGTCGACGGCACAGTCATGTCGTTCTGGACTCGCCCCGGCATCTACACCGTGCTGGACCGGAATGACCCGGTGATCATGGACTCCGCCAGCTACGGCCTGCCCACCAACTCCGCGCTCGGCTACCGCACGAGCATCAACCACGCGGTCCGAATCAGCCACGACGGAATCTTCGTGCACGAATTGGCTGCGAGCATGTGGGCCCAAGGCAATACCAACGTCTCACACGGCTGTCTGAACCTCTCCCCTGCCGACGCCACATGGTTCTACGACTTCGTCATCCCCGGCGACGTCGTCGAGGTCCGCAACACCGGCGGCGACCCCCTCGATATCTGGCACAACGGCGACTGGAGCATCCCGTGGACCGACTGGCTTCGCGGTGGCGCCCACCGATGAACACGACTCTCCGACAGTGCACGGACCGGACGCCAGAGACCCGCCACCTGCCCAGTCGGCAACCCTACTGCCCGCGACGCCCTGTGACGTGGGAAGGCGACTGCCGCCACAGAGATACGGCCGGTCACCAATTCCAGCGGGGCCTGTGCAGCGGGAACCGCGATCAACTCACCCGATGCCGCTCCGGGTGGTGGAAAGCAGTGACACCATGGTGCCCAGCAGTAGCCAGTCGCGTCTGCGGGAACTGGTTGAACACGAGCTGGACGATCCGCTCTCGGCGGGGCCGCACAAGGTGCGCGCGGTGCGACCCCTATAGGCCCCATGCCCGCTGAACGAACGGCCTGGACGGCAGCGGCGACTCTAGATCTGCCCAGCATCGAAAGATTCGCCGAGATCGCCGCGGTGTATCGGTCGTGGGCATCCCGCACAGCCTGGCGCATGGTGTCGATGCCTTCGGCGACATCGGTTGCCCCCGTGTGCCATTCCCGGAAAGCATCGACCTGGCATCCGCGGCGGCACCGTTCCAGTTCTGCTTAACGGCGGAGATGCGTTGCTGCGGTCCGTCGAGGCTGTCATCGCGGAATTCGCCGGACTCGGCAACGGATCGCACCGGCGGCTACCCGCACCAGCTCAGCGAACGCCGTGCTGGTGTCCGTCGCTGCAGTGTCCGGCTTCTGCTCGATGGTCTCCAAGGTTGCTCAACTCCTCGCCCACGAGCTGCAAGTAGTTGAGGCATGGCGTCGTTCCACCTGGGCGCCTCAACTTCGTGAGACGGCATCGCGTGGGCCTTGTATCGTTCCGGGGCAATTATCGGCTGGGCGACGCTGCATCACCCGATTGCTGCTTGCCGTCCAATAGACGGTTGACCGCCTTGCGGGCGCGCGTCAGGGCGTCCTCGCGGCGGAGAAGCTGGCGATCGTGATTCGCCTGAAGCACCATGGCATGTAGTTCGAAGACGAGCTGCTCGACGTCTGTGCCTGGTGGAAGCTCCCGAAGGCGCACGGCGAGTTCGACGTCGCGTTGGAGCAGGGCGTCGGCTCGGGCGACGGCGTCCGCGACCGCGTCTCGGACGGGTCCCGACCGGCCGTCGAGTTCGCTTGCGGCAGCGACGAAGAGGCATCCGCCCTCGAATGTCTCCAGGTAGTCGATCCACAACGACATCAGCGCCCGCAGTCGCGCGAGCCCGGCCGGCTCCCGCTCGGCGGGCAGCAGTACATCACGCTCGAAGACCCGCGCTGCCGCCGCGACGATCGAGAGTTGGAGTTCCTGCTTCGTGCCGAAGAGGGCCTGGATGCCGCTCTTGCTGGTGCGCACAGCCTCCGCCAAGCGTCCTAGCGTCAGACCCTCGATGCCTTCGACCGACGCGATGTGCATCGCGCGATCGACGATCGCGCCGCGGCGGGCGTCACCTGTGCGAGTCATGAATACGATCGTACCTGACTATACGATTGGACGTATTGACGTATACGATCGTATCGCCTAGCGTCGTCGTATTCGACCTGAGGAGTTCCATGACAACCCCATCCACGGCACTGGATCCTTCCGCGATCGCGAAGCGCTATTTCGCCGCTTGGGAGGCGCACGACATCGACGCGATCGTCGCTCTCCACACCCCCGATTCGCAGTTCCAGGCCCATGGACGCGGTGCCGCAGTCCATGGCCGCGAAGCCCTGCGGCGCGAGTTCGCGTACGTCTTCGAGCTCTACCCGGGCTTCGGCTTCGAGCAGCGACGCTTGCTGTTCGGCAGCGGGCATTGGGTTCTGGACTGGACGCTGACCTTCCAGCGGCCCGGGGAAGATCGTCGGGGCGTCCACTGCCTCGACGTCGTCGAGGTGGCATCCGACGGCCTCGTCACGCGCAAGGACACTTTCTTCGACTTCGCCGAGCTGAAGGCCGCGTTCGAGGAGGCCGCATGACCACCGCCGAGACGACCACGCCGATATTCGACCGGCCGTTGCTCGATGCGTTGCCGGTCGAGCATCTCTGCGATCTCAGCATCGACCTGGAACCAGCCCAAGTGATTTCGACCCCGCTCGGTACCCGTATGACTTTCGTGACCAAGGGCGGCCGTTTCAACGGGCCGGGCTTCCGGGGTGAAATGCTGCCCGGGGGCGGTGACTGGGTGTGGCTGGGAGCCGACGGGATCAGTCGCATGGACGTTCGCGCGACCCTGCGCACCCACGACGGTGTCCTCATCCACTACGAGTCGAACGGAGTACTCCGGTTCCCGCCCGATGGTCGTCAGCGTCTGGCCGACGGGCACCGGCTATCGGTCGATGAGAACTATGTGCGACCGACGCCGAGGTTCGAGACCTCCGACGAGCGTTACTCGTGGCTGTGCGGACTGGTCGTGGTCGGCTACGGCGAATACGGTCACGGCCGCATCGACCATCGGATGTATCGGATTCTGTAAGGAGCACTTCGCCCCGACGCGCGACCTCGTCGACCTTTCTGTTGTCGCCGGAGTCTACCGCCACGTCCTGCCTCCGGTGGAGCGCTTTCACGCTCCACCGGATCGAAGCTCGCGTGCCACCGAGTGCGGGGCCCGGGGCATCAGTTCATGCGGCGGTGGGGTCGAACTCGGCGGTGACGCGGTCCGCGAGTTTCTTGGCTTCGGGGCTGTCGTGGTCGGTGGGCAGCTCCACGGGCTGTCCGTTGATCGGGATGGTCACCGGCCGACGGTTCGCCAGTACCTTTCCGGCACCGTCGCCGAGCGGTAGACCGGCCAAGGCCAGGATGCGGTTCATCACGGTGTCGGTGCCGACCGGCGGGAGGGCTACGACGCCCTGCGGCCACTGAACGCCTTTGATTTCGAAGAAATCATGGTAGCCGTCTATGTGCTGGTACCCCACCTGTCCGAAGTACAAATCATCCGGCGTCGAGCCTTGCGCTTGACTTATCTCATTGTTGAACGTGCCTTGGAACACGCTGGTGGGGTCGAAGTGTGCGTATTGGCCTGATACGGACGCCTGCGTCTTGAGCAAGTCGAAGACAACTTTCATACCATCGGGAGCAGGCTGGTTGTTCTTGGAGTAGAGAGCCTTGGCGCCATCGATGTCGGGCGGGTTCCACATGTGCGGGACGATGTCGAGGTCGTTGGCGTAGCGCTGCACTCGTTGCAGGCGTTGGCTGGTGTAGTTGACGAATTCCTGATTGCAGAAACTCGGTCCGGCGGTCGAGAGCACGCTGATCCTGGCTTTCTCGGAATTGTCCCATAGCCACTGGGTGTCGCGCAGGAACAGGGCCAGTGTGGGTGATAAGGCACCACCGAGGCTGTGGCCGGTGACGGTCAGCTCGATCGCCTTGTCGCCGAGCGTGCTCAGGAACTCGGGCAAGGTGTGACCGGCACCGGGGCGGGGCCCGGAGGGTTTGAGATTTATGAGGGTTTTCACCCCGATGGCCGTGCCGATCGTGTGCATGGCGGCGCTATTCGCGAACCACGGGGTCTGGAGAATGAAGGAGTCCTCGACGAGCCAGTCGAACACCAGTGCATCACTGCTGCCGGCCATGGCGATCACGTACCGGGAGCGATCCTCGATGCTTCGCACCATGTAGAGGGCGTTGACCGCGTACAAGTCGGTGTCGAACAACGCGACTCCCGGACCCCAGACGATCTCCCACCCTCCGATGACCTCCTGGTTGGTGTCGAGATACTGCTGTATTTTCTGATAGAGCGTCCCCTCCAGGTCGCTGTCTTCCTTGCTGATGCTGTTGACCAGATTCGCGTACTCGCACAGCTGGTATGTGATCTTGTCTTGCAGAGTCGGCTCGTTGATCGTCGTGGATTGTGCAGTCATGTTCCGCTCCTTGCCGTATGAGTTTCACCCGAAACAGAGAGGAGAAAAGCGTTGACGCGAATTCACACGCCACGTCCGTATCGGGGACAGAACATCCCGTACCGGTAGCTGTTGATACGAGTCCAGATGACTCACCACCCATGCGGGCGAATCACCTGCCTGTCCGGGACCTGATGTTGCAGCTGAATCCTCCTGAAATTTCCAGGAACCCGTTGCGCCGAACTACGCGCAGAACAAAGAGAGCGTACGAATAATTGATCGAGTTGCGCTTCACACCTTCCGGATGAAACACGGAGCACCGTCTACGACCACCGGACGGTAGGTCCCGCGTGGCCACCTGGAAACTTGCTCACTTGGCTATCCGGCCCGCAGATCCGTATGGCGCCGACCTCGCGCAGATCGGCGAGCATGCCGGTCGAGCCATTTCACCGTGATCTCCGGCCGATCAGAGCCACCAGCCGGCATGCAGCCACGCGATGGACGAGTCGAGCGCGATCGGGAGTGTTCCGAGCCGCTGTGAGGGCGACCTTCCGCGCCGCACGTCGGCGGCTTCGAGATGTGCAGTTGCAGGTATCACGGTGCGGCTGGTCGACCACGAACGGATTTCAGGTTTCGCGATCCATTCCTCACTGCAGCTGACACGCCAGAGATCGGGTCGTCGAGCAGGTCGACGAGGCGGATGAGATCCCAGCGTTTGAAGGGTGTTGTCTGCGCCGATGGTGTACAGCGTCCGGCTATCCGCGCTGAGTGCGAGTCGTGTGATCTCACCGTTGTGAGCGTGGATCGAGCCGCCCAGCCGGAGCCGTCCGTTGTCGCTGATGAACAAGGCCGAGAGCGTGCCGTCGTGTCGGAGCCTTCGAGCTACTGACCTGATCGCGCACAGTCGCGTAGGCAGCTGGTGGTCACCGCGCTCAGCTCAGCGTGAACGTCGCCGTCCCCGAGATCTGCTCCAACTCCCTGTCGTTCGCGTCCAGCGCGACGATGCGAGCCTCCACCCGGCCGGCGCCCGGCGCAGTGCCGAAACCGACGATCACGCCGTCCACCGTGTTCTGGACGACGCCGTTCACGACGCGGTGCTGCTGCCCGTCCGCGTACCCCGTATCCAGGTTCTTGAAGCGAACAGCGACCTTCCAGTCCGAGCAGCTCTCCCCGGTCTGGGTGACGTTCACCCGCACGCCGAACGTGCCGGGCTTCTCCTGCCGCACGGTGACCGCGTCGATGATCGCGGAGCAGCTGGTCGGAACCAGGCGTGTCAGGGTCGGCGAGAACGGAAAGCCCGGATCATGCGGAATGGCGGTAGACGGCGCCGCGAGCCCGACCACCCCGGCGGCGGTCACCGCTGCGATGACACCGGCGCGGACCGAAAACTGTTGCAGCTGCCCGTGAGTGAGAGTCATGGACGGTTTGTCGGGTCACCGGCAGATGTTGTTACTGAGGTGCGATCGTTGGGGACGCGACACCATGCTGGAGCGGCGCCGTTGGCTACGCCGCGCATTCGTCCTCGACGTATTCCCGATCCGGTGCGCATCGCCTTCGCTGGATACCCTCAGGCGGGCCGGGCGTCGATCGATTCGCGCGGATCAGATGGGGCGGAATCCGGCGCCTATGTCGTTGCGGGAGTCGATGTCGGTGACGATGGCGTTGATGTCGGTTCCTACCTCGGGCCCTAGACACCCCATGCCCAGGTAGGCGTTGACCATGCCGACCAGGGTCGAACCGATCACCACCGGCGCGCCGGAATCGCCTTTGAGCACGCACATCTGGGTCCAGGTGTCCCTGCTGTCGCCCATCATGTCGCCCCAGGCGACACCACAGGTTCGACCGGTAGTGCGGCCCTTCTTACAGACGACGTCGGGGAACTGCGCGGGAGCGCCGAGCCCGTCGATGCGGAACCCACCGACCTCCCGGGCGGGAACGACACGTGCGGAATCGAATTCGATGATCGCGTAATCCAGTTCGTGATCGGCGTGGACGAAGCGCCCCAGCACCCCGTAGCTGGGATAGGTCAGGGACGTGACGCGCGCCCCGGGTTCGCCACAATGGCCCGCCGTCAGACCTACCAACCGGCCGTCTGCGTCGTGGCCGATAGTGGTCAGCGTGCACTCGGCTTCGTCGTCGATCACGATTCCCGATCCACCGCCTATCGGCGGCAGCGGTAGCTGCGGAACAGCGACTGCCGCGCCTGCGCCGACCGAGACCGGGCCGCACGCCAGCGCCGCCGTGGCGACAACCTTCATCAGCGAATGAGTCATTGTTCCTCCAACCGGACCGAGCAGAGCTCCCGCGACTCGGCGCGTGCCGTACCCGGTACTGCCGTCGACAAACTCGACATCCGCATCGTCTCCCACGGCCGAAGTCCGAACCAAGCGCGTACTTTCGCGCGTCCAGCGGAACTACCCACGCCGACGAGGCGGAAACCGGTTGGTACATGTGGGAGATCGCGCGTGTACGCGCGGGCCGACTGCTCGGAGAGGGCCGCCATTGGCCGGGTTCCGGCGTCAATGCCTCGTGATCGGATCCCACTTACGAGAAACGCTTCGCGATCGCTTCCGTGATCGCACGCGGTTCGTGTTCCTGGATGAAGTGACGAGTGCGCGGCAACTCGACCACTTCGAGATCTGCGAAGGCGGCGCGCATTCGTGGGACACAGGCGCTCGGCCGGAAGACCATGTCACGCATTCCCCACACCAACAGGGTCGGCTTGTCGCCGAGCAGGGCAGGTACGTCCCGGGCGAGTCGCTCGAGCAGTGGACGCGCGGCACGAATCTGCCCGGGCATGACGGCGAGTCCGCGACGGGCTTCGGCGGTGGGTTGCACCGCGCGGTAGTGATCGGCCTCGGCCGCGGTGAGTTTGTGCTCCAGCTCAGCGAGCAACACGCGCTCGATGAGGAAGTTGTGTTCGAGTATCCGCCACTGCATCGGACGGCTGCTCATGATCATGCTGAACGCCCGGTTGGCGACTGCCTCGATCGGCCAGAACACGGTATTGCCCAGAACGATCCCTCTCACCCGGTCCGCCCGCGCGGTGACCGCGCCCAGACCGATGGGTCCGCCCCAATCGTGTCCCATCACGACGAAGCCATCGAGTTGCAGATGATCGATCAACTCGCCGAGGACCGCGGTGTGCTCGGCGATGGTGTAGCCGAAACCCATGGGCCCTTCGGACAATCCGAAGCCCAGGTAGTCGACGGCGACACAGCGGCACCGATCGCGCAGGGCCTGCACGATGTGGCGGTAGAGGAAGCTCCACGCCGGAGCGCCGTGACAGAACAGGAACGTTGGTCTGGCCCCCTCGTCGATGTAGTGAACGCGGCCGACGGACGAGTCGAACCAGCGCGACGCGAATGGATACAGGTTCCCATCGGGAACAAAGTCGATCAGCATTGAGCAGCCCCCTCCCTCTGCGCGAGACTACATGCGCTGTCCCGCTCAGCACCGGCCCCTAGCCGATTGCGTCGAAGCCGCTCCCCCGGCGCTATCGCTGCCGGGCTCAATGGACCTTCAGTTGCTTCCACCCACGCGCCAACTGCATCCGAACGATCTCACCGACATGTCAACGCGGGCGCACACGGTGGCGGCCGGCTCGGCTGGTTGCCCCGTTCAGCGAGCACACGGCAGCGGAGTACTCCTGTCGGCGCGACCCCACAGCCACCGCGTCTCTCTCGGCCCCGACTTCCCCGGTGACAGCGCCACACGGAAGGGGAACTGCGACAGCCGGTGCGCCCGGACGCTTGTCGACGTGGCCGAACCGGCGTGGTCGGCGGTGGGGTGCAGGCAGGCGCCCCTTCGTGCGGCAGTCGGCGGTCAAACCGTGATGCGGGCGAGTGCGCCGATTTCGAGTGCTGTCCACAGTGCACCGTCGGGACCGAGGGTGATGCCGTGCGGTTCGGCGCCGGGGATGGGCAGATCGTATGTCTCGATCACGCCATCGGTGGTGATAGACCCGACACGGTTGCCGCCCCACTCTGTGAACCACAGTGCTTCACCCGTTCCGGCGGTGATGGCGTGCGGTCGGGCCGCCCGGTCGGGTAGCGGGAACTCGGTGACCTGGCCATGAGTGGTGATCCGACCGATCTGTCCGGCGGCGATCTCGACGAACCACAACGCGCCGTCCGGCCCCGCGGTGATCCCTACCGGCGCGGCGGCCTCGGTCGGTAGCGGGTGGACGGTGATGCTGCCGTCCATGTCGATCCGCCCGATGGCATTGGTCTGGTTCAAGGTGAACCACATTCCACTGTCCGGGCCGACGGTGATCGCGGACGGGAACGCGCCCGTGGTCGGGAGCGGGAACTCCGTAACCGCACCCTCGGTGGTGACCCGGCCGATGCGATCGGCGGTGGTCTCGGTGAACCACAACGCACCATCGGGTCCGGCGGCGATGCCGAACGGCCCACACTCCCGCAACGGAAACTCCGTGATCTCGCCTCCTGTCGTGATCCGGCCGATTCGGTGCGCCTGGTACTCCGTGAACCACAACGCACCGTCCGGGCCGGACGCGATGATCGTCGGCCCGCAGTCCAGGTCGAGTTGGTGGTTCTCCGGTTCACCGCCGGGCACCAACCTGCCGATCTGTCCACTCCGGACAAGCGTGTACCACAGGGCGTCATCCGGGCCCGTGGTGATCGCGTACGGGCCACCGCCGGGCACGGCGTTGTGTTGGATAGTGGTCATCGGATTCCCTCCGCGATGCGGACGATGTCGGCAGGAGAGCCGGCCATGATGGTGCGGGCGTGCTCGGTGACGAGTTCGGTCGGCCAGTCCCACCAGGCGGCGCGGAGCAGGCGCTCGATGTCGGCATCGTCGAAGCGTCGGCGGATCGGACGGGCCGGGTTTCCGCCGACGATCGTGTACGGCGGCACGTCCGCGGTGACCACCGCGCCGGTCGCGATGATCGCGCCGTCCCCGATGGTGGTACCGGGCATGACGGTGGCCTGGTAGCCGAACCACACGTCGTTGCCGACCACGGTATCGCCCCGGCTGGGTATGCCCATGACGATGTCGAGAGTCTTGTCAGCCCACTCACCACCGAACATGGTGAAGGGGAACGTGGACACGCCCACCGTCGGGTGCTCGGCGCCGGCCATCAGGAACCGCGTGCCAGCGGCTATCGCGCAGTATCTGCCGATGACCAGCCGCTCCGGACCGTAGGCGTAAAGCACGTTGCGGGACTGGAACTCCGTCGCGCCGTCCGGGTCGTCATAGTAGGTGTAGTCGCCGACCACGATCTTGGGCGAATTGATCAGCGGCGCGAGGAAAACCACCCGCTCGTGCGCAGGCAGGGGATGGACGGTCGTCGGATCAGGTGTCAACTTCCAGCTCCTGGTGAAGGGATGTCTGCGGGAAAGCTATCGAGGGAGTTGCGGACGCGGCGAGACGGCCCCTGCTCGGTGACCATCACGGCCGGCCCGACGATCACCGCCTGGCCGGCTCGTTGGTGTCGAACATGGTCATCACGCTACGGGCGGCGACGAGATAGGAATCTGTCACACCCTCGGCCTCCCCTTCGGGGCTCGCCGTCCTCGACGACGTCCCCAGCCGCAACCCTGGGCGAAGCCCTGCTGCGCTGCGGCATCTGAGCACCGAGGTTACCGGGGTATCGACAAGTCAGCGAAATGCTGGTTCAGAGAACAATTGTGAGCATCACGCGACGCCCTCGCGGCTGCCGACGCCTTCGTAGCTCACCGTCAGCGTGCTGCTTCCAACCTTGACGAACTGTTGTGTTTATGCAACATTTAGTTGTATGACCCCTGTGAGGCGTGGGAAAAATCTTCCTATTTACAACCGCATCGGGGTGTTACGCGCCGAGCGGAGAATGAGCCGGGCCCAGCTTGCCGAGGCGATCGAGGTGAATCCGCAGACGGTCGGGGCGCTGGAACGAGGCGATCACTATCCGAGTCTCGATCTGGCGCTGCGGATCTGCGATGTGTTCGGCCTGCCGGTCGAGGCGGTGTTCTCGCGGGAAGAATTCGCGCCGCTGTCCACGGCGGTCTACCGGAACGACGGAGGGGATATTCGATGACGCACCCGAACCTGCTGGAGCGCTACCAGGCTCGCCGGACACGCCGGTTCGAGGTCTACGCCGAGCGCTGGGCCCACATGTTGCCGCGGTGGCGGACGCGGCGCCGCCGCCGGTTGCTGGTGGTGGCCCTCGCGACGATGTTCCTGGCTCTGACGGTCGTCGCGGTGCTGATCGCGTGCGGTCTGGAGCGGGGACCCCTGCTGTGGGCGCCGATATGTCTGCTGTTCTTTCCGCTGTGGATATCGTTGCAGATCGTCTCGGGACGCCAAGCCGACGCGCCCGTCGGCGCTCTGGACGAATGGGAGATCGAGCAGCGCAACGCGGCTCGCTCAGTGGGGCTCACCCTCACCCAGACGCTGGCGATGATTCCTGCGATCTGGCTGATCGTCGTGGGCGGATTCACCGACCTCGACAATATCCAGTCCGCCTACGCGGGCGGGGTGATACTGCTGACCGCGCTGCTTGTCGGCGGTTGCACCCCAACAATGATCCTGGCCTGGACCCGCCCCGACGCGGAAGCCGAGGACGAGTGATGAACCTGCTCGCCGGAGACTTGATGCTGCTGCTTCTCAACGAACGTACTGGGCGCTCAATGCGCCGACGTGTGTGGCGGGTCGTGTCGAGTCTGGCGGGCAACGGTTTCGTCCGAGCGACACGCATTGCCACCGCATCGGCACCGATCGGTGCGCCGACCTCTACCCTTTGACTGTGGCGACCACCCGTTCGGAGTTCCACACCCACCAGGACGTGAGTGCGCCCTGCGCCCTGTGCACACAGCCCGTGGACCATGCGCCGCCTCGGCATATGACTGCGGCGGAGTTTCGGGAACACGGTCGCGCGGTGGTGGATTGGGTGGCCGACTACTGGGACCGGGTGGAGTCCCTGCCGGTGTTGTCGACGGTGCCGTCCGGTGCGGTGCGTGCGCAACTGCCGTCATCGCCACCGGAGTTGGGTGAGCCGTTTCCCGACCTGCTCGACGATATGGATCGCATTATCGTGCCCGGCTTGACGCATTGGCAGCATCCCGGTTTTTTCGCCTACTACCCGACGGGCGCGTCGGGTCCCGCGGCGCTGGCCGATCTGCTGGCCTCCGGATTGGGCGTGCAGGGGATGCTCTGGCAGACCAGTCCGGCCTGTACCGAGTTGGAACAGCATGTCCTCGACTGGCTTGCCGGGCTGATCGGCCTGCCCGAACGCTTCACCTTCGCAGGCACCGGCGGCGGCGTCGTTCAGGACAGTGCCTCCACCGCGATGCTGGTCACGCTGCTCGCGGCGCTGCACCGGGCCTCTGGCGGGCAGGTGGCCCAGGAGGGTATCGGCCTGGGGCGCTACGTCGTCTACACCTCCGCCGAGGCCAACTGCGGCTTCGAGAAGGTCGCGCGCACCACCGGTCTGGGCTCCTCGGCGGTGCGTTTCATCGAGACCAGCGCCGACCTCTCGATGGACCCGCAGGCACTGCGTGCCGCGATCGAACACGACGTGGGTCTCGGGTTCACTCCCGTGCTGGTGATGGCGACGGTAGGCACGACGTCCACTGGTGCGATAGATCCGGTGGGACTCATCGGCCCGGTCTGTCGCGAATACGGCGCCTGGCTGCATGTGGACGCCGCGTATGCGGGCGTCGCGGCGATCTGTCCGGAGCTGCGGTGGATCCATGCCGGCGTGGCCGAGTTCGCCGATTCGTATGCGACCAACCCGCACAAATGGCTGCTCACCGCCCTGGACTTCGACGCTTGCTACGTCGCGGATCGCGGCGCTCTGACCGGTGCGCTGTCGGTGCTGCCGGAATACCTGCGCAACGGTGCGAGCGAATCGGGTGCAGTAGTGGACTACCGGGATTGGCAGGTGCCGGTGGGACGTAGGTTCCGGGCGTTGAAGTTGTGGGCGGTGATCCGCTGGTACGGCGCGGCCGGGCTGCGCGAGCATATTCGGCACAGTGTGGCACTGGCCCAGCAGTTCGCCTCCTGGGTCGGAACGGATGAGCGCTTCGAAGTGCTGGCTCCGCATCCGCTGTCGCTGATCTGTTTCCGGTTGCGCGGAGACGATTCGGCGAATCGGGAACTGCTCGATGCGGTCAACGCGACCGGACGAGTGTTTCTGTCACACACGAGGGTTCGTGGTGCATTCGCACTTCGGCTGGCCATCGGCGGCACTGCCACCCGAGGCGAGCATGTCGCCGCCGCGTGGGCGCTGCTGAGTGAACGCGCTGGCAGCGCACGATACTGACTCGGCCGCGGTGATGCCGCGTTGCCCCGGAGGGGGTGGTTCGGCCACCGCTGCCGGCCGACTGTCTCGTTGCTGGCCCGATTGCCAGCCGGTTCACGCGGCGCCAGGTCGTCGGCAGCGGATGGGTGAGACGCAGCGGTGCACCCGCGTGACGCCGACCATCCGGCGCCATCACAGCAATCCGGTCCGGCGGCGCTGGACAGCGCGTACGTGAACGCCGCCGAAGCACCCTTCGGCGGCGTGCTCACCCATCTCGGGCATTCAGTAGACGGTGAATGTGCCGACCAGCTCCGCTTCGGTGACGCCGGGACAGGATTGGTCGGTGGTCACGGTGTTGTCATCGGATGCGGTATGTCCCGCGTAGGTACCCGATACGATCACGATCGGGAACAAGGCCGGACCCGAGCCCTTGGATTTGCTCTGATTGCCCGCGGCCGCGCTGCTGATCGTGCTGGTGCTGCCATCGGACCAAGTGATGGTCCCGGTGCCCTGGTGGATGTTGACTTTCCCGTCGCACGATGCGACTTCGAAGCCCTGCTCGTCCATGCTCACCGGGTACGGCTGCCCCTCGTCGACAGCAGTCCCCGTACAGTCGGTGAATTGGGCGGTAGCCGTCCACTCGACCTTCGACGGCAACGAACCCAACCCCGATCCGGCCCAGTTCACAGTGCCGTGTTCGGTGCAGGTGATGATGGGGACCGCGGTAGTGCCACCGGGCGGCGCAGCGATGCCCGGGGCTGCGAACGGGATCACCCCGAGCGACGCGCTTGCGAGAACAACGGCTCCGGCCAGACGATATCGAGTGAACATGCGTCTCCTTGGTCGTTCCTGCTTGCCTGACGTCCGCTCCAGACATTAACCGGCTACCGACCGCGGAACCGGTTCCCCACGCCCCGCGGCGTTGCGGAGACGACCGGAAACTCGCAGTCCGGCCGCGCCTGCACACGACCAGGCGGCAGAGGCGAGCAACGCTGGCTATACCTCTCTCCGCGGTCGGACCGGCGCTACACCTGAAACGGGCTTGCTCCCCTGGACGGCGCGTGCGTCAGAACGCGATGTCGCCGCTGTGCCTGGACTGCAGCATTCGGCGTGCCCCCGTCAGTGCCGCGGCGCCGAGGACCCGTTCCAGTTGCTCCCAGCGGGTGACGAGGTCGGCGAGCATCATCATCATGACATCCGGGAATGCGTAGAGGAACGTTTTGTAACGGTAGTGGTCGAGGTAGTAGAGACGGACTGCGGTCACGGCGGTGACGGCGGCGGTTCTGGCGTCGAAGAACAGGTCGTGGCCGCCGAGGATACTGCCTCTGGCCAGTACGGCGCGGTCGTAGACACCGCCGAAATCGACCTCCACGTCACCCTCGGCGACGACGTAGACGCCGTGGGCGGTGTCGTCTTCGCGGCAGATGGGGTCGCCGGGGGCGTAGGTGAGTTCATCGAACATGGAGGCAAGGGTTTCGAGGTCGGCGTCGACAAGGGGCGCGAACAACGGCACGCCGAAGGGGTCCACACCATCGCTGAGGCACGCCACGCGAGCTCTCAGACAGTCGAAGCCGATATGCTTCATACGCATTCGCGCGAAGCGTTTCATGCGGTCGATATCGCGGCGCTGTCGGCGCGAGGTCTCGGTGCTCGGCGGGCTGTAGATCGACGGGTCATCGGCGATTCGGGCCGCTTCGCGTAGACCCGACTCGTAGGCACTGTGGACGCAACCCCAGTGATAACTGTTGGTCGCCTCGCCCGCGAAGAACAGGCGCGCGCCGACGGGTTCGGCGAGGGCGTCGAGGTCGCGAGGGGAAGCCTCGACACCGATGCAGGCGTAGGAACCGAGCGCGTAGGGATCCGATGACCACGCCGTTCGGGAAACATGCCTGGGCTCCGGAGTGTTCGTGCCGAAGATATCCCGCACGACGCCGACAGCGTAATCCTGGACCTCGAAATCGGTCCAAGACTCCGAGTCGCGCCCGAGCGATGCGCCGAGCAGCAGCACCAGAATCGGCTTACCGTGCGACTTCCACATGCTGATGACCACGGTCGGGTAACTGTCGGTCTCACGGCACAGATAACCGAAGACGTATTGCTCCGCAGGCCAGAAGATTCGGTCGTAGTGCAAGGCGATCTTGTTCAGCGTGCCGAACCCGACGCGGTCGATGGCATGACGTTTGGTTTCCGGCAGTAGCGGACTGAACTCGATCCCATTCGACTTGAGGACGCCTAGTGGTACGGTGACCAGAACCTTGTCGGCTTCGTAGACGCCGAGGTCGGTTGTCACCCGCACCGGCGTCGAGCCGTCGCCGGTCTCGATCCGGCGCACAACGGTTTCCAGTTCGATGGTCAGATCCTCGGCGAGTGCATCGACCACCGCCTGGTAGCCGCCGTGCAGGACGCTGTCGCCATAACCGTAGACGCGGTAGCCGTCTTCCCAGAACTTGAACGAGAGGCCGCCGGGATCCTCACCGACGTCCTCGCGCAGAATCACATTGAGGTGGTAGCGGATGCCCTGTTCATCGTCGTCAGTGTGGCCCGCTTCAGCGATGATTTGGTCGATGACCGCAGCGAGCGGCACATCGGGATGTCCGCTGCGCCGGGCGATCTCCGCGCGTCGCTCCAGTTCGTGGAGTAATTCGTCGGCGAGTTCCAGTGTCCGGTTCTTCACCGTCGCGGGGCTGATCTGCCGATCGGGTCCGAACAGCGTCAGGCTATCGAATCCACCGGTATAGGAACTGTCGCCGCCGACATAGCTATGCGGGATTTCGAGTTGTTCGACCAACTCTGTGATCGGATTGCCCTCCGTACCGTGTATCCAGTGCGCGCCCAGGTCGACACCGTCGCTGTCGGTCCAGATCCGGCCGCCGATCCGGCTGCGCGCCTCCAGCACGGTCACCGCATGGCCCCGCTTCTGAAGACATTGTGCCGCAGTCAATCCCGCGATACCCGCACCCACTACGAGCACGCTCGACAGCCTCTTTGCGATGGCAGCGTCGCCGATCGTTGCCTGCCCCGCGAGAGTGGGCTCCAAGCCATTGCTCGGTGAAAAATCACTCAGGTGCTCCATCGTCACAGTATCGGGGAAAGGCGTTGCGAGAGAGCACGTTCTACAATATTCGCATATTACCCAAGCGACCATTCGGAGATCCGAAACAGACAAGCTCCAAGTTTAAATCGGCTGACCCACCGGCGTTTCGATTTCACACCCGGTTCGGGGCGTGGGCCGCGGTGATGTGTGCGGCTTCCGCGGACCTTTCGGTGGCACTGGCGGTGGGGCAACCTACTGCTGGGGTGAGAGTTCACCCGTGGTTGGTCACGAAGTGTGCAGCGGGATCGTGACGACCTGATTTACCGACTGGCCGGTGAACAGTGCGGCGCACACTGTCGGCCCTGCGCTCGCCTGCCGTAGGCGGGTGCACGGCATGGATAGTCACCCGTAAGCGATTCTCTCCAGCAAATCCAGCGCTTCGTCCACCTTGTTCAGTTCGCCGGACGGCAAGCTCTCCGACAAAACCTGCGCGAAAGCGTTGTTCGGTGACCCCTGCTGCCCGCGCACCCAGGCCACGCCATCGTCGGTGAGCATCAGGTTCACCCGGCGTCCGTCGATCGGGTCGCGTACGCCGACGATCAGTCCCTGATCTCGTAACCCGTCGACGACATTGCACATCGTCTGCGGGCGCAACATCTCCAGGCGAGCCAGATCGACAGCGGCCATGGCTCCGCATCGATGCAAGCGTCCCAGCACAGCCCACTGCGTCGCGGACAATCGACACTCGTTCGGATCCCTCCGGGTGCGCCGCAGAATTACGGTCAATGCAATGCGCAGACGCGCCGCCGTGGCGGCCAGTGCTGTGGCGTCCGTGGTATCAACGGCCAACATAAACTCCTACTCACCCGAGCGGGACAATCCATGGGTGGCGTCCGGCCTCGGCAACGTCGCGACGAGTGCTTGGTCGTCGTCGAGGGCCGATGGGCGGCCACAGGGAGCCCTGATCGCGCTCGATGCCGTGCGGGTGCGCGAGTTGTTCGCCGGATCCCGGCTCTGCAGCACCCGCCCGGCGGGTGGTATCGAACCCACGCGGCCACTCCGGCACCCTGCCGGCAGTCGCTCGACCGAACGCCAGATCGATCTCGCTGTGCAGGCTGCGCGGCGGTGACGACGTCGAACTAAAAACACGCCGTCGTGCTCACCATGAACCATGCCGCCACCGCCGAGTGCTACTCGGGCTGGCCGGTTACAGGCAGAAGCTCAACTCGACAGGGCCGACCGGGATGGGGATGCATACTTCCACCGAGCCCGCGACCGGGGTTGCCGCGGAGGTATCCGCCGAGGCCGTGCCGACGCCGAGGGCGGTGACGGACAGCGCGAATGCGACGACGGTGAGCGGGCGAATAATTCTCGAGTTCATACAGTCATCCTCAGTCGTGTTCATGTGGAATTCCCGGGTTCGGGACGGAACGATCAGATCACGAACTCGGGAGCCGTTGCACGTCGTTTTCCAGACTCTGTATATATAGATCAACTCTTTCCGAACCCGTCGTGGATCATCACAGTATCAAGTGGCATTCACACTTGCTGTGACCCGAATGTACACGATAGTTCAATCCATTGATTGTGGCATTTCGTCGCTGGCATCGAATATCTCCGAGGTCGCCAGGAAGCCTGCCGTGTCACACCCCGGACCTGCGCTGATAGGGGGAACTTCTGCACGGCGGCGGGTGCTAACTCGCCCATTCGCCGCATGCGGACGTCCGCAGTGGACGCGATGCGGGCCACACGGCAGTTGTGCAGCTGTTGTTCGTGCAGCATTCCCCTGGTTTGTCACCGCGCCCGCCGTCACATAGAAACTTGTTCCTGAAACCGACTTTTTGTCGGTGGTGCGTTGTGACGCCAGGGAAGAGGCTGTCGTTCGAAATAGAGCCTGTCACAAAAATCCGTTCGGCCCGCTTTTCGCTGCGCTATTGCCAGTACTTTGATCTTGGAAAACTCCCCATGCCTGAGAGGCTGCCGGACATTCGGAACCGTCGTCCCGCAGCTGCTTTCGATGCCTGAAGAACATGTTCCACCGACCGGACCGGCCCGTAGGCCTGGTGAAGGAGAAATATGTCCACCGACACCGATGCGACCCCTATATCGGACACCCCACCGGGAGGCCCCTGGTCCGAACGGCTTTCGTCGATCTCCCGCCATGATCTGCCCGCCTCGATCGTGGTATTCCTTGTTGCCCTGCCCTTGTCGCTGGGCATTGCCATCGCCTCCGACGCTCCTCTCGCCGCCGGCCTGATCGCGGCCGCGGTCGGCGGCATCGTGGTCGGCTTCCTCGGTGGAAGCCCGATGCAGGTCAGTGGGCCGGCGGCCGGCCTCACCGTGGTCGTCGCCGATATCATTAACCAGTTCGGCTGGCAGACAACATGTTTCATTACCGCCGCAGCCGGCCTGTTGCAGATCGTGTTCGGAGTGAGCCGGATCGCGCGTGCCGCGCTGGCGATAGCGCCGGTCGTCGTGCATGCCATGCTCGCCGGTATCGGTGTCACCATCGCACTGCAGCAGGTGCACGTACTGCTGGGCGGGGCATCGCGTAGCTCGGCCTTCGAGAACATCAGCGAACTACCCGGTCAGCTGCTCAACCCGCACGGTGACGACTTCGTCATCGGCCTGATCGTCATCGGCATCATCGTCGCCTGGCGCCGGGTACCCGACAAGGTTCGCCTGATCCCCGGCCCGCTGGCCGCGGTGCTGGTGGGTACGGTGCTATCGCTGGTGCTGCCTGGCAATCCGGACCGCATCGAGATCGACAGCTCGCTGTTCACCGCCATCGGCCTGCCCGACCTGCCGAGCGGCAACTGGGGTGGGGTGGTGTCGGCGGTGCTTACCATCGCCCTCATCGCCAGCGTGGAGAGCCTGCTGTCAGCAGTGGCCGTGGACAAGCTGCACACTGGCAGGCGCACCAACTTCGACCGCGAGCTGCTGGCCCAGGGCGCGGCCAACATGACTTCCGGCATGCTCGGTGGCCTCCCGGTCACGGGTGTGATCGTGCGCAGCTCCACCAACGTGGCCGCCGGTGCGCGCACCAGGGCCTCGACGATTCTGCACGGTGTGTGGATTCTCGTGTTCTCCATTGCGCTCGTCGGCGTCGTACAGCAGGTCCCGAAGTCGGCGCTGGCCGGATTACTCATCGTGGTGGGCGTCCAGCTGGTGAAGCTGGCCCACATCCAGCTCGCCCATCGCACCGGCGACCTGGCGGTATACGCGGTGACCATGGTCAGCGTGGTGTTTCTGAACCTGCTCGAGGGCGTGCTGATCGGCCTGGCTATGGCGTTCTCGATTCTGCTGTGGCGAGTGGTGAAGGTATCGGTACAGGCCACACCGGTGGCGGGCACCGACCGCTGGATCGTCCGCGTCGACGGCACGTGCACGTTCCTGGCGCTGCCGAAGCTGACCAAGGAGCTGGCCACGGTGCCGGCGGGTTCCGACGTACTTGTCGAGCTGACCGTCGACTTCCTCGACCACGCCGGCTACGAGGCCATCCGCGATTGGGTCCGCCAGCACAAAAGTACCGGCGGGAACGTGGAATTCGTCGAGATCGGAACCGCGCGCATGGAACACGCCATGACCGGCCCGCCTCGGCGCGGCCGGGCGCGCGGCATTCTCGACGAGGTGCTCGTCCCGTGGCGCGAGCGCGACGGCGACGCGGTCGCAGCCGGCGTGGTCGCCTACCATCGCAGCCACGCCCACGTGATGCGGCCGCACCTGGATCAGCTGCGCGACCGGCAAGATCCGCACTCGCTGTTCCTCACCTGTGCCGACTCACGCATCGTGCCCAATGTGATCACCAACAGCGGTCCCGGTGACCTGTTCACCGTCCGCAACGTCGGCAACCTGCACCCCGCAGACGGATCGGACGCCTCGGTCGAGGCGGCCCTGTCCTTCGCGGTGGACAACCTGAAGGTGCACAACGTGGTGGTGTGCGGCCACTCCTCCTGCGGTGCCATGAAGGCCCTGCTGGCCGGCACCTCCGCGGGACCAGGACTGGACACCTGGCTCACCCATGCCCGCCCAAGCCTGGATGCCTACCGTGCCGGGCACCCGGTGCGAGCCGCTGCGGCGGCCGCGGGATACGACGAAACCGCCCAGCTGAGCATGGTCAACGTCGCCGTCCAGCTCGAGACCCTGCGACGCCACCCGGTGATCCGCCAGGCTGCCGCTGCCCGCGGCCTGACAGTATCGGGCCTGTTCTTCGACATCTCCACCGCCCGCGTGCTCGAGGTCACCACCGACGGCATCAGCGAAATCACCGACCAGGTCGCCGAACCGGTCATCGTGACCGGTCGGGTGCGAGTTCGCCGGTCCGTTGGATGAACTCACGCCGCGTGGTGGTGCCGACACCATGCGGACCACACGTCGATCGCCGAATTCCCGCGTACGCCGCCGCAAGGTGAGCCCGCCCACTGCCCTTTCTCCACTGGGGCCCCGCCGTTCTGGCACACCGCGCGAGTGCGTGGCACTGCCCGCCGTCATCTGCCGGGCCAGGAACATCGGCGAGGATGAGTCGAAAGGCAGATCAACTTCCGCGCAGCGCGGTGATGACCTGGTCAGCGGCGGTAAGGTGGCCCCGATAGTTGCCCGGCTCGCCACCGTGCCGTCGCCCGCCCGATATCAGTTACCGGAGGCTCGCCGTAGAGCCACTCACGGGCCAGGCGATGCCAATTGTTGGTCGTCTCGAGCTGACCGAGCGCAGCGAAGGTGAACAACTCCGCCCGCCTGGAGAACACGTGCTCAGCCGGAAGCAGCTGATGGCGCATACCCCGGAATTCGTCCGCCCTCGGGTCGACGGCGAGCACCACTGCCGCGGTGGCGAGCTCGGGGGTGATCGTGATCTGCTCGTCGAGCAGATGCCAACCCGAGGCAGCCCATACGTATTCCAGACATTCCTGTGGTGTGACGCTCGCGTCCGGGTCGATGATGCCGCGTCCGACCCACGCCTGGTACAGATCCCCTGCCCGGTGTTCTCCGGCGGCTAGCAGGGACGCACGCTCGAACTCGGCGTCCGCGGGATTCATCCGGTAATAGAGCCCGAAATCCACGAAGGCGAGTCGACCGCCCCCGTCCAGAAGGATGTTGCCGGGATGCGGGTCACCGCAGAACTCGTAGTCGGAGAACAGCGAACTGATGTAGAAGCGGTAGATCAGCTCACCGATCCGATCCCGGTCGGCCGCGGGCAGAGCCTGAATCTCTTGAAAGGACCTCCCTGCGACGAACTCTGTCACAAGAACGTGGTGCGTGCAGAGTTCTCCGACACTGTCGGGGACGGTGATGAAGGGATGTTCGTGGAAGCGCGACGCGACTGCATGCTGAGTCCGCGCTTCGCGAAGGTAGTCGAGTTCACCGCCGATGTTGCGTGCGATCTCGTCCAGCACGGCGGCGTCGGCCGCGCTCGGCAGCACGGATCTCCACACCTTGGCGAACAACTGCAAGTTACGCATGTCCGCATGAACGGCCTCATCCACACCGGGGTACTTCACCTTCACCGCGACCATGCGCCCGTCATGCAACCTCGCCCGATACACCTGGCCGATCGAGGCTGCGGCCACGGGCGTCTCCTCGAAATCGGCGAACACTCGCGACATCGGCCCGAGATCACTCTCGATGACCTTCCGCATCGCCTTGAACGGAACCTCCGGTGCGCGATCTCGAAGTTCGGCGAGCTTCACCCGAAACAGTTCACGGTGGGATTCGGGAACGAGGTCGACATCGAGAACCGACAGCATCTGGCCCAGCTTCATCGCCGCGCCCTTCATGCCGCCGAGCACTGTGACCATTTGCTGCGCGGCTTGCAGAGCGGAACGCTCAGCGAGTATCTGCCGGGCTTCGTCAGGCCGACCGATCATGGACAACCGAGTCCCGACTCCACGCGCAGCCTGCCCCGCGACCAGTCGGCCCAGCCGACTGCCCCGCGCCAGTCGACCTCTGGGCAGCTGACCGGCCGCCATCAGTACCTCCGTGGGCCGACCCATGACCTGTATCCCGTCGCTGGTTTCGGCCGTTCCCGCAACGTCGGCCGTCACTTCAACGGTCTAACAACTTACAACAAGCGGCAGTGATATACGACAGCTGAAGTTGAAGCGAGCGAAGCTCAGGACTGTGTCAGCGCGTCCTGCCGGTAATCCCGGGAGTGTGTGCCGATCGGCTGGAATCGAGTGTGCCCCAGCTCACCGCCTCTTCGGAGGCTTATGGCGTGGCAACAAACCGCTCGAGCGCCAGACCGGCTTGTCAGCGATCCAATGCTCCATGCGTTCATTGCCGGCCGCTCCATCTTCTGCGACTGATTGACGATTCGTTGTTCGCACCGAATCGGGCATTCCACCCTGATCGACCTCCGACGACTGGCGTCCACTGCTGGATCCAGTGGCCGAAGGATCGCGCAACTCCTGGCCGACGTTCGCTGCTCGCGCGGCTTGTGAGCGCTATCGCAAATAGTGAGCAAATGTGTCGCGTAACCACCGAAGAATTCCTTTTGACGGTGTGTCGAATGGTCTTCCGCCGCATGTCATCGCCATGGTTCACCGACATCGAGGGGTCGGGCAAAGAAGAGTGGAAGGTGAGTTCGGGATCCTCTTATCGTTGGACCACGACCGATGAAGGGCCAGGTCGAATGCGTTCGCCGGGAGTTCGGCCGCCTCGCACGGCTGCCGACCGCACCATCGGCCGGTAGAGCCGCAGCAACCAGGCGGAAGGGAGTCGACGATGACAGCCGACGGGGCACTTGGGAATGGATTGACCGTCTCGGGCAAACCGATGCCCTTACCCACACACGGCGTGCGGGAGGTGTCTCGGCAGCTGGCCCCTGGTGACGTCGTCCCTGGTGACGCCGCCGCCATCACCAGGGTCTGTTTCGAGCTGTCAGCCAGCATGCTGGACGGGCAGGATCTTCCGGCGAAGACCGGCCGGCTGGCCGAAGCGGCGGCCGATTGGGCCCGGGAGGGCGTGTCGATCGATACGATCCTGCATTCCATCCACGAAGGATTGAAACTCGGTATGGATCTCATCTTCTCGAACGTGACGGTGAAGGACTACGCCAATCTGGTAGACGGCGTGAAGCTGGTGGTGGAAATGCTCGACATCATGAGCGCGACTGTCGCCCGTGCCTATGTCCGTGAGTACAAGGCGGCAGTCAGTGAGCACCACACCGCCGTACACACTCTGACCTCCGCGCTGCTGGGGGGATACGCCACTACAACAACGGCCTGCGAACACGGAATAGGCATTGCCGACGAGTATTCGGTTCTGGCAGTGGATATTCCAAAACACCCCGACGAGCAGCATCCGATGCTCGACGGCAAGGTCGTCGCCCGCCGCAAACTGCGCCGCCTGCAGGCCGAGCTTGCTACCCGCTGCGGCGAGAACGCACTCGCGCTGCTCAGTGTGGACGGTGGGACGATCCTGATCCCGACTGCGACGCTGAGCGGCGGGCGTCTCGACGAACTGCTCGCCCAGCTGTCGGCCGCCGCGCGCGTACCCCTGACAGCGGCCGTTGTCACAGCATCGGCCACTGAAGTGCCCGGTGCAGCCGACCGCGCTCACGAACTGCTCGACACGGTGCGGCGGCTGCAGTGTGCCCCCACCCTGTACCGTTTCGCCGATGTGGCGTTGGAGTACCAGCTGACCCGGCCGGGTCCGGGTCGTGAAAGTCTCGGGTCGCTGCTGGACCCCCTCGACGATCACCCCGAACTGCTCCAAACCTTGCAGTGTTATATCGGCAACAACCTCAATCGCCAACGCACCTCCCGCTCGTTGCAGATCCACACCAACACCGTCGACTATCGGCTCAAGCGCGTCAGCCAGCTCACCGGATTCGATCCCACTACTACGTCGGGTGTGTGGCAGCTACGTTCGGCGCTCATCGCCCGCACGTTCAGCAAGCGCAGCCAACCCGATATCCCGGTCGACGCCGTGTAAAACTGCCATTGCGAATTCCGACCATTCGGACACGCCCGCCTCATATTCGAGTGTGACGAAGTTGTGTGGTTGCACGAACATCGCGATCTCAGCCGGAGACCAGCCAGCTCAGCTTCAGCCGTATGCCGTGATCGAATGTGGGACGGTGACTCGGCGATCCATGTCTCAGGCGGGCATACTCGGCAATTCATCTGTCTGCTCTTGTTGTGAGCAGGATCGTCGGCGCGGTGTCAGTCGCTGAATGTGACCGCTACCAGCCGAGCGGCCGTACCCGCTCCGGTGACTGATAGTGCGCAGTGGCTATCCAGAGCTTGTCGATGCCTCGATTTCGGCTTCGGCCCCTGCCGCGATCAGGCGGGCGGTCATGACGATGACTTCCTGGCGCTCGCCGGTGTCAGCGTCGAGTAGCGCGGCGCGGACTGCCGCCGCGAAACCGACGTTGATCAGAACGAACGCTATCGCGTCGTGGGCATTTCCATTGCCGGGGCCGAGCACCTGGATCAGCAGAACTTTCAGTAGTGCGCGCAGGCGTGGTTCGAATCCTGGGAGGCCGCTGTTGTAGTAGGCCAGCCCTCCCGCCAACGCCCGCACCAGTGAAGCATTGGCCACCAGTTCGTCGGTGACGGCCTCGAGGATGGTGATGGCCAGTTCCAGAACGGTTCTGCCGGCGGAATCGGACACGCTGCGAATAAGGTGCTGTTCGATACTTTCCAGCAGGCTTTCCAGCAGTTCGTCCACCATGACCCCACGGTCGGTGAAGTGTCGGTAGACAGTATTGACGCTCACCCCGGCCTCGGCAGCGATCCGGTTGGTCGAGGTATTGGCGATCCCGCGTTCCCCGAACAGGCGTGCGGCAGTATCAAGGATGTGCTCCCTGGTCGCCTTCGCGCGTTCCTGTGTCGGACGACGAGTCGCCTTCTTCTGCGGGGTCACCTACCCGCTCCTGTCTGTCGGCCCGGGAGGCTCGATGTTGTGCGGCTTGACGGTGGGCCAATCGTTGCGCGTTCGACCTGCGTCATGCCGAGTCTCTCGTGCGTTCGGATTCGATCCACGCAGCGACCGCACGCGCGGTGATGGTGAGAGCCCGTCTACGTTGCTGGTCGTCGATCTCCAGTACCGACGCGCGGAGCGCTGCCGCGATCCCGGTGTTGATCAACACGATGCTCATGATGTCGTATTTGTGGTCGTCGCCTGGGCCGAGCAGCTGGATGACCAGCACTTTGGCGAAAAGACGTAGACGGAGTTCGAGTTCGGGGATGCCGGTGTCATAGAACGAGACCCCGCCCGAGAGCGCGCGTATCAACTGGGCGTTGGCCACCAACTCGTCGGTGATGACCTCCAGAATGGACGCCACCAGCTCCGCGGTGGATTGTCCGGCGAGGCCGAACACACGCTGGGTGAAGCGCTGTTCGGCATTTTCCAGCAGCCGCTCGATCAGCTTGTCCACCATGACCGTGCGGTCGGTGAAGTAACGGTAGACAGTGCCGACACTCACTCCGGCCTCGGCGGCGATCCGGTTGGCCGAGGTGTTGGCGATCCCGTGTTCTCCGAACAGGCGTGCGGCACTGTCGAGGATGTGCTCCCGGGTCGCCTTCGCGCGCTCCTGTGTCGGACGACGGGTGCCACTGTTCGACGGCATAAATACTCCTGCCTGCTGTCGCTGGGAAGGGTCACCGTCGCCAACCCTACGGTCTGTGGGAGCGCCGGATGAACGGCTCTGGTGCACTTGCGGTGGCGGCCGGGTCTCGGTGACGGCACGATGTCTCGCGGAAAGGGGAATCTGCTGTCGGTGTGGCATTTCGCCGCACCGATGCCTCCGGGAGGAACTGGTGATGGTGCAGCGGCGGCGCCAGGTGCTTTGTCGACACCGACTACCGGGCCACCAACGACCCGGCCCATCTGGCTCTGTTCGTACACTCGGGCGTGGCAGCGACGCTACTTCGCGCGGACGAGGGGACGCGATCGGACGGTGAGATGGGCCGGCCGTCCATGGTGCTTACGGTGCTTGCACCAGTGCAGCGGTGATACGCCGCACCGCAGGCAATACCAGCAGCAGCGTCGGGAAGGCGATGGGCCAGGATACGGCCCAGGAACGCAACCAGACCCCGATCGCGAGGCCGTCGCTCATCAGCGTGCTGATCAACGAGACGATGCAGGTCATCAGGATCGACAACAGCATCGGCATGATCACCGAGGTGTAGCGGGCGGGCAGCTTGCCGAAGCCGGTGCGGGACTGGGGATTCGCGGAATTCATCGGTCGCTCCGTAAACGTCTCGTCAGTCAACGACGCCGCCTGGTGGCGGGCCGGTGCGTTGGTTGACGTGAAACGCTTACGGCGAGCGAGGTCGCGGCACCGAGCTTAAGCAGCCGCGTGCGGCAGTGCAAGTCCGGCTCGCACCGCCGCACGGCGCCGAAGGTCCATCGGGTCGACACCCCGGGAGTGCGCCCTACTTCGGCGCCTGGAAGCCGCCGATCTTCTGCTCGAGCAGTTCGGCCAGCCGCAGCGGGGTGCGGTCCTCGAACATCGGACCGATGAGCTGCACTCCCACCGGCAGCCCCTCTGGCGACCGGCCCGCGGGTATGGCGGTGGCAGGCAGGCCGGGCATGGTGGCCACACCGGCCCAGACGAGCTGGTCGAAGTACGGGTACTCGACGCCGTCGATGTCGATATGCCGGTTCTCCAGACCTCCGTTGTGGTCGTGCGGGAAGGCGGGAGTGGGCGTGATGGGGCACACCACGGCATCGAACTCGGCGAAGAGCTGCCGCCAGCCGTGGCGGTGGAGTTCGCGACGGTTGCTCGCCTCGACCCAGTCGCGGTGGCTCAGCACCATGCCGCGCAGCCGCGCCGCATCGAGACTCCGGTCGTCCGCGCTCAGGGCGGCGGCGTGGGTCTGCAGCTGTTCGTACGCGTCGAGGGAAATACCTGCGGCGGCGTTCGACAGCATCAGCAGCATGTAGAGCGTCGCCGCTTCGGTCGGATCGGGCAGTAGCGGACTGCGCCGTTCGACGCGGGCGCCCTCGTCGACGAGCGCCTCGGCGACCCGGTTCACGCCCGCCCGCACCGCCGATCCGGTCGGAATGAGCGGATGGTCCTCGATGATCAGGACACGGAAGTCCGACAGCCGCTCGTGGCGCGCGGGCGGCAGTGCGACGTCGTAGGCGACGCCGTGGGTCAGCGGGTCCGGTCCGGCCATCACGTCGAGCAGCAGCGCGAGGTCGCGGGCGGTGCGCGCCATCGGGCCGACGACGGCGAGGTCGAGGTCGACCGGCAAGGCCGGCGCAGGCGGCGCGACCATGCCGCGGGTCGCCGCCAGCCCGAGTGTCGGCTTGTGCGCGTAGACACCGCAGAAATGCGCGGGGGTGCGCAGCGAACCGGCGAGGTCGGAGCCGATGGACAGCGCGCCGAATCCGGCCGCCAGGGCCGCCGCCGAACCGCCGGACGACCCACCCGACGTGCGACCGTGATCCCACGGATTGTTGGTGGTGCCGTAGATCTCGTTGAAACTCTGGATATCTCGCAGCATCAACGGCACATTGGTTTTACCGAGCAGCACCGCGCCGGCTGCCTTCAACCGCGACACCTGTACCGCGTCCTCGGCAGGCACATAGTCCCGCTGCGCCGGCATGCCCCAGGTCGTGGGCAGGCCAGCGATATCGTAGGACTCTTTGACCGTTACCGGAATACCGAGCAGCGGCCGATCCTCGCCGCTGGCGCGCGCCTGGTCGGCATCGCGTGCGGCAGCCCGCGCATGGTCGAAGTCCGGTACACAGATCGCGTTGATCATCTTGTCGTCGCGCTCGATACGGGCGATCGCCTCGTCGGTCAGTTCCACCGAGGTCACCGCACCGACACGCAAAGCAGCCGCGAGTTCTTCGGCCGATTGAAAATTCCGCTCCATGAATTCGACGCTATTAGCCTGCGGCAGAGGACATAAAATGGTGCTTCGCACAACGGGAAAGTCGAACGGACCACCTGCATTGGTGAATTCACGCACCCGTTCTGCCATCGAGGACGGCCGACTCCAGGTCACAGCGTCGGCAGTGGGCCAACTCTCCAGCACAGGGCATGAAATGCCACTCCACACAACGGGATGAATGTCTCAATGCTCATCCCCACGCCCCGGACCCAGACTGATCGGCTGACGCCCCGAGAAAACCGATCTGCGGATCCAGAAGATCCGTAGTGCGGGTTCGCTGACTGGCTGATCATGTCGGGCCTTCGCGTCATACTGACGGTCATGGGGTATGAAACCGTGCGGGGGCATTCACGCAGAGGACGGGTAGGCGGGAGTTACGTGAGGGGGTCGGTCCGCTTCACCGACCGGCGCGCACCGCAGCGGCCGGGGCGTTACCGGTCCCCGTACTTCCACGGTTACCGCAGTGCGGCGCCTATGCCGATCCTGTGGGGCCTCGCGGCGCTCGTGGGCGTCCCGGTCCTCGTGCTGGTGGTGCTGGCGCTCACCCACATGGGATCTCCCGATAGGCCTGCCGACACCGCTGTGGTGCCCTCGTCTCTCGCGCCCGCGCAGCCGACTCCCCCGCCGAAGTCGTGCTTCCCGTTCAACTGCTGACCGCAAGACGCGCGTGGCTCGGTCCGTTGTGCTGCCGTGCTCGACGGTCGATTCGGACTGGCGTCAGTCCTTGCGCCCCAGCAGCGCCATGGCGACGTTGCGGCGATCACCCGTGGTGATGAGTGCGACTGGAATGGCAAACGCCGCTCGCAGGCGCAGGGGTTCCGGCAATAGCACCAGTTACGGCGGAGTTGTTGGTGGTAAACGATTCTCATTGGAAGGGGCGAGTGGTTCGGCGTTGCGCGTCGGGGTTGTGAGGAGATCGGCGCGTTCACGCGTGCGTCCTCCCCGCCCATGCCATGATGCGTGCGGCCCTGACGCTCACCCGAAGGAGACAACAGTGCGACTCACCCGCCTTCCGGTTCTGCCCGCCGTCGCGCTGCTCGGTTCGGGCCTCATGCTCGCCGGCTCGTCCTCCGCCCTCGCTGCAGGCCCCGGACTCGACGTCGCGGCCTTCAGCTGTCCCCATCCCGACGGACTCTTCCCTTACCCCGGGGACGTGACGAGGTACGTTCAGTGCTCGAACAACGTCCCGACCGTTCAGAGGTGTCCGGACGGCCTGAATTGGAACCCGACTGGCCAGTACTGCGACTGGCCGGCCAGTGCGGGCGCGGTGGCTGGTGCCCGGCAGCGGTAGGAGCCGCGGGAAGAACAGGCGAGGATGTAGAGAGGCCCACAGGGAACGGGCAGACTCTTTGAAACGGGACAATCCGCAGGTCTGGCCCTGGCGGCATCGGCCCGCATTTACGCGTAGACAGTTTCGCGGCGGACGCCGAATTCCTTGACCAGCCCTCGGCGGAAGTGGCGGGTGGCTACATTCCGCGGGAACTGGGTCTATCTGTGTGCCACGGTCGGCAGCGTGATCACCTTTGTCCTTCTGTTTCAGCCGTGGCTGACCACTGGCACCGGCGGGACGGACGGTGTGATCCACGCCAACGCCTTCGGACGAATTCACGTCACTACCTTCTGGGTTGATCTCTGGGCGCAAACATCGGTACCGAATCCGAAAGCCAGCGGAACGTGGGGCATCCTCACCAGCGTCGCGATTGTCATCACGGTGTGCAGCGTGGCGGTCAACAGTGTGGCCCGCACCGCGGCGCTCACGCACCTGGTGATCGTTGCCACGGTATTCGTCGCCATCTTCACCGTCACCACCGCGCTCTACCTGAACAGCAAGGGCGACGAACTGACGCGAGTGGTTTCCTATGGCGCGGCCCGGGACCCGGGGACCCAGATCGGATTGCTGATCCGATGGGCCAGAGGCCACGACAATTATCCGGCACCGGGGTTCCGCCAGGTCTCCTACGCCACCTACAGCCTCACATGGTCTGCGATCTACACTTTCCGCTATGGCTGTTGTCGCGCAATGGCTTCGAGGACGCGAGAATCGACTGCACCAAAAGAGGCTGAACAAATCGGCCGCAGAGACAGCGTAACCGGTGAGCAAGAAAGAGGATTGACGACCGCAGCCGGGCCGTTCGCGCGGAAGTGTGGGCTTTGATTCAGCAGCACGAACCCGGCTACCGTGACGATCCCGCTGTGCGGACTTCCCTCGAGATGGTGAAGCAGATGTTCGCCGAACACGTCCCGGTTGGCATATTCGGCACGGCCGGTCAGCGCTGTAGCAGGCCTTGGCCGTGCCTGGTGATCATCGAGATGCGAGACTCCAGCCCCTGCCCGCGCTGAACGCGAGGCGAACATCGATCAGCTGGCTTCTGTTCGAACAATGAATGCGCGGGACGCTCAGAGTACGGCTACACGCGGGGTGAAGTTCTTCGGAATCTGGGTGCCGTCGAGCACCTGGATCCTGTCCGGATCAAGGCGCAGGGCGGTGACGCTGTCCGGCCCTGGAACGCCGAAGGCGCGCAGATCGTAGCCGAGCGGTGGCGGCGTGTTCATGAACAGCTCCCACACGTGCTTCTTGTCCTCCGGGTCCTCGACCCAGGTAGCAGTCGCTTCCCCCTGCACGGCGTGCTGATCCGGACACCAGTACGAGAACGCCACCACCGGGTTGGCGGCCAGATGTCCGACCTTGACCGGCGTCTTGCCGGTGACGATCCAGCCGACCGGGCGGCCGTCGACAGATTCCCAGATCGGATGCAGAATTCGCGATCTGGGCCTCCCGTCACTGTCCACCGTGGTGACTGTGCACCAGACGATGTCGGAGGTGAATCGGAAGAAGTCATCCGAAATCACCGCGAAATCAGTCGCCATACCGAGCTCCTCGCGTCATATGTCCCCAGATACTCGCACAGGGCACCGACATCTTCGGCGGCGCAACGGATCTTGCCGGACCGGTTATGCCGCATGATGTTCGACTCGCCATCGAGCTGTCTTGTGCCCGGCGACCTGCGAGGTCTGGTCGAGTCGTTGCTGCCGGGTTCAGCGGTGTGGGCCCGGTAACCGTTCGCTACGGGGACGCCGGGCCGCAGACCGCCGGGACCGGCACGGTCGACCGGTTCTTCCCAGATCTACGGGTGGCTAGGATTTGGGACGCTCGCCGGGCCGAGCAGCCGGCGCACAGCTCGGATCCTCGGACCGATTCCGAGTGCCCGGTACCCAGCCGCGTTCACCGATTAGCGGCCAACACTGCCGCGAGGCCTTCTTGCAGGTCCTTGACAAAGTACTCGGGAACCTCCAGCGACGGAAAATGTCCCCCGGTTTCGGGCGACCTCCATCGGACGATTTGTCGGTACCGCTGCTGTGCCCAGGGGCGCGGACACTTCTCGATGTCGCGGGGGTACATGGTGATTGCTGACGGGACGTCGACCCGAAGTTCGGGGTCCAGCGAGTTGTGGCTTTCGTAGTAGATGCGGGCCGCCGATGCGCCGGTCCGCATCAGCCAATACAGGGTGACGTCGTCGAGAACGCGGTCTATGGAAATCGTCTCGAACGGGCTGTCTTCGATATCTGTCCACTCGGCGAACTTGTCGAGGATCCAGGTAAGAAGCCCGACCGGTGAGTCGACGAGCGAGTAGCCGATGGTCTGCGGTCGGGTCGCCTGTTGCTTCGCGTACGCCGCGCGGTGCCGCCAGAAATCGCGGGTTTCCTCGGTCCACTCGCGCTCGACCGCCGTCAGCCCGTCCGTTGTCAAACCGGGCGGTGCCTGCGCGAGCGTTGTGTGGATGCCGAGAACATGCGCTGGAAACCTGCCGCCGAGAATTGTGGTGATCACACCTCCCCAGTCGCCACCGTGGGCTGCGAACTTGCTGTAGCCGAGCCTTCCCATCAGTTCCACCCATGCGGCCGCGATTTTCTCGGTTCCCCACCCGGTGGTGGCCGGCTTATCGCTGTAACCAAAGCCTGGTAGCGATGGGACCACGACGTGGAATGCCGGCGCGCCCGCATCTTTCGGATCCGCCAACTCGTCTACCACATCGATGAACTCGGCGATGCTGCCTGGCCAGCCGTGCGTCAAGATCAAAGCAGTGGCGTCTGCGCGCGCGGATCGGCGGTGCAGGAAGTGGATCCCCAGATCATCAATGGTCGTGCGGAACTGGCCGATCCGGTTGAGGCGCTCTTCGAACGACCGCCAGTCGTACCCGGTGCGCCAGTAGTTCACGACATCGACGAGGTCGGCGAGAGGGACGCCCTGTTCCCATCGGCGAGGGCCGGGCGCGGCGCGATAGACCGTCTCGGTCTCCGGTAGCCGCGCTACGGCCAGCCGCGCGCGCAGATCGTCGAGGTCGGCGTCAGGTGCGTGGGCTTCGAATGCATGCACCACTACGGGGTCGGGCGTGAGAACGGGGTCGAGGTGGCCAAGTGTGGGCATGAGACCTCCTGGTCATCGCGGAACCGGCAATGGCTTACCTGGAACCGGCTAAGACGGTTCTAGCATGCCCCGGCGGCGGCCGGCAACCCGCTAAGGTGGTTCCATGCCTGCTGGGTTCCCTGACTTTCGCCTCGGTAACGTGCTAGCGACCAGCTTCACGGGGACTCTGTCGGAGCGTCATGGCGACCCGGTGGAACGCATTCCCACGCCGCAGCGACTCGTCGACTGGCTGGTCGTGAACGGCCTGGCCGTGGACTCCTGCACCGCAGCCCAGCTCGAACTCGCTCGGGAACTGAGGGAATCAATTCACGCCGCCGCGACAGCGGCCGCGATCGGAGACGGCCTTCCTGCGTCTGCTGTTCAAGTCATCAATGACTGCAGCGTTCAGGGTCGGGCGGCGGCCGTCCTGACGCCCGAGGGCAGCCGTCGATGGCGACTCAGCTCGGCTTCCAGCGTAGAAGATGCCCTAGGCGTGATCGCCGCCGACGCGATCAGCATCATCGCAGGCGAACGAGACGGAAAATTGGCCTTGTGCGCATCGCCAACCTGCCGAGCCGCCTTCTTCGATACCAGCCAGAGTCGCACCCGCAAATGGTGTGACATGAACACGTGCGGGAATCGTCAGAAGAAGGCGCGCTTCAATGCCAACCAGCGCAAGACCAGGACTGCCGCACGGACGGGTGTCATCTGATCCGGCTTGCCCGGGAGGACCGGCTGGAATGGTCGGCCGGACAGTGCTGCTAGCCGTCCAGGCCGAGGCGCCGGGCGAAGAGAGCGGTTCCCCCTATCCCAAGTTTGTTTTTGTCAGAAAAGTTAATTTTCGGTGTGGGCCGTTTCGAACAGGGCGCTGGGCATCTACGCTCAGGCGGGGGTCGATCGGCCAATCGGTAGCAATCCCATCAGCATGGTGTTCGGGTGTAGCGGCAAGCTGCGAAAGGTAGCGATGGGAGTGGGCTCTAGCGTGGGGAGGCAGGCGGGGCCGGTGCTGGGCCGCTTCTCGGTGTGGTCGCGGATGGGGACTCGCAGGGCCCAGCCGGTGGAGGTGCGGTCGCGGGATGAGTTCCTGCATCCGGGCGGCGACCTGCGTACGTTGCCGCCGGGAACGATCCTGCGGAGTCGTCGGGTCGAACTGGCGTTGTTCGGGCTGGTGCCGCAGAGAGTGTCGGCGTGGCAGTTGGTGTATCGGAGCACGGATATGCACGGTCACCCGGAGGTTGCGGTGACGACGGTGGTATTACCCGCCGACGCGGACCCCGACGTCGAACGGCCGTTGCTGGCGTTCGAGTCGGCGATCGATGCGGTGACCGAACGTTCAGCGCCGTCGTATGCGTTGCGGCGCCGTTCACGGGCTCACGGTTCGATCACTCCGATCGAGTGGCCGTTGATGATCGCCAACGCCGTCCGGCGCGGCTGGGCGGTTAGCATCAGCGACCACGGAGGGCCGCAGGGCAATTTCGGCGCACCGCGCGAACCCGGGTACCGCACTCTGGACGGGGTCCGGGCGGCGTTGAGCTTCGACGCCCTGGGCCTGGGCGATGGCAGCCCGATCGTGGTTTGGGGGTATTCCGGTGGCGGGATGGCCGCCTCGTGGACGGTGGAGATGGCCCCCGCCTACGCTCCTGAACTCGACATCACCGCGGCGGTGCTGGGGGCGCCGGTGGGAGATCCCGCGCAGGTGCTGGTGCGGCTCAGCGGCGGGTTGTTCGCGGGTTTTCCCGCGATGGTGATCGCCGCGCTACGCCGGCTCTATCCGGTGGTGGAACGCGTGATCGACGCGCACATGCGTCCGGGAGGCTACCGGCTGCTCGAGCAGGCGAAGACCCTCACACCGTTGCTCACCCTGTTGCGGCTGGCCGGGCGCGATTTCGACGATCACCTCGATCGGCCACTCGCGGACATCCTCGCCGAACCCGAGATGGTGCCATGCTCGATGACCTGCGGCTGGGCGGCCACGCGCCCGACTGTCCGTTGCTGGTAATCCAACCGGTTCATGACCAGGTGATCCACCGCGAATGCGTGGATGCTCAGGTGAACCGATACCGCGACCACGGCGCGACCGTAGTGTACGTGCGCGACCGGCTCAGCGAGCACTTCGCCCTGATGGCGTTGTCGACCCCGCTGGCGCTGAATTGGCTGTCCGATCGCCTGGCCGGACTCCCGATCACAGAGTCCGGAACCCGCACTGTGTGGTCTGTCGCGACCGCGCCCGGCGTCTGGCGCGGCTACCTCGAGATGGCGGACACCGCGCTGCGCGTCACGCTCGGAATGCCGCTGCGCGACAGCCGCACACGGCCCGGACCGGGCCGACGCGGCGGTGAACTGCGTGAAACAGCGTAAGAAGTCACCAAACCCGGCGAGCACGGTGAGTTCGCGGCGCCATGTGGTGCCTTCGCCCGCCAGTTCCCGCTGCAGGCTGCGAGCACTCGTCGCCATTCGGCGTGCCGCGTGATCGACTGGGATCGGACCGTTACCGAGCTTCCCGAGCAATATGTGGTGCAGTTGCTCAGAGCAGGTCACCGCAGGGTGACGCACCGTCGCCAGCCCCGCGCTGCGTTCCGCACTGGAACGTCAGTTGGCGCATGCCCACGACGGCCACCGTGAGGGCGGCTTCAACTCGTTCATCAGCGACTCCAGGTAGCCCGAGCCGTTGAGGAGCGGTCACGGGGTGGGCCGCCGACGCGGACCGCCCCGTGACCGCTCCCCCATCGAGGGCGGCGAATCACTGTTTTTGCCCGGCTACCGGGCAGGTAGGCACTATATGCGCTTATCGCCCTGATTGCGGCGATCGAGGTGGTGGCGGAATGAGCCATGCCCAGAATTCGTGGCGCACCGCGTCCCACAAATTCGTCAATTCTGGAAAAAGTTCTCGTGCTTGCACGAGATCTGGGTAGGTGTCGGGGCCGAAGGAGACGATCGGCGCTGTGTCGCATGCATTATGCACCGCAAGAATCGAAATCAAATGGTCCTGCAGCAAGCGCCACGTGACGCCCAGGCCCTCTGCCTCGGTTCGACGGACGTCATTCATCTCCGGCCCCATTCGGCTGCCGACGGCGCTCCGCGGCGATGTCGAATACTGTCAAAGCCGACCTCCTGCTCGTCGAGATCTGTCGAGCATCACAGATCCGGCACCGCACGGCATGGGTGGAAACACCCACTCGATTACCCATTTGCGCAGCTCGAGGGCGCCTGAAGCGTCATGTGCCCGGCAACGACGACCCGGTCCGGCGCCGATCTCGTTGGTGAGAAGCCGGGGCAGGGCATCGTAGAGTGCCCCGGTGCGCCAGAACAACAGGCTCAGTGCGGACGCGCGGTCCAGGCCGCGACCTGCGCGCGAGAAGAGAAGCCGAGTTTGCAGAGAATGTTCTCGACGTGCCGATCGACCGTTCGAGGCGACACCACCAGTCGCTCGGCGATCCGCCGGTTGCTCAGGCCCTGTGCGAGTAGCTCGGCGACCTGCCGCTCGCGTGCTGTCAGCACCCCCGCTTGCACCGTCGCAGGTTGCGGGGCGCCCGCACTCCGGTCGAGGGCGTAGGCGATCGCCTGGCCGTGATCGAGTCCTTCGCCCCGCACCCGTTCCGCATGCACGATCGCCTCAGGAAGCGCATCGGCCACGACGTGCTCACACGCTGCGTGCCGCTCGGACATATAAGGCCCGAACGTTGCGATGGAGGTACCGATTCGCCGCCACATCGTGTGGATCGCTCCCAGGAGTCGGGCCGCATGGCGGTGCTCGCCGCGGGCGGCCGCGGTCCAGGCCAGTAGCTCGATCATCAGCGCTGCACCGACATGGTCGTTGAATTCGCGCTGGATCTCGAGGGCGGCGTGAGCCGAAGCCATCGCCTGGTCGTAGTCGCCCCGGACCAGCTGATCGTAGCCGAGTGCCCAGACCGCGTACGACTTCGTCCACTGCTCGCCGCACCGGTCTGCCAGCTCTATCGCTCGCCGAGCCGTCGCGCATGCTCTCGGATCATGCGCGTGCGTATAGGCGACCGCGAGCTGGAAGAGGGTCATCCGGACCAGCTCGTCATCCTCGGAGAAGCTCTCGACCGCTCGTTCGAAACCTGTCACGGCAGCGGCGAGATCTCCACGGAAGCCCGCGGCAGTGGCGCGCAGGCTACTGGCCCAGCCGAGCGCACGGCGGTCTCCGGCTTCTGCGGCGAGGGCCACGCATTCATCGAGCACCGACTCAGCCGCGTCGAGGTCGCCCTGCAGAACCATCACCCATCCCGCTACCCAGAGTGCGGAGATCCGCCCGGCATCCGAGTCCGCGGCAATCCGTAGGGCGCGGTCGATCCAGCGTCGCCCGGAGCCGAGGAATCCATCGGCGCACCAGTGATAGCGCAGTGCCGTGACCAATAGCAGCGCCTCGCGGGAACTCGACGGAGTGCTGGTCGCCCACTCCAACGCCCCTCCGAGATTTCCCCGGTCGGCGCGCAACAGGGCGAGGCCGGTCTCCTGGCCGGGCCCGTTCCACTGTCCGGCGATCTGCTCAGCGAACGCGAGATAGTAGTCGCGGTGCCGGTCACGCAGCGTGGAGCTTTCGCCGCGGTCGGTCACCCGCTGCCATCCATACTCACGGATCGTCTCCAGCAACCGATAACGCGTCTGATCGTCGGCCGGGACAAGCACGACGACCGACTGCGCGACGAGGTGATCGATCAGGTCGAGCACCTGCCCACGCGGCAGATCCTCACCTGCGCAAACGTCCTCCGCGGCATGCAGGGTGAACCCTCCGACGAACACCGCAAGTCGCGCCCACAGCAGCTGTTCGGTCGGCGAGCACAGCTCATAGCTCCAGTCGATCAGCGCACGCAGAGTCCGCTGTCGTGGCAGCGCAGCTCGCGCACCCCCGGTCAACAACGCGAACCGATCCTCGAGCCGGTCCAGAATCGCTTGCAACGGCAGTGATCGCAGCCGGGACGCGGCCAGCTCGATCGCGAGCGGAATCCCGTCCAACCGCTCACACACCCGCACCACCGTGCCCGCATTACGCTCCGTGACCGCGAAGTCCGGGCGCACCGCCCGAGCACGCTCCATGAGCAGCATCGGAGCGTCGAACCCCGCCACCGCCCCAGCTGTGACGGACTCATCCGAAGCGGGCATCGACAGCGGGCTGACCGGATAGACGTGCTCGCCCGCTTCGCCCAGCAGTTCGCGGCTGGTGGTCAAGATCCGCAGTCCCGCGCAGGCACGCAGCAGGTGGTGGCACAGCACACGGCAGGCGTCCAGCAGGTGCTCGCAGTTGTCCAGCACGAGCAGCACCTGCCGGTCGGCGAGCCGTTCCACGATCTGCTGCTCCGCTGTCCGGTGCGACAGATCCGGCATCCCGAGACTGGTCACCACCGCACGCGCCACCCGTTGCGGATCATCCACGGCAGCCAGGTCGACCAACCACGCCCCATCCGGAAACGAGCGGCCGGACGCAGCGGCTACCTCCGTGGCAAGGCGGGTCTTCCCCACCCCACCCACTCCGGTCAGAGTGACGAGTCGGGCAGTCGCCAGCAGTGCCCGGACCTCACGAATCTCCCGCTGTCGACCCACAAAACTCGTGACCGCCGACGGCAGATTACCGGCTCCGCATACGGGCCTGCGCTGCCCCATGACATGTGAATCCTAACCGGTGCGGCGAGCCCGGCGCATCCCGTCACTTCATCGCGCGGCCGGCAGTGTGCCTGGTTCCGTGACGGCAAGGTTCACGTCGAGGTAGGGCAGCTCGATCGAGATGAACATATCGCGTCACCCGCGATGGTAATCATGCGACCTGCAAGAGCATTCCGGTCTCCGGGTCGTACCAGCGGCATGCCTCGGGCGGCAGGTACAGATTCGAGGGGCCGCCCTCGTCGGCGCGGAATCCGGGCGGCGCTTGAACCTTCACCGTCTGCCCGCTGACGCGGGTGGTTAGCAGAGTCGAGGAGCCGAGGGGCTCGAGCACTTCGAGTTCGCCCCGCACCGTCGCGGCCGCCGGTCCGTCGGTCACCACGATCGCCTCGGGTCGGATACCGAGCCGCAGCGTCTGGCCTTCGAACGAGGACAGCGCGGCGGGAACGGCGAGCGATTGCCCACCCAGGTCGATGCGCAGCCCCGTCTCCGCCGCGCGGACTGTGCCGGTGAGGAAGTTCATCGGCGGGCTGCCGAGGAAGCCGCCGACGAATTCCGTCGCCGGGTCGTCGTAGACCTCGGTGGGCGGGCCGCACTGGACGATTGCCCCGGCACGCATCACTGCGACGCGATTGCCCAGCGACAACGCCTCGACCTGATCGTGGGTGACGTAGATCGTGGTGGTGCCGAGTTCGGCGACGAGTCTTTTCAGCTCGGCCCGGAACGACAGCCGCAGCAGCGCGTCCAGGTTGGACAGCGGCTCGTCCATGAGCAGCACGTCGGCATCCATCACGATCGCCCGCGCCACCGCGACGCGCTGGCGCTGCCCACCCGACAGCCGCGCCGGGTACCGGTCCAGGTACGGGGTCAGCTGCAACAGCTCCGCGGCCCAGGCGACTTTGCGACGGATCTCGTCAGGTGGCACGCCGTGCACGCGAAGGCCGAAGCCGATGTTTTCGGCGACTTTCTTGTTCGGAAACACGGCGTAGGACTGGAACACCATCGAAAGATTGCGCCGCCGCGGCTCGAGATAGGTGACGTCCTTGCCGCCGATCACGATCTGTCCCGAGTCCGGCAGTTCCAAACCGGCGACCATGCGCAGCAACGTGGTCTTGCCGCAGCCGGACGGCCCGAGCAGCACCATGAACTCACCGTCGGAAATCTCCAGCGAGACCTCGTCGGTGGCACGCGCCGTGCCGCCGGGATAGGTCTTCACCAGATCACGGACAACCACTTCAGCCATCAGCGAACCCCTGTCATCGCAGCGTCGTCCCCCACATGTTCACCAGGTAGCGCCGCATGACGAAGATGAACACCAGCGCCGGGATGATCAACGCGAAACCACCCGCGAAGCGGTACGCGATCGACGCCTCGTCCAATGCCGTGAGCACCTGAGCGGGCAGCGTGCGGTGCCCGAGTGTCACGATCGTCGCGCCGAGGATCTCGTTCCACGACAGGACGAACGTGAAGATCGACGACGCGGCCAGCCCCGGCAGTGCGAGCGGCACCACGATCCGGCGTGCGGCCTGCCAGCGGTTGCATCCGAAGACCTGGGCCGCCTCCTCCAGATCGGGAGGCACCGCGACGAAGATGCTCGCCGTGATGAGCACGGTCGTCGGCAACGCGAGCGTGGTGTGCACCAGCGTCACGGCCAGCACCGTGTCGTACACCTCGATGCGCAGGAACACGGTGGCCAGCGGCACCGAGAGCACCACGATCGGCAACGCGCGCACGAAGAGGATGAAGACCTGGTATGTGTCTTTGCCGCGAAACGCGTGGCGCGCGAGCGCGTATCCTGCGGGTGCGCCGATCACCAAGGACCAGAACACCGTGTAGAGGCCCACCAGCAGCGAATTGCCCAGTGCCTCGACCGTTCCCGTGGCACGGAAGAACGACATCAGAGTCTCGGTGGAGAAATCTCTCGGGATCAGTGGCTTCGGAAACTCGCTGAGCGCCTCACGGGAGGACACCGCGGCCAGGCCGATCAGAACGATCGGCAACACCATGAAAAGGCTGACGGCCGAGCAGGCCACCTGCACCCACACCGCGCGTCTGCGGCGCCTGCGCACGGGTGCGCGATCGATGGGTGGCAGCGCGCGCCGCGGCGGCGCCTCGGTACGGTTCATCGCGTTCCTCGGCTTCCGCGGGCGTACCCGCACCCCGTCGCCTCGATCAACGGCCGGCGAAGGTGTCTCATGGCGCCTGTTCGGGCTGCCGGACCGCCCGCAGGTAGAACACCGCGGTGGCGAGCGAGATCGCCAGCACGATCAACGAGACCGCGCTGGCCACCGCGGGATTCTGCAGATTCGCGTACCACTCGTAGGTCTCACCCACCAGCAGGGGAAAGTCCCGCCCGGTCAGCGCCTGCGCCACAGCGAAAGCCTGCAGCGCGAGGATGGTCCGCAGGATCAGCGCCACCTGAAGGCTCGGCCCGAGCAGCGGCAACGTCACGTGCCGCGTCCGCTGCCAGAGATTCGCGCCGAACACCTGCGCGGCCTCGTCGTAGTCCCGCGGGATCATCTGCACGCCCGCCACCACGATCACGAACACCAGTGACGTCGCGCGCCAGATCTCGGCGACCACCACGGCGAGCAGCATGGTGCCCGCGTTCTGGTAGCTGAGCCACTGCACTCCGTCATCCGAGACCCCGATGCCGACCAGCAGCGAATTCAGGTAGCCGCGATTGTCGAAAACCGACAGCCATACCAGGCCCGCGGCCAGCTCGGAGACCGCGAGCGGCAGGCACCACAGGTAGAAGTGGCCGCCGGCGAAGCGCGGCCGCGCCTGCATGAGCAGCGCCATCCCGACGGCGAGCGCGAGCTGGACCGGCACCACGATGACGATCAGCAGGAGGGTGTTGCGCAGTGCGGTGCGGACATAGAGATCATCGATCAGTCGCCCCCAATTGGCGAGGGTGAAGCCGTGGTCGCCGCGGAACGCCTCCAGCACGCCCTGCACGAGCGGCCAGCCGAACAGCGCCGTCATCAGGGCGATCGAGGGCATCAGCAGCATCCACGGCGAGCGCAGTCGTGACATCATGGCTAGCCCACCCGGCACAGGTCGGCGGCGGGGTCGGGAGCCCAGCACGGCGCTTTCACATCGTCGAGGATGTTTTGCAGGACCCGTGCCTGCTGGTCCAGCGTGGAGCGAATATCGGCCCCGTCGAGCACGATCGAGCGGAAGCTGTCCTTGAAAACCTTGCTCACCTCGCCTTCACGCTGGCCCAGCCCGGCCGGAGGTAACGACAGAATGGCACCCGGCGCCTGCTGCTGCCTGCGCACCGCATCGGCCTCGAGCTGGATGGCCGGTGGCAGGTCGCTCGGGATCGCCGTGTCGACCGCCGGAAAGAAGCCGTTGGAACGGAGCAACCGCAACTGTGTTTCGGGGCGGGTGAGCGTGTCGATCGTCCGCTGCGCCAGTTCGGGGTCCGAGCTACCCGCGGGAATCGCGAGTCCGGCGATCACTGCCATGTAGCCGAGTCCGTGCGCAGCCCGGGGCGCGGGAAGCATCCGCCAATTGCGCGGATCGCGCTCCGGGGCGCGCGCGAGGCGCACGACGTGGTCCCACGCCAGACGAACCTCGCCGCTGTCGAGCGGCTCCTGCATGAAGTCGAAGTTCGTGCTCGCCGGGACGCAATTCGCCCACAGCTCACGCAGATACCGCCACGCCGTCACCGCCTCGTTCGAGCGGAAGGTGGTGATCTGGCCGCCGGTGAAGGAAGGCAGCAGGAAACCTTGGACGAATCGGTGCAGCAGACCCTTGGGGCCCGCGGGCAGGCCCAGCACAGGGCGATTGCCATTGCCGCGGCGCGCGGCGATGGCCCAGTCGAGGAACTGGTCATAGGACAGCGACACGGCATCCGCGCCGGACGGCAGGTGCTCGAGCGCATCCGCGTGTGCGGCAAGGACGTAACTCGCGGTCGCCCAAGGGATGTACCAAGTACGATCGGTGCCCACCCTGGCCAGTTCCAGGTAGTCGGCGGGCCAGCCGCGGGCGCCGAGGTCGGCGAGTAAGCCGGTGAGGTCTTCCAGATAGCCGTCGGCGAGCGGTGCGATGTCGCCGTGCAGGCCGCCCAGCAGGCCGATCTGCGTCGCGCCCGCGTGGACCTGACTACGCACCTGGCTCGCGAAGGGGCTCTCTTCGATGGTCACGTAGCCGACACCGGGTGCGGCATCGGCGAGCAGACCACGGAAGCGTTCCGCCTCGTCGGCGGGCCGGAACTGTGTGGACAGGAAGATCATTCCGCCCTTGCCGCTGGTGGCGAATCCGGTGCAGGCCGCGGCGGATAGGGCGGCCGCGCCGGAACCCGCCGCGCGCAAAAAGGATCTGCGCGTCAAACCGGGTACCGGCATGCATGGCTCCTCTTCGCGCACAACCTGTTTCAGGCAAATGTCAGGTTGGTCAACGTAAGTGCGCTGAGGGATATTGTCAATGTGCCTGCGTAACTTCGCCGCCGTCGAGCCGCACCTCGCCCGGCCATGTGCCCGGCCTGCTGTGTACGGCAGGCCCGCTGACGCGCCTCGAGTTGCAGGAACGCGCGGGGCTGTCGAGGTGGCGCTGGTCGAACGACTGGAAGCACTGCGCATCTCGGGCTCGTTCGCCGAGCCGGGCGCGACGGCGCTCTCGGCGCCAGGCCGAATCCTGCGGACCCGGGCGGAGCGAGCGGCTGATCACCGGCCCGATCCGCCCGAGGTCGGCTGCGTCATGCCGCAGGGGGCGTCAACACCGTGTCGATCATGTACACGGTGGCGTTCGCGGTTTGGAGTCCGCCGCAGATCACGCCGGCATCAGCCACTTTGAGATCGTCACCGTTGCCGGTCACGGTGACCGTGGAACCTTCGACGGTCTTGTGGTCCCCCGCGATCTCGCCCGGCCCCACCCGTCCTGGCACCACGTGATACGACAGGAGCTTGGTGAGCGCGGCCGAATCGGTCTTCAACGTTTCGATCGTCGCGGGATCGACCTTGGCGAAGGCCGCGTCGACCGGTGCGAACACGGTGGATTGTCCGCCGTCGAGGGTACCCACCAGGTTCACCTGCGGATTGAGCTGACCGGATATCGCGGCGACGAGCGTGGTGAGCATCGGGTTGTTCGATGCGGCGACCGATGCGGGTTCGGTCGCCATGCCGGTCACCGAACCCGGGCCAGTCGGCACCTGCTCGGCGTACGCGGCGCAGCCTGGGCCGACGGGAGCCGACGCGGGTGTTCCCGTCGACGGGGATGTCGTCGCCGTCGTCTCGGCGGCCGGACTGGTTGTCGAGGTCGCGGAGGATGTGTCGTTGTCATCCGCGCAGGACGCCGCCCCCAGGACGGTGGCGGTGAGGGCCGTAGCCAGCAGAAGTGATCGTTTCGCGTTTCGCATGTTCGGTTGCTTCCTTCGGATTGACCGCAGCGGTCGTGGTTGTCATTGCGCGCGAGTACCCAACCGCTGCGGCAGGCTGGAACAGCCACCGCCGCGTTCACGCGCCCCGTGCAGGAGAGCCGCACGAGCGGATGTTCACTTCAGGAAGTCTTGCACCGATCGCGCTCGAATGCATCGTTTCTGCGTCGATTGATGCTGAAAATTCGCTGTGAGTTCGCCTGACCGGTTCCGGCGACCTCCGAACCCTGCTGCTCGGGTGGTGCGCCGCGGCGATGGCTCCCCGCCGTAAGGCACCGCTGCATCTTCTGCCCGCCAGCGGCGTCCAGGTTCATGCCCTGCCGTTGATGGGTTCTTTGCTGTTCGACATCGGCGCATATCGGGAAAATAGGTGAGGCCGCACTCGGTAACGGACGAAGCATCGTCAGTGAGTCGGATGGCCTCCCTGGCGCGGTCGAGATTGCTTTCTATGAAGCGGCCTGGCGGCCTGTCCCCCACCGAACACTTTTGTAGCGACCATCGCATCCGGTGGCGGAGGGCATGCCACCGGGGAACCTGCTGCGCGGAGCGCCTGGCAGACTAGTGTCCGTGCTCGGGTGCGGTCTGCAGTTCGGGCGCGGCGGCGGCCAGCAATGCATCGCGGTCGCGGTTCAACGGAGGGTAGATACGCCGGGTGTTGATGGCGCGCTTGGTGTCTTTAGCCGCCTTGCCGCACGCGACCACGTGGCGGTCCCAGCCCTCGGTATACACCGCTCCTGCCGGTCCCAGATCGAGAACCGTGACATACCAGGGGATCCGCAACGGCTTCATGGGCTCGCCGAGAAGATCGCCGATGACGTTGTATCCGGCCCATCGGCCCATCGGGCGGCTGTGCTGGCAGGACATCACCGACATATGCTCGTCGTCCATTTGTGCGGCGGCGACGTCACCGGCGGCGAATACCCCGGGCACACCGCAGACCCGCAGATAATCGTCGACGGGGAGTCGACCCAGCCGGTCAAGGTCGACGCCGAAGTCCGCGGTCAGCGGGTTGGCCCGCATGCCGGCGCACCAGACGACGGTGGCAGCGGTCACCATTTCACCCGAGGAGAGCGTCACGCCGCGCTCACCGATGGCGACGACCCCGACGCCCAACCTGGTCTCGATCCCGGTGTAGGCCAGCGCCGCCTCGATGACCGGTCGCGCCGAGGCGCCCATGTCCGAGCCGACGAACGGATTGCGGTCGACCAGGATGACCCGCGGTGCGACGGCACGCGGGGCGAAGGCGTCGGCGAGCATCGCGGGCAGCTCAGTCGCTTCTTCGATGCCCGTCAAACCTGCCCCGACGACGACTACTGTCGCGGCCGCCGGGTCAGCGGGGCCCTGGGCAAGCCTGCGCAGGTGGGCTTGCAGTCCGGTCGCTGCGTCATGGGTGTCGATGTCGAAGCCGAACTCCCGCAGGCCGGGGATATCGGGCTTGACCACCCGGCTGCCCACCGCGAGCACCAGCCGGTCGTAGCCGTGAGCGCCCGCGGTGGATTCCACGACCCGCGCCACGGCATCGATCGCCGTCACTTCGCCGATGATGTGCTCGATTCCGACCGGATCCAGAAGAGCGCTCAATGGGATGCGGGCCGTGCTCAGATCGCTCTCGTAGTCACGCACGCGTATGTCGTGGTACGGAGTGGAACTGATCATCGTGACATCGACGGTTCCGACCGCCACACCGAGCTCGTCGAGCCGCCGCGCCGCCGCGAGCGCCGCCCACAGACCCGCAAACCCGGACCCGAGAACCACGACATGCGAAGGATCGGTCACCGCAGCGCGCTGCACATCGTCATTCTAATTACTCCGGCCGGACTTCGTGATCGTTGATGCCGCTGCTCACGGCGCTGGAGTCTCCGAGATTTCCGGCTGCTGACCCGGATCGGGCGTTGGCAAGCCGCGCGGGCGGAGCACCTTGCCGCCGATCCGGGCGGATCGACGGCGGGCGACAGGCGACAGCGGACCAGCGATACCCGCCTGGTAGGCGACTTCCTGGCGTGTCTCTACGCGAAGAAGTTAGGCGTTTGTGCATGCGTCGTCTATGGCGTTGCGCCGCGCGGGGACTCGGTGGCTCGCCGAGCCACCCGCGCGTGCGGGCCTGTCAGTAACGATCGATGGCGGGTGGCGTCAGCGTCGAGTCCCGGAGCGGACCGATCGTGTTCTCGAAGGCCTTGTGCCACGAGCCGTCGGCGATCATCTGCTCGATCGCGTCATTGATCTTGGCGCGGGTCTGCTGGTCGCCCTTCTTCAGGCCGATGCCGTATTTCTCGGTGGTGAACGCGTCGCCGACCAGCTTCAGTTCGCCCGACACCTGTCCGGCGAACCCTGCGAGGATGATGTCGTCGGCGGTCACCACGTCGACCGCACCGCTGCGTAGCGCTTGGACGCACTGCGAATAGTTGTCCAGTTCGACCAGCTGAACGTCTCTGGCGTAGTGGTCCTTGACATACTGCGCGGGAGTGGAGCCTTTGACCGAGCACAGTTTCTTGTTTCCGGCCAGCGACTCGACGCCGGTGATATCGGTGGTCTCGTTCCTCGCCAGCAGGGCCTGCCCGGCAACGAAGTACGGTCCGGCGAAGTCGACCTTCTGCTTGCGTTCGTCGGTGATCGAGTAGGTGGCCACGATGAAGTCCACCTCGCCATTCATGATCATCGCCTCGCGTTGCGCCGTCGGCGTCTCCTTGAAGGTGATGCCGCCGGGCGGTACGCCGAGCTTGCCGGCCACATACTTGGCGATCTCCACGTCGTAGCCTTGGTACGAGCCGTCCGCCTCGCGAAAGCCCAGGCCGGGCTGGTCGAACTTGATGCCGATAGTCAGCTTGCCCTCGCGCACGTGGTCTTCGGTGGTCGTGGTGTCGCTGCCGCCACCGCAGGCGGTGGCGACGAGGGCGACGGCGATCGCCCCGATGGCGAGGCGAAATGTTCGGTGCGTCCTCATCGAATTCGGTTCCCTCTCAGGCTGAGCTGCCAGGCCGGGCCCGGCCGCCGGGTGCTGACGACACGTCATGTTTCCCGGAAACTCCCGGTGCCCCCTATCGATGGCCTCCCCGCCAGTGGAAAGCTTGCCGACGCCGCCACTGCTGGCGATCTTCTCGGTTGCGGAGTGGTCGCTGCTGTGCTTCTAATGGGGCCGGTCACCCTCGAGACCAAGTTCGGAACGAGCGGACGGTGTGGTGGTCCGCTGACTGCTGGGAGTCACCATGACAACTGGATACGTGTGGAACACCCTCTACGGGTGGGCCGACACGGGTAGCGGAAGCCTGTTCCCGTCCGACGTCACGGTCGGTCTCCAGCCGATCGGCCACCACCTCGCGCACCCCGATACCAAGCGACGATTCCATGAATTGGTCGCGGTGTCCGGCCTGTTGGAGAAGTTGCATCCGATCGAGGCGGTGCCCGCTACCGAGGCCGACATACTGCGCGTGCACACGGTGCAACATCTGGAGCGGATCAAGGCCGAGAGCTTGCAACCGAAGGGCGGAGACGCCGGCGACGGGGTCTCGTCCTTCGGCAGGGGCGGGTACGAGATCGCCGCGCTTTCGGCGGGCGGCGCGATCGCGCTCGTCCAGCAAGTGCTCGACGGGACGGTCGACAATGGTTATGCGCTGGTCAATCCGCCGGGTCACCACGCGACCCGTGCTATCGGCATGGGCTTCTGCATCTTCAACAACGTTTCCGTCGCCGCCGCCTACGCGAAAGATGTTCTCGGTGTGCGGCGCATCGCCGTGGTGGACTGGGACGTCCACCACGGCAACGGCACCCAGGACATCTGGTATGAGGATCCCTCGGTGCTGACCATCTCGATCCACCAGCACCTCTGCTTCCCGCCGGAGTCCGGTTACCGGGAGGAGCGTGGCGCGGGCGACGGATACGGTTACGCGATCAATGTGCCGCTTCCGCCGGGCAGCGGCGACGCCGCGTATTCGCACGCGATCGACCGAGTGGTGGAGCCGGCGCTGCGCGCCTTCGCGCCCGAACTGATCCTCGTGGCGTCGGGCTTCGACGCGAGCATCCTCGATCCGCTGGCTCGGCAGATGGTCACCAGCGGCGGCTTCCAGCACCTGACCCGCCGGATGCTGGAGATCGCGGACGGAACCTGCGCGGGCCGCATCGCCTTCGTGCAAGAAGGTGGCTACAGCCCGCACTATGTTCCGTTCTGCGGGCTCGCGGTGGTGCGCGAGCTGCTCGGTGAAGAATTCGTGGACGATCCGTACACGCCGATCGTCTCGACGCAGGGTGGCGACGTCCTCCTCGAGCACGAGGCCACGGCGATCGAAGCCGCGGCGGACTTGGTCGCCGAGCTCTGATCCGCCAAGCAGTGTCCTCATAAGCCACATGAGTAGGGTCGCGAGGTTCAGCATGCCGCCGTAGGGGGTTGCTGTTTGTCGTATCGGGTGGCGATGGTCCGGTATTGCTCGAGCCGGTTGAAGCAGCGTTCGACGACCGCCGCTACAACGAACTCCTCGAACGCCTCGGCCATCACCTGCCGTGGGTGCATGCGCACGCATCGCTATTCACCGATCGCTGTTTACGTGGCCCAGGAGCGTGGCGTCATCCCGTCCGCCGGGCGGTGACGGCGAAGTTCAGCGGGATCCGAGGCGCCCCGTCCGGCAGCGCCCATTCTTGTGGGCAAGCAACGAGTTCCGGGGAAGCCACGCCAATCCATGTAGGGAAGTTCGGCTACTGCTTCGATGCGGAGTCCGGCCCGCAGTAGTGCGCCGATGACATCGCTCAGGGCGTGGCGCCACTCGTAGACGGTGACGTGGATGATCTGCCCGTCCGAGTTATCGGTGTAGCTGCCTGCGTTGTCGTAGGTTCGGCTGCCACCACCGCCGAGGTAGTCGTCGGTGATCTCCCAGGGCTGGAAGGCCATAGCTCCCAGGATGGGGTGATGATGATGTCGAAGCGCCGGTCGATGAACGCCGAGGCAAACCGTGCATCGCCCTCCACCCACGTGATGTCGCGGCCGTCGGCCTTGGCGAGCCGGGCGGCGTGGCGCAAGGAGTTGGGCGAGAGGTCGAGCCCGTGGACATCGACGGCGCCACATCGTCGAGGCCGCTCTGCGGCTCGTTGTCACCGGAGGTGTCGGCGCGGCGACCTTCCGGAAGGTCGCCGCGGAGGCCGGTCTGAACATCGGGTCGGTGCGCCACTACTTCACCGATCACGAATCGCTGGTCGTCGCCATGGCGACCGAGGTAGGAGACCGGATGGAGCGGCGTCTCACCCGTCACTGCGCACCCCCCCGGTTCGGGGACCGCCAGGCCGCGAAACGTCACCTGCTCGATGTACTCGACGAGTTGGTGCCCGTGGACGAGGAGAGGCATCGGGAATCCGTCGTTCTCCTGGAGATCATCGCCGCTTCGCGGTTGAACCCTGCATTCGCACCCGTGGTGCGACAGATGGCCTCGACCTGCACCAAGTGCTCGCCGAGGCGATCACCACGATGGGCGCCGCCGACCCTGCCCGGGAAGCCGTCCGCCTGGCCGCTCTCCGGCCTCTCCCTGAATGCCGTCACCCCCCACGGATCGGTCGAACCGGCAACAATTCGAGCCGTGTTGGAAGCGCACGTGGCAGAGCTGTGAGAACCCGCGTCCGGAACCGGAGCACGGGACGGCACACGAAACCTGTTGCAGCTCGACCCCCCATTCATGCCGCATACCGACCGCAGGGGTTTCGGCGAGACGCTTCGTGCAGAGCGGAAGCCATGAACCGTGACGCTGGTGGATTTGTGTCAGAAACTGCCGTAGTTACTGGTCGGCCCGCCGTGGTACTTCGACCAGATCGGCGGCTTGCTCGGGTCGTGTGGGTCCGGGATGATGATTTCGCCGGTGAGCCGCGCCCACCCGGATACCGCAGTCTTGTATTTCTCTTCCAACGCGCGCTTGGTCTCCTGCCCCCAGCGCACACGGGTGTATCGGTGTTCCGCCCGCTCCGCGGTCAATGCCGCGTGGACCTCCTGCGCCGTGTGCTCGCCGCTGCCTCCGTCGTCCAGGTTCCTCAGGTAGATCCAGAAGCTGCGTCCGCCCGAATACTTGCTGATCTCGTAGGACCACACCGTGCCGGACGCGTCGGCGATGGCCTCGGCTCGCTTCTGCCTGGCCTGTTCCTCCTCGCGCCGTTTGCGTTCCTTCTCCAGTTCGGCGAATTCCTTCAGGTACTCGGGGAGGTCACCGGTGCAATTCCGGTAGGCCGCAAGGGCGGTGTCGAAGTCCGATCGCAGTTGCACGCTCGCCTCGTCATATCCCCTGCGCAGCAACCAGTTCCGCCGCGCGTACCTGATCCGCCACCACAAGCCGCCCCGAAACGGCGCACGCAGGTGGAGACTGGCGGCTTCCTCGCGCTCCTGCAGGGCGCGGATCTCGACCAGCAGCCGGTGTGTCGCCGAGCACCACCGGTCGTGATCCTCAGGGCTCGCCCTGATGACCCTGTCCGAAGAGAAACCGGAACTACGGGAGCCATGGGCGCACAGCAGACGGCTGTGCTCACTGAGTTCGGTGCCGACCACGTTGACCGTCCAGCCGCCAAGCAGCTTCCCGAGGTCCGTGACATAGAGTTCGCGCTCCATAGACCCATTCACCTGACCGGTGAATCGATCGTGCGACCGCCGATTGTGATCTTGCCCGAGATACGTCTTGCTTGGACTACCTTGCCTTGCACGCTACCGCCAATCGAATTCGCGCCGGCCGAGCTGAGCTGGCCGACATCACCGTTCATCGAATTCGCGCCCGCCGAGCTGAGCTGGCCGACGTCACCGTCGATCGAATTCGCCGGGCCGAGCTGGACGACGTCGCCGTAAACATCGCCTGTGATGGTCGCGCCCTCCCACATGACCACACTGCCGTACACATTGCCCTCGATGGTCCCGCCCTTCATGAACACATCACCACGCACGTAAGCAGCAGCGGCACCAGCGCGAGGACGCCACCGATTACCGCGAAGGTCGCTATGGTCCGTCGGTGCGGATCGGGTTCGTATCCCAGCCCTTTACCGCCACCGGCGCCGAGCACCTCGTCCATCGTCACCCTCCAGTGCGCTGTGCTGGAGCCGGCACGAGCGCCGCCTCGGGACTACTACTTTGGGCGACGAGTCCTGTACGCACCTTGCACTAACCTTGAATCAGCAGGTGAGACGGGTCCTTGACGGAGTCAGGAGAATGCTGTGGGGGTCGAGTTCGCCGTGCTCGGCGACGTTCGCGTCCAGGTCGACGGACGGGATCTCGACATCGGGCACGCTCGCCGACGGACCGTGCTCGCCATCCTGCTCGTCGAGGCAGGTCGGATCGTGACCGCCGACCAGCTCGTCGACCGTGTCTGGGGTGAGCATCCTCCCGTACGGGCTCGACATACGCTCTACAGCTACCTGTCTCGGCTCAGGGCCGTGCTGGAGGACGACGTCGCGGGATTCGACATCGCTCGCCGGGACGGCGGGTATGTGCTGCACATCGACACCGAAACCGTCGACATGCACCTGTTCCACAGCCTTCTCGGACAGGCTCGCGGAGCGGCGGAAGGACGGCGAGCGCTGGCCCTGTTCGACCGTGCCCTTCGAATGTGGCGAGGCGTGCCCTTCGACCGGCTGGACAGCCCGTGGCTGGCGTCGGTGCGCGACCGACTGCGGGAAGAGCGGTTCACCGCCGAGATTCAGCGTTACGACGTCGCACTGAACCTCGGGATGCACACCGAACTGCTGACCGAGCTGACGACCGCGACGGCGGCGAACCCGTTCGACGAGCGGCTCGCCGGTCAGCACATGCTCGCCCTGTACCGATGCGGACGCCGGACGGAGGCATTGACGCGGTACCGCACGTTTCGTACCCGGCTCGTGGCGGAGATAGGCGTCGAACCCGGCGATCAACTGCGACGTCTGCACCAGCAGATGCTCGCCTCGGAGGTACCGCCTCCTCCCGCCGAACGGCGAACGGTGGAGGTCTGGGAGCCGGTGCCGCGGCAGTTACCGGCACCGTCACCGTGGTTCGTCTCCCGTACTCGCGAACTCGGTCTGCTCCAGGACGCACTGAACGCCGCCGCGGGCATCGTCGTGGTGACGGGGACCGGCGGGGCGGGCAAGACGTCGTTGGTGCTGCACTGGGCGCACCGCGAGGCCTGGAGATTCCCGGACGGACAGCTCTACGTGAACCTGCGCGGATTCGACCGAGTTGGCAGCCCGTTGCCTCCGACGGATATGTTGCAAGGTTTCCTGGAAGCACTCGGCGTGCAGCCAGAGCAGATCCCGGCCGGTCTGGACGCGCGGGCCGCGCTGTACCGCAGCCTGCTGGCGGGCCGACGAGTGCTCGTGGTGCTGGACAACGCCTACGACGCCGAACAGGTCAGACCTCTGCTCCCCGGCGAGGCGAACTGCCTCACGGTGATCACCAGTCGGGACCGGTCTTCCGGCTTGGTCGCCCATGAGGGGGCGGTGCCCGTTCCCTTGACCGTGCTCGACGAGACCGAAGCCGTGTCGCTTCTCACCAGGCGATTGGGACCCGACCGGGTTGCCGCCGAACCCGACGCGGTGGCACGGCTCGTCGCGCACGCCGCACGACTTCCATTGGCCCTGGCGGTGGTGGCGGGCCGCGCGGTGAGCAACCCGGCGTTCCCGCTGAGCGCGCTCGCCGGTGAACTGCGTAACGAGCGAGCGCGGCTGGACGCGCTGGAGACAGACGACAAAACGTCGGGCGTGCGAGCGGTGTTCTGCTGGTCCTACCGCACGCTGAGTCCCGAAGCGGCCCGGTTGTTCCGGCTGCTGAGCCTGCACCCCGGCCCCGACTCGGACCGGTTCGCCGCGGCTTCACTCGCCGGGATCGACCTGTCGCACACCCGCACGCTGTTGCACGAGCTGACGCGGACGCACCTCGTGGACGAGCACCGCCCCGGCCGCTTCCGCTCGCATGACCTGCTCCGCGCGTATGCGGCGGAACTGGCCGAGCTGGAGGACACCGAGCACGACCGGCGAATGGCACTGCGACGATGCCTCGACTTCTACCTGCACACCGGGTTCGCCGCCGAACGGCATCTGGCACCGCACTGGCCACCGATCGAACCCACCGCAGCGCAGGACCACATCCCGCACCTGCCCATCACGAACTACCACCAGGCCATGGAATGGCTCACCGCGGAGCACGACACGCTGCTGGCCGCGACGGCTGAGGCAGTCCGCGCAGGCCTGGACGTGCACGCATGGCAGTTGCCCTGGGTGCACAGCACGTACCTGAGCAGGCGAGGATATCTGGCGCACCGCGCCGAGTCGCAGCGCACGGCACTCGCAGCCGCCGACCGCCTGTGCGACGACGACGCCCGGGCCTCTTGTCACCACCTCCTCGGCAGAGCCGAAATCCTGTTGGGCAATCAGGACGAGGCTCTCGAGCACCTGCAATGCGCCCTCGGCCTCTACACGCGCCTCGGCGACACCACCGGTATGGCCATCACCCATTTCTCCCTCAGCTCGGCCTACGACCTGGGCCAGCGCCACACGAGGGCACTGCTGCATGCCCGCGACGCGCTGCGGCTGTTTCGCGAGGCGAGCGACCACGTTTGGGAGGCATTCACCCTCACCGCCATCGGCTGGTGCCACGGCAACGCAGGCCACCACGCGCAAGCCCTCGCCCACTGCATCGAGGCGAAACCACTACTGGACCGGATCGGAGACCGAGACGGCACCGCCCACAACCTCCACTGCCTCGGGCGCGCACACCACAATCTCGGCCAGTACACCGAGGCCGCGCGGTGCTACCGCGACTCGCTCGTCCTGTTCCGCGAACTGGACAGCCCTTACCTGGAGGCGAAGAGCCTCAACCACCTCGGCGATGCATTGCAGGCGGCGGGTGACCATTCCGGAGCGTTCGAAGCATGGACCCGAGCGCTCGATGTCCTCGAACCGCTGGCCCACCCGGACGCCGTCGAGGTCGAAACGAAGCTCCTCGACGCCGGCGTGGGCCGGTAGTCGATATACCGAACTTACATCTGAGGCCACCTGCGAAACTCGAACAGGATGAACCCGGTGCGCTTCCGGCCGCGCACCGTATGATCCGACGCGCGGGTGTCGGCTCCTTCCCACGACCAGCGACCGCACCGCGATCGCCTTTGCGGCGTCTGCACGGCTGTCGAGGACAGTGGCTCGGCCTGGACCCACTTGTGTCCCGGCGATTTCATGGAGAACACCCTGATCTGGTCGGCCGGGGCGCAGCTGATGCAGGTGACCAATCCCGATTCCACACTGTGGGATCGGCGCCTGGAGACACGCACGCTCCGAAGGCCGTGTCCTCTACCACGGTAGGTTTCGAGACGCCACTCCGACAGGTTCTACGAGACCTGTGATATTCGTTACGCCCAAGAGGCGCGACGGTTCGATGATGGAGGGGCTCGATGAAACCGCATTACGTGTATCGGTGGGTCAACAATCACGGGTTGATCCGCCTGTTCAATACGATACTGCTCCGTCGTGGTGATCTGTTCGCTCGGTTGATCGGCAGCGCGGAGGGTATCGAGAATCCGTACGGTCTGATCGAGGAGATGCGCGGGGAGGGTGGGTTACACCGTGCCCTTCCGGTATGGATCACCTTCGATCACGATATGGTCCGGGAAATCCTGCGCGACAACCGTTTCGGTGTCGGGATACCGACCGTATTCGGTATCCCGCAGCCCGTGCTGCGCGCGCTGGAGCATCGGCCCCTCCCACCGAATCCGGTGGACCCGCCGTCGATGCTGGTGATCGACCAGTCCGAGCACACGCGGATGCGCAAACCGGTCACCGCGGCATTCACCCCGCGTGCCGTCGCCCGACTGCGTGACAGGATCGAGACGGTCACCGAGGAACTGCTCGCTGCCCTCCCCGACGACGGCCCCGCCGACCTGGTGGCGCGGTACGCGGCGCAGGTGCCCATCGCCATCATCTCCGAGATGCTCGGCTTCCCGGACTCCGACCGCGAGATGTTCTTGCGCTGGGGTGACGACATCAGTCCGTTGCTCGACCTCGGGATCTCCTGGCAGACGCACCAGCGGGCGATGGAGTCCTCGGAGCGAGTGCACCGGTATCTCATCGAGCACGTCGAGCGACTCCGCGCCGAACCCGGCGACGATATCCTCAGCAGCCTGGTCACCGCAGGCGAACTGTCCACCTACGAACTGTGCGCGTCGGCGACCCTGCTGATGGCCGCAGGCTTCGAGACCACGGTCAACCTGATCGGCAAGGGCATCATCTGGCTGCTCCGTCACCCCGAGCAGGTGGACCGGTTGCGCGCCGCGCCGGAACTCTGGCCCAATGCGGTGGAGGAGATCCTCCGGATCGATCCGCCGGTGCAGACCACCGCTCGCACCACGCGGACAGCGCTGGAGATCGGTGGTGTCCGGTTGCGCGAGAGGTCGACCGTGGTGCTGTCGCTGGCCGGCGCGAACCGCGACCCCGCCGTGTTCACCGACCCGGCCCGTTTCGACATCACCCGGGACAACGCCAAGAATCATCTGTCCTTCGGCAGCGGTACCCACGTGTGCCTGGGCGCCGCTCTGGCCCGTATGGAAGCGACGCATGCCCTGCGCGCGCTGTTCGAGGCGTTTCCGAACCTGCGATTGACCGATCCGCCCACCCGGAGGCCGCTGTTCACCCTGCACGGTTACGAACGCCTTCCCGCACACACCGGTCCACGCGTCCGCAGCCACCAGCCCATTGGCTGACTCGTTGAACTCACGCAGGTCGGTGGTGTGGGAGCTGCCCGGGCGGGCGGCAGCACTTTCAGCACGGCGACGGCCAGTGCCCCAGGTCGCGAGCGCGGAGTCGTGACGTCACCCTCCTGGTAAGGGAAGGCGCAGTTCTGTGACGGCGATGGCGGCGTCGACCACGGGCAGGTGCGGGTCCGCGCGGGCGGCCCGGGTGAATATCGCGACCGCGACGGGGTGCTCGCCGGGAAATTCGACGACCGCTACCTCGTTGCGGATGACCCCGATTGTTCCGGTTTTACCTGCGACCGACACACTGCGGTAGGGGAATCCGGCGGTGACGCGGTGCGGCCAGACTTGGTAGCGACAGCCAGCCCCCGACCCCGCGGGCGATCTAGCGCCGCGACTGTCCCTCAGCGTGACGAGCCGGAATCGCGCGGCGCCCACCCGCGGCCGCCTGCCCTCGCGGCCGCGGGTGGGCCGCGGCTTCCAACCCGTCACGGGTCTTGCGGGCGACATCGCGGCGACGGTCTTCGCCCAGCGCGAGTGCCGGATCGAACGTGGTTGGCTGCGTTGGGATGCGAAGGCGTCGGTGCGTCGATGATCGTGGCAATCAGGCCGGTCACCCATCGTTCGCCGGGCGTGGCGCAGGCGTCGTGCCCTCGCGTCGAGGCGTCCAGGCTGACGAATGTGGTGTGTTCGGCGGCTTCGGCGGCCATGACGGTGTTGAGTTGGCCGGTTTCGGCCCGCAGATAGCTGGCGTCGGCCGCCCAGAGCGGATGGGTGCTGCGGCAACTGTCGAGGCAGATGGCCGCGGGGTAGCCGACGAGGACGATCGTGGTGTGGGCGGCGCGGCGGCGGATCTATTCACCTGTACGTGCGGGGCTGGTAGTGCGCTGATGAAGGCGCACAGGTGCCCATCGACGCAGTCTGGATTGACGATCGAGCTGAGGTGACCGGCCTCGGGCACGATCACCAGCTCGGCACCGGGTATCCGGGCGGCGGCGCGCACCTTGTGTCGCAGAGGAATCATACGGTCTTCGGCGCCCGCGATGACCAGGACCCGGGCGCGCCCGAGAGCCGAGAGGCCGGCGCTGTGGTCACAGGTCGACACATCGGCCAGCAATGACAGCAACGTCATCGTTCGCAGGGAAGCAATCAGCCTGCGGGCCCGATGTAGCGAGACGAACGGCGTGCGCCTGCTCGGCACGGTCCGACCTCCGGCGAGTTCAGGGTGTCGGCGTTCGCTGGTGTCGGTGAGCAGGCGACGCAGCGGGGGTATCGCCCACCAGAGCATCCGCACCACCGGACCGACAACGAAATCAGGTAGGCGCAAGGCGATTCCACCCCATCCTCGCGCAACACAGTCCAGGAGTGCTACTCCGGCCACCTGGCGCCCGAACAGCTCTGGACGCTGTTCGGCCAAGGCGGACACCGCCATCCCTCCCAGTGAGTGCGCGACGATCACTACCGGACGCTCGGATGCGATAGTGTCGATGACCGTTCCGATATCACGCCCTAGCTGCGCGACCGTCGCACGGCCGGTCACCGGTTCGTCGGAGCGGCCGTGCCCACGGTGGTCGAACAGCACGATGCGGCCCAGGTCGGCGAGAGTCGCGCGCTGATGGCCCCAATAGATCAAGCCGGTATTGATACCGTTGACGAAGAGGAGGGTGTGCGGACCGGCCGGGTCTCCGTCGAGTTCGACATGCAGTCCGACGCCGTCCTCGGTGATGATCCGCATCTCATCCATGCCGAGGATTATGCGTCAAGTTTCGGATTGCTTGTACGCCAGCATTATTCGTCCGAAGGTTTGTTGACATACAGGGGGACTTACTGTGGCGCAGGGGTCGGCGTTGATAGTGCATCTGACCGATGTTTTCGCGCCCCGCGTCGGGGGCATCGAGGTGCTGGTCGAGTCCCTGGCTCGCGCACAGACCGCTGTCGGCGAGGAAGTTCACGTGATCACCGGGACCGTCGGCGGCAGCGACTCGGAACTGCCCTTTCGGGTCCACCGGGCACGCCGAATGACCGACGTGCGCGGCATACTTCGGCGACTGCGGCCCAGTGTCGTGCACATTCATGTGAGTGTGGCGTCACCGCTGGCGGTCTACTCCGCGCACCACGCGCTTCGGTTGTGTATCCCGCTCGTGGTCACGGTGCACAGCATGTGGGATCCCCCGGTCCGGGCCTGCTACAGCCTGCTCGGGCGGCTGGCGGGCTGGCACGACGGCATGGTGTTCACGGCGGTGAGTACAGTCGTCGCCGATCAGGTCGGGCGGGCGTTGTCCAGTACTCCCGTTGTAGTGCCCAACGCGGTGTCAACCGACCTGTGGGAGGCACCGTACACGAGTGGCGCCGGTCTGCATGTCGTATCGGTGGGCAGGCTGGTCACGCGCAGGCAACCGTTGAAGCTGCTCGAGGTGCTTCGGTTGGCGCAGGACCGGCTGGCCGGTGAGGTGCGGGTGCGCGCCACGATCGTCGGCTCGGGCCCGCGCCGCGGTGCGATGCTCCGCTATCTGCGCAGGCATGGCATGGCCGAGTGGGTGCGATTGGTGGGTTCGCAGGATCATCGGGCGGTGCGCGAGATCTTGGCGTCGGCGGATGTGTACTTGAATGTCACCCGCCGCGAGGCCTTCGGGTTGGCGACTTTGGAGGCTCGAACGGCCGGTGTTCCAGTGATCGCTCGATCCGGCACCGGCGTCGCGGATTTCGTCGAGGACGGCCGCGAGGGCCTGCTGGGCCGCTCCACCGAGGACCTCGTCACCGCACTGGTATCGCTGGGCCGGCGACGGACGCTGCGCGATCGCATCAGCGCCCATAATCGAGCCGTACCCCCTGCCGAATTCAGTTGGCCTGTCGTATTGGATCGGCTGCGTACTTGCTACGACGATGCCGCACGGCGCGTCACCGCACCGGCCAACGGGAAGGACGCGCTCGGATGATCTCGCCAATCCATGTTGCCCGCATCGGGTGGAGCAACGTCGAACATTTCCGAAAACGGTTCGTCAATACGACGATCAGCGGTCTTGCTCATGACCTCTCGCGGGCCGTCCGGCTGTTGCACCGGGATCCGCCGACGCGTACGGTGCCTGCCCGCGCCGAGCGCGTGGTCATCACCTTGTCGACTGTGCCGCACCGTGTGCAGTACCTGGGTCCGGTGCTGCGCAGCCTGCTCGACCAGACCGAACCCGCTGATCGGTTGGTACTTACGTGGCCGCGGCACTCGCTACGCACGGGTGACCCTTACCCGCAACCGCCGGCACTGCCGTCGGGTGTGGAGGTGCTGCGGTGCACGGATCTGGGCCCAGCGACAAAACTGCTGCCCACGCTGCTCGCCGAGCCGGACGCCGTCATCGTGGTGGTCGACGATGACGCGATCTATCCGGATACGTTCGTCGCGGATCTGCTCGCGGGGCATCGCGCGGAGCCGAAAGCCGCTGTGGGAGTGCGTGGATCGAGCGCGTGGATCGACCGCGATCCACGCTATTCCGGACATGTATGCGGAACCGCGGTGTCCGAGGCCACCCCAGTCGATGTGCTGATGGGTATGTGGGGATATTTGATCCCGCCTGGAGCGCTGGACGATGATGTCCACGATTTCGACGGCTGGCCGCCGGAAATGCGATGGCAGGACGACGTGTGGATCTCCGGGCACCTGGCGCGCCGGGGTGTGCGGCGGTTGGTGACACCGATACGCGGTGTGCCGATCGAGGCGGCGGGCGCGTTCGTGGGCGCGCTGCATCACACAGTGAACAGGTCCGGCCGTAACGAGGCCGTCGCCCTCAGCATCTTCCGAGACCGGTGGGGACCGTCGGCAGAATCACCGACGAAGGACCGCTGGGGTCGCGAATGAGTTCGTAGGCGGTGGGGTCCGGCTGCCGCATGTAGCGCGGAACCGCTGCTCCGCACACTTGCACGCGCAACCGATGGCCAGCGGCGAAACGGTGCGCGATCGGCCACAACTCGAGCCGGACATCGTCCGCATCGGTTGGTGGCTCGACCCGCCGTATGCCTTCGCAGATGTTGAAAGATCGCCCACCGGGATGGACGTCGCACACGCGCACGACGACATCGGAGACGCCACGCCCGCGCTGCGGGTGTGCGGTGGCTATGCGCAACCGAAGCTCGGCGACCACCGTTCCGATGATCTCGAGCGGTGCGCCGAGCGGGTCGCTGGTGTAGGTCAGCAGGTCGGGTCGACTTTCGATCTGCCGACAGTCCTGTGGCCGCGAGACCCCGACGATCACGGGACCACGGGGAGCGGGCGTGGGGTCCGCAGGGTCGTATCGGAAATGATCGCTTCCCGCCTGCTCAGCAGATACACGCGACAGCCGCCCGAACTCACGCAAATGCCATCGTACGAGGCTGGTTCCGGGTGGAGGCCACGAAACGTATTCGCGCCAGCGCCGGACTCCGGTGACGAACAGACGAACGGGCCTGCGAGACGGGCTATCCTCGCTTCCACGCAGATGGGTGTCGAACCACTGCCGGGCCTCACGATTCGCGACGACGAATTGGCGGAGGTTGTAATGCCCCCATGGTCCGATGGTGAGTCGCGGCGCACCACCGGCCGCACTCAATGCGACATAGTCGCGGACGAGGCCCGGCAGGAAGATGTCGTACCAGCCGCCGACGAGATGCACCGGTATTCCGGCGCACTCCGCGGGTGCACGAGCGTGGTCGAGAAGTTCCCGCAACGGGCTGCCCGCGCCGATGTCGGCGATCACGGCTTGATAGAACGAGACCGTTCGACCGCTGGTCAGCACATCCAACTCCGCGGCCGGGCGCCCCGACGCGATCGCCCGGCGCGCTCGACGGGGCGCCCGCAGCGCGGTGATGAAACTGTGATTCGAACACCAGATCAGCACGGACTCCAGCGCAGTCGAACCGCCGGTGAAGATCGTGTCCGCAACCGATGAGGCCGCGGCATGAACTGAAACAGCGAGCAATTCGGGGATGTCCGCCGCGATAGCCCAGTGCGCGAACCCCATCGCGCTCATGCCATGCAACGCCAACCTGCCGTCGAACCACACCTGACCTCGAAGCCACTCGATCGTCGCCAACCCGTCGGCACGCTCGGTGCTCAGCGGCAGCACATCCTCGCCCGAACGGCCGTCCTGCACCACCACCTGAAATCCCGCGCGCGCGAAGTACAACCCATAGATGACGCCAAGCGGTCGGCGTCCCATAGGGGATCGCACCAGGATGGTCGGTCCGGGTGCAGCCGACGCACGGTAGTACCGGTCGGCGAGCAGGCGTTCACCATCCGGCATCGGAACGGACAGGTCTCTCTCAATCCGCAGGTCAAACATTCCGCTGGACAAACCATTCCGTGCCGCAGATTCGTCGGAACAGCGGCATCGGTAGCCGCCGCAACAAGCGCAGGGTGCGCAAGCCGTCACCGCCACCCGCCTGGCTGGCATGGGCCATCATGCTGGCGCGCTTGACGCTCGCATGGCGGCGCACGTCGACCCGGTGGGTGATGTCCGCGCCGGGGACAAAGCTCGTGCTGAACCGATCCATCGCTACCCCCGCGGGCAACAATCCCACAGCATGTATCAAGCGCAATACCCGCAGTAGCCGATCGCGATCGACTGTCGCCTCCAGCAACAACGGTGTGGCGGCCTGCCGCGCCGCCGCCGCAACCACCCGATTGACCTGCACGTGATCGGGATGCCCGTAACCTCCGGATGAGTCATAGGAAGTGACCACACCCGCCCGCTCCTCGATCAAGAGGGCGGCAAGCCGCTCGGCCGCCTGGGCGACAGGGACGCCGCAGAAGCCGCCTGGCACATGACCGTCGAGTCCGGAATCCGCGTACCCCAGGAATTCCACCCGGTCGCATCCCAGGACCGCGGCTGATGCCAACGCCTCCGCCTCGCGACGCGCTGCGAGCTGCGGACCTGGTGGCGAATCCGCGAGTCCCGCGGCGCCATCGGTCGCGAACACGACGACGGTGCGCCGTCCGGCCTCGCTGACCCTGCGCATCGTTCCCGCCGTCAACAGTGACTCGTCATCGGGATGGGCGTGCACGAAGACCCACGGCGTATCCGGCGCACCGAGCCACTCCACAGCGGTTTGGGATGTCACGGTTCGCGCCGATCCCGTGCGTGATTCTCCGCGACGTCCAGGGCCACAGCCTCGGCCGGGGTGAGTGCGGACCCGCCGAGATGACGGGGTTGCCACCACTGTCCCGTCCCGGAATCGGGATACTCCCGCTGTGCCCGGTCCAAAAGATCCTTCATACGGTCACGCAACTGGATGGTGACGTAGTCAGGGTCGTCGTCAGCCGCGGGGAACATCGGCTCACCCACGATAACCGTGAGTGGTAGACCCCGCTGACCGAGCTCACGGTGGTGGGTGGTCCACAGCCGCTGCGTGCCCCACACCGCCACCGGCACCAGCGGCACCCCGCACCCTGCCGCCAACCGTGCTGCTCCCGTCCGCAACCGCTGGACGGTGAACGATCGCGCGATCGTCGCCTCCGGAAACACCCCGATGAGCTCCCCTGCGGCCAGTGCGGCGGCCGCGGCGCGGTAGGCCTCGCCATCACCGCCGGAACCCACCGCGATGTGCCGCATACTGCGCATCGCAGCGCCATATACCCGATGGTCGAAATGTTCCCGCGTCGAGAGGAACCTCGCCACCCGGCCCACCTTGTCCGCAGCAAGCGCGATAGCGAAAGGGTCCAGATACGACACGTGATTGCTGGCCACCACCACACCCCCGACAGGGGGCAGGTGTGATTCATCGACTATCCGAGTCCGCAGGCGCAATACGCGCTGAGCGGCCTTCACCATGAAAACCGCGAAAGGATAGACGATTTCATCCACAATCCGAATCTAGCCCTTACGAGCCGGTACCGAGTGTGCTGGGGTCGTGCGATCGCTGCCGCCGGACGGCTATCGCCGTACGGACCTGACTCGGCCTGCGGCGTCGGCGGCTCATCACGCCGGGGAGCAGGTCGGTGCGGCCCGGCCGGCGCAGTCAGGTACTCACCGGCGTGATGCGGCAGCCGCGGTGCCGCGCCTACGCGCGAGAAGTGGCGATTACTGCTTGCGTACGACCAATTCCAGCGCGATGTTGTCCGGGTCGCGGAATTCGAGAATGTACATGGGACCGAGGTCTTTCACTCCCGCGTGCGCGATGCCGAGTTCGTCGAGCAAGGCAGCCGCCGAATCGAGATCCGACCGAGTGGCGAGGGCGAAGGCGAGGTGGTCGAGTCCCACTCGATCTTCGTCGAACTCGTCGCTGGCGACGGGGCGAAGTCCGAGCAGCGCATCACCCATCTGGTAGATCACACCGCCGAAGAGGAACCCGAAGCGCGCACGGGTGTCTTCGTCCGCGTCCACGGGACATTCCCAGGCGATCGGCCATCCGAAGACGGCGTCATAGAAGGCCCGGGATCTGTCGATGTCGGTCACTGTCAAGCGGACATGGTCGAACGAACTGGTGGCGATCGGCATGATCGAGATCCTGTCATGATCGCCCGGCTCGGTTCAGGCGACCTGTCTTCAGCGTCCTCATCCGCGTTTCTCGCGCTGACCTCTGCGTTGATTTTTCCGGGGAGGTCGTTGCGCCGGTGCTTACCGAAGTGCGGCCGCAATGGTGTCGACTCGGTTGGTCCAGACCAGACCGGTGAAACCAGCCGGGATTCGGCCGAGGGCTTCGGGAGTGTCGAAGCCCTCGGAGAACCCGCCGGATCCGGCGACCAGCACGATCCGGGCGTCCGCGTCGGCCATGCGTTCGGCGAATCGGTGCGGCCAGCCCCACAGCCAGGGCGCGTAGCCTTCGGGAATATGCAGTTGGGTGTGGCGGCAGGCGCCGGGGGCCGCGCCGGTCCATCCCAGGGCCTCGTACCGGCCCAGGCAGTCGATCATGATCTGTTTGGACATGACGCGCATGTCCGGCAAGCGCTCATGGACAGCCGCGACCGGTTCGTCGCCGCCGTAGACGGTGAGCCGGTCCGGTTTTTCAGCGGCGAGCCGATCCGCCAGGGCCGCGCCCTCGGCGGGGTCGTTGCTCTTGATGTGGATCAGCAGCGACTGGGTGGGGAAGGTGGCGAGCACCTCGTCGAGCGTGGGCATGAGACCGACGCCCCTCCCACGGAACGGGTAGGTTTTGCCGCCGTCGGCGGTATAGCCGTACCCGATATCGAGTTTTCGCAGCTCATCCATGGTGTGGTCACGGGTGGTGCCGGTGCCGTCGGTGCGGCAGTCGAGCGTCCAGTCGTGGAAGACCGCGAACTCGCCGTCGGCGGTCCAGTGGACGTCGAACTCGACCTGATCCGCGCCCGAGTCGAAGGCGGCCTGAATCCCGGCGATGGTGTTCTCCAGATAGTCGTGCACCGGCGGATTGATACGCGAGGCGGTGCAGGTGTCGGCGTCGACGCCGTCCATGGCGAAGGTCTGCGCCATTCCGCGATGTGCGAGCACCAGCGGCCTGCCCTCGGGCTCGGCCGCGAGCAGCGTTGTGTTGTTGGCGAACAGGAACCCGGCCAGCAGCGCGATCACTGTGACGGGCATCCAGTAGCGCTTCTTCTTCCAGCGGCGCTGTGGGGCGGCGAGCGATACATTCTCGGGCTCGGGCATGCCGGGTATCCTTGCACGTCTGTGACGCAACCGGCGAGTGCGGACCGAAGGCCGGGCGACATTGTGCGCCTTGGCTTTCCAGATCATTGGAGCGAACCGGCCTGGGTCTTTTGCGGGGCTTGGCCTGCGCCGCGATCGGGAGTGCAGTCGCCGATCACGGCGCGCTGCGGCAAGGGCGCTGGGTCTACCCGAGCGCACCAACTGCGGCGCGGGCGGCCTCGGCGACGAGAGGGTTGTCGGCTTCGGCGTTCTGCTCGAATTTCGTGGAAAGCACGGCGATGACGAGCGGGGCGCGTCCGGGCGGCCAAGCGATCGCGACGTCGAGCGCGCCGCCGTAAGCGGGGCTGCCGGTCTTGTCGCCGACGGTCCAGTCGGCGGGCAGCGCGGCACGAATGCGTGCGTCCCCCGTCTTGGCGGCGACCAGCCACGACTTCAATTGCGCTCGCTCGGGTTCGGCGAGAATGTCGCCGAGGACGAGGTTGCGGTAATCGGTGGCGAGGGCGGCGGCTGTGGTGGTGTCCCGCTCGTCGCCGGGAATGGCGGTGTTCAACTCGGGCTCCCAGCGGTCCAGGCGGGAGACGGTGTCGCCGATGGACCGCAGGAACGCGGTGAAGCCTTCCGGGCCGCCGAGAAGCTTCAGCAGCAGGTTGCCCGCGGTGTTGTCGGACAGGGTGATCGTGGCATCGCACAGCTCGGCGACGGTCATGCCGGTGTCGACATGTTTCTCGGTCACCGGTGAGTTGAGGACGAGTTCGGACCGGGAATAGTGGATCACCTGATCGAAGTAACCCGTTGCCAGAGGATGGTCGCGCAGGAGGGCCCCGCACGCGAGACCTTTGAACGTGGAGGCGATCGGGAACCTCTCCCCGTCTCGATGGACAACGGTGCGGCCGGTGCCGGTGTCGATCGCATACACACCCAGCCGTGCGGAGTGTGTCGTCTCCATCTCGGCGAACGACGGAATCGTGGCCGCGGGTGTGGTGTTCGAGGCCGCTGGCGTATCGGCGCCGGACCCGCACGCGGCGGTGGCGAGAGACAGCGCGGACACCGCCACAGCGGCGAGGAGCCGGCGACGACCGAGCGGGGCACGGTGAGCAAGAGCAGAAAGGGTCACTGCCGCACCACATCATCCACACCGCCGCCGACGCCAATATCCGGCCCAGGCATGGGCGAGTCGAGTTGGATATCGTCGCAGGCCCGCCCGCGGTTCGGCGCCGGTCGGCGTGCCCGGTGGGACAGCGGAACCGATCTCCGCGAATCCGCTGGTTCAATGACCGCATGGACCTGATCCGCCACCTTCGGTTCTTCGTCTCCATCGCGGAGGAAGGACACTTCGGCAGGGCGGCGGCCGCGCTGGACATGACCCAGCCACCGCTGTCGCAGGGACTCCGTCGGCTCGAACGGCATCTCGGCGTCGACCTCATCCACCGCACCCGGCAGGGGGCCGTGCTCACGTCGGCAGGCCTACAGCTGCTCCCGCGCGCTCGGCTGCTCGTGGACGACGCCGAGCGCCTGCTCGCCGAGTCGCACCGCATCGCGAGTGCCCACGGCGCCGTGCACTGGGGCGCGACCGCGGCGTTGCCCGACCGGGTGGTCACGGCGTGCGTGGGCGCGCTACGCACGGCGGTCGTCCCGGATACCGCGGTGTCCACGACGGTGGGCGCCAGCGTCGACCTGGTCGCCGACGTGCGCTCGGGACTGTGCGACGTCGCCGTGGTCGAGCATCCCGCGCTGGTCGACGGCGTCGAGGTCCGCCCGGTCGTCAGAATTCCGCGGTGGCTCGTGGTGCCGTCGGATCATCGCAGCGCCGGCGCCGAACGCCCCACCTTCCCCATGCTCGCCGGATTGAGTTTCGCCTGCCCACCGCGCGCCGCCAATCCTCCTGCCTTCGACACCATTGTGGATCTGTTGCGCGAGCGGGGCCTGGACGCACCGGCCGTGCCCGCGCCCGACGATCGGGCCGTGTTCGCGGCGGTGGCCGCCGGAACGAGCTTCGGTCTCACCGCCATGCCTCCGTCATCCACGCCCGGCGTGACCTGGATGCGCATCGCGCCGCAGGCGGTCGCCCTGCGAGTTCGCGTCGTCTACCGTCCGGGCGCTGATGCCCATGCCGATGCCGTCGACCGGGTGCTGTATCGGGAGCGCCTGCGATGAGCACCGCCCAGGACAGGATCCGCGCCGTATTCGCGGACGCGGGATGCAGCGGCTGGCTGCACGCCCGCCGGTGCGACGGCTCCGCGACCGAGATCTCCGTGGGCGGCGACGAACGGGTGGTGCTCGCGTCGGTGTACAAATTGCCGCTGTTCGTCGCGTTCTGCCGCCTCGTCGACACTGGACGCATCGATCCTGCTGCCCGGCTGACGGTGGCACCGTCCGATTGCACGCCGGGGCCCACCGGCATCGCCGTCATGCGCGATCCGGTGACCATGAGCCTGCGCGACCTCGCGACGTCGATGATGACCGTCTCGGACAACGCCGCGGCCGATGTCCTGCTCGGCGCGACAGGCCTCGGTGCGGTGGAGGGCCTGCTGGACGATCTCGGCCTCACCCGCACCCGGATCGTGGGCGGCACCGCCGACCTGCACCGCAGCCTCGTCCGCGACACCGACACCCACACCACCGCCGAGGCGTTCGCCGTGCTCGCCGAGAACGACGACGCATGGTCGGTGTCGGCGTACGACCCGGCGTACACGAGCGCGACGACACCGGAGGAAATGACCCGTCTCCTGCGCGCACTGTGGAGCGGCGCGGTGCTGTCCGACGAGCAGACCGAATTCGTCCGCACCGTCATGCGCCACCAAGTCTGGCCGCACCGCGTCACCGCCGGATTCCCCTACCGCAGTGTGTCGGTCGCAGGTAAAACCGGAACAATCGGGGTCATCCGCAACGAGGTAGCGGTCGTCGAATTTCCCGGCGAGCACCCCGTCGCGGTCGCGATATTCACCCGGGCCGCCCGCGCGGACCCGCACCTGCCTGTCGTCGACGCCGCCATCGCCGAAACCGCCCGCATCGCCGTCACAGAACTGCGCCTTCCCTTACCGGGAGGGTGACGTCACGACTCCGCGCACATATCTGTCCGATGTTTCCCGCCGGGTACAGCGGCTGGGTCATCGACAGAAAAGCAGTGCACGATGCGCAAGATCATCGACCGCACCAGGTCGCCCGCAGCTGACGGAGTTGCGGCGTGCGGCGGGACGTCATTCGTGATCAGAAGACAGCACGCCATCGAACGCCGGACTGTTGGACATGGGTAGACGCCCAGCGATTGCGGAGGCACGTCGATGCCGTTAGGTTCATCCCATGAGCTGCACCTTTCCTCATTTGCTGTCGCCGATCGAGCTGGGGAGGGTCAGGCTCCGAAACCGAGTTGTGATGGGCTCCATGCACACTGGCCTGGAAGATCGGGCCTGGCACATCGACCGCCTGGCAGCGTTCTTCGCCGAACGCGCACGCGGCGGAGTGGGGCTGATCGTCACCGGGGGTTACTCCCCCAGCCGCGAGGGATGGCTCTGGCCGTTCGCGTGCGCGATGCTCGACGAGACCGACGCCGAGCGGCACCGGGTGATCACCGAGGCGGTCCACGAAGCGGGCGGCAAGATCGCCCTGCAGATCCTGCACGGTGGACGCGATTCGAACATTCCCACCAATCTGGCGCCCTCCGCGGTGGCGTCGCCGCTCACCGCGTTCGAGCCGCGGGCGTTCACCGAGCAGGAGATCGAGACTACGATCGCCGACCACGTGCGCTGCGCGCGATTGGCGCAGCTTGCCGGATACGACGGCGTGGAGATCATGGGCGGGGAAGGCTTCCTGATCAACCAATTCCTCGCTCCGCGCACCAACACCCGGACCGATCGCTGGGGCGGATCGGCGGCGAACCGGCGGCGTTTCCCGGTGGAGGTCGCCACCCGGACCAGGGCCGCCGTCGGCGAAGACCTACTCATCATGTTCCGGATGTCGCTGGCCGAATTCGTCGAGGACGGACAGACCTTCGCCGAGATCATCGACCTGGCGAAGGAACTGGAAGCCGCCGGGGTGGATGTCATCAACACCGATATCGGCTGGCACGAATCGCGGGTACCGACGATCGTCACGTCGGTGCCGCGGGCCGCGTTCGTCGGATATACCGCGGCGCTCAAGGAGCACATCACGATCCCGGTCTGTGCGTCGAACCGGATCAACATGCCCGAGATCGCCGAGGACATCCTGGCGCGCGGCGACGCGGACCTGATCTCGCTGGCCCGTCCGCTGCTGGCCGACCCGGATTGGGTCAACAAGGCCGCCGAGTCGCGCGTGGACGAGATCAACACCTGCATCGCCTGCAACCAAGCCTGCCTGGACCACACCTTTACCCGGCAGACCGTGTCATGCCTGGTGAATCCCCGCGCCTGCCATGAGACGCTGCTGCAACTGCTGCCCACCAGGCGGGCCAAACGCGTCGCCGTCGTCGGCGCCGGTCCCGCCGGGTTGTCGGCCGCGATCGGACTGGCCGAACGCGGACACCAGGTGGAGCTCTTCGAAGCGGAGAATCGGATCGGTGGCCAGTTCGACCTGGCCCGCCGCATCCCCGGCAAGGAGGAGTTCGACGAGACGATCCGGTACTACCGCCGCAAGCTCGAACTCACCGGCGTCACCGTGCATCTCGACGTCCGCGCCACCGCCGAGCAGCTCGCCGCGGGTGGCTGGGACGAGGTGGTGCTGGCGACCGGCGTGCGTCCCCGCGTTCCCGACATCCTCGGCATCGATCACCCCATGGTGCTGTCGTATCCGGAACTGATCAGGAAGGAAAGGCCCGTCGGCAACCGGGTGGCCGTCATCGGCGCGGGCGGAATCGGTTTCGATGTCAGCGAATTCCTCACCGCGAACCACCACACCACGCTCGCACTCGATCAATGGCGCGACGAGTGGGGTGTCACCGATGACATCCACGCTCCCGGCCAGCTGCGCACTCGTCGGCCCGCCCGGGCTATCCGAGAAGTGACCCTGCTGCAACGCAAGTCGGGTCCCTTCGGACTGACCTTGGGGAAGACGACCGGTTGGATCCATCGCGCCGCGCTGGAGGCGCGCGGTGTCGAGCAGATCGGCGGCGTCAACTACGAGCGGATCGACGATCGGGGGCTGCACCTCAGCTTCGGCCCGCAACGTCTGGGCGGCCGGGTGATCGAAGTCGACAACGTGGTGGTGTGCACGGGCCAGGAATCGGTCCGCGACCTGAAGGACCAGCTCGAATCACGGGGTGTTCGGGTGCATCTCATCGGCGGCGCCGACGAAGCGAAGGAACTCGACGCCAAACGCGCCATCCAGCAGGGTACCCAGCTCGCGGCCGAACTCTGATCGTGGACGGTGGGCCCGGGGCTCGATCCCCCGGGCCCCCCGGGCTTCACGTGTTTCCGCCGCCCATCCGCACGAATGTGGCGGTGGCTGTGGCATAGACCTTGCCGTTGGCGTCGATGAGGCGGCCTTCGGCGGTCGCCGTCGTCCGGCCGACGTGCACCGCCTCCGCGACCGCCCGCAACGGCCCCTGGGTGTGCGAGACCCCGCGCACCAGGTTGGTGTTCATGCTCACGGTTGTGAGCATGGACTTGTCCTCCACCGACAGCTGGACCGCGCCCCACATCGCGACGTCGAGCACGGTGCCGACGACGCCGCCACCGACCACGCCGAGGAAGTTCACGTGGCGCTCGTCCGGTGTGAGACTCAGGGTCATCCGCCCCGGCTCCGCGTCGAGCACCTCGATATTGAGCAGCTTGGCCAGCGGCGGCAGTTTCAGTTCACCGGTGCGAATGCGCTCGACGAGTTCGTCCCGCGTGAGCTGGATCATGCCGAGTACGGCGATGCCGGGATCGTCCCACTCCAGGTGCAGCGAGCGTACGCCATCGGTCACTGCGATCGTCGATACGTGGTCTTGTGCCATGAGCTTCCTCTACTTTCCGGTGATCTGCTGGTCGATGAGAGCGAACAGTTCGTCCGCGGTCGCGGCCGCCTCGACGGCATCGCGGCCATGAGCACCGACGGAATCGGAATCGGAATCGGGTCCGTCCACGGCCTCGGTCAGTGTCGCGCGGATCCGCTCGGCCAGCCGCGCCTTGTCCTCCTCGGACGGCAGCGTCGCGAACAACGCGGTGAGCGCGGCGATCTGGTCGTCGATCGCCGAGCTGGTCGAGGTGTCCTCCCATTGCGACCGCAGCAGTTTCGCCACCGCACTCACCGTCGGGTAGTTGAACACCAGCGTCGACGGCAGCCGCGTACCCGTGCCCTCCGACAACCGATTCCGTAGCTCGACGCCACCCAGTGAATCGAAACCCATCTCCTGGAACGGGGTTTCGGGATCGATGGCAGCCGCGGACTGGAATCCCAGCACCGCCGCGGCGTGTTCGCGAACGAATCCGAGTACCAACGCATCGCGTTCGTCCTCCGGTGCGGCGGCGAGCCGGTCGGCCAGCAGCCCGCCCCGGCCGCTTCCGCTCGTGACCCGTCGCGCGCGGCTGGGCACCAGGTCGCTCAGCACCTCGGGCAGCAGGCCGGCGCGTGCCTGCGCCGCCAGGGCGGGCTTGTCGAATTCCACGCAGGCGGCAACGGCCGCGTCCATGGCGACCGCGGCATCGAACAACGCCGTCCCGTCGGCGTCACCGAGGATCCGCAGACCCATCCGCTCCAGCCGCGCCAGCGCGGCGCGGTCCATCTCGCCGGTCATGCCGGTGCCCTGGTTCCACAGTCCCCAGGCGACCGACAGGGCGGGCAATCCTTGCGCACGGCGGGCGTGCGCGAGCCCGTCGAGGAACGCGTTGGCGGCCGCGTAGTTGCCCTGCCCGGGTGATCCGAGGATCGCCGCGGCCGAGGAGAATACGACGAACGCGGCCAGATCGTGCCCTCGGGTGAGCTCGTCCAGGATCAGCGCCCCGTCGACCTTGGGCACGAGCACGCGCTCGATCTGTCGTTCGGTCATCGTCTCGATAGTGGCGTCGTCGATCAAGCCGGCGGAGTGGACCACCGCCGTCAAAGGATGCTCGTTCTCGATCGACTCGAGCACGGTCGCCATGCCGGCGCGATCGGCCACGTCGCACGCGGCGACCCGGATCCGCGCGCCGAGCCGTTCCAGCTCGGCGACCAGCTCCGCGACCCCATCGGCCGCGGCACCACGACGCGACACCAGCAGCAGGTGTCCGACGCCGTGTGCGGCCACCAGGTGCCGCGCGATCACCGCACCCAACCCGCTCGTCCCGCCGGTGATCAGGACCGTGCCGTTGCCGAAAGCGCCTGTGTGGCCCGGTTTTGCGGCGGGTAGGTCACCATAGGACAGGCGCGGCAGGTGTGCCTCTCCGGCGCGGACCGTCACTTGGGCGTGCCCTGATCGGATCACGCCGAGCACCGTGTCGGCGTCCAGGTCGCCGTCGTGATCCAGGAGCACGATCCGACCCGGTTGTTCCGATTGCGCGCTACGGACCAGGCCGGTCACCGCGGCAGCGGTCAGATCGACCGGCTCGCCGTCCAAGCCCGTCGCCCGGCGGGTCGCCACCACGAGGCGGGTGTCCGCCAGCCGCTCGGTGGACAGCCACGACCGCAACAATTCCCAGGCCCGCAGGGTCGCATGCCGGACTGCCCGGGCACGTCCGTCGAGCACGGAATCACCGGGCCGGTCCAGCTCGGCCGAGGGCAACTCGCCCAGCGACCAGACGACCACAGCCGGAACTTCTTCGGCCGCCGCCACTTCCGCCACATCGGCGTAGTGCGCATCGACGCCGGACACCCGCACCCGCCCCATCGTCGCGGTCACGCCCGCGGGCGCGGCAGGCAACGCAGGGAGTTCCGAGCGCATCCAGCGTAGGCGCAGGGGCGCCGCACCCTGCGCGGCGTTCGCCGCGGTCAACGCGTCGGCGGCGATCGGACGGGCGGTGACCGCATCGATGCGCGCCACGAGCGCGCCGGTGTCGTCGGCGATGTCGATCTCGGCCCGTCCTTCGGCGTCCCGGACGACGCGGACACGCACCGCGGTGACGCCGGGTCGCCACAACCGCACACCGGCGAACGAGAAGGGCAACAGCACTTGCTCGGCGGGCAGGCCTTCGATCAGATCGTCGAGCGCCACATGCAAGCATGCGTCCAGCAGCGCCGGATGGATGCCGAACGCGGCTGCCGCGACGCTTGCGGATTCGTCGAGGGAGACCTCGGCGAAGGTCTGCTCGCCGCGAGTCCACAGCGCGGTCACGCCCTGGAAACCGGGACCGTAGTCGAAGCCACGCTCCGCCAGCCGGTCGTAGAGCGAGCCCTCCGATGGCTCGGCGCCGGAGGGCGGCCACACCGGTTCGCTCCACACCGGCGCCGGATCGTCGGCGGCGATCAACACCCCACTGGCGTGCTGCACCCACGCGCCCGCGCCCGCCGAGTCCCGCTCCGCGGCGCGGGAGTGGACGGCGAAGCTCCGTCGCCCTTGCTCGTCCTGCGCGCCGACGCTCAATTGCAGATCGGTCTCGGCGCCCGCGGTGAGCAGCAGCGGGGCTTGCAACAACAGTTCGTCGACGTCCCCCGCGTCCAGATGCGCGCCCGCGGCCAGCGCCATCTCCGCGAAAGCCGTCGCGGGAAGCAACACCGAGCCGAAGACCGCGTGGTCGCCGATCCACGGCTGGGTGCGCATGGAGCACCGGCCGGTGAACAACCACTCGTCCTTCCCGGCCAGCGGCACCGCGCTGGTCAGCAATGGATGCCCGAACGAGCCCGCCACGGCCTCGGGAGCGGGCTGTACCCAGTAGCGGCGGCGCTGGAACGCGTATGTCGGCAGTGTCACCCGTAGGTCTCCTCCGGGCAGCAGCGACCGCAGGTCCACCGGTACGCCGGCCGCGAAGGACTGGCCGAGGAGGGTGACGAACTGTGTCACCTCGTCGACCGAGCGGCGAGACGAGGCGGCGACCATCGACTTCGCCGCTATTTCGGGACGCTCGGCCAGGCATTCTCCGGTCATCGCGGTGAGCGCCGCGTCCGGTCCGACCTCGACGAAACGCCGCACCCCGGAGTCGAGGAGACTGCGCACCCCGGGAGCGAAGCGCACACAGCTGCGCACCTGCGCCACCCAGTAGCCCGGATCGCGCACTTCGTCGCCGACTGGTGCGCCGGATACGTTGGACACGATCGGCACGGTGGGCTCGCCATAGGTCAGACCCTCGGCCACCGCACGGAATTCCTCGAGGATGGGCTCCATCAGCATCGAATGAGACGCATGCGAGATTCGCAGCACGGTGTTCTTCCGGCCCGCCTCGGTCAGCCGCCGCTGCATCTCAGCGACGGCATCGGCGTAGCCGGAGAACACCACCGACTCCGGACCGTTCACCGCCCCCAGCGCGAGCCGGTCGCCGAGACCGGTCAGCAGTTCCTCCGCTTCCGTCTCCGACACCGCGGCCGCCAGCATCGCCCCGCCCGCGGGAGCCGCTCCCATCAACCGTCCCCGCGCCGCCACCAGCACACAGGCGTCGGCGAGCGACCAGACCCCGGACACATACGCCGCGACGAGTTCGCCGAGCGAGTGACCCGTGAGCACATCCGGTAGGAGACCGTACGACTCCAGCAGCCGGAACATCGCAACCTCGAACGCGAACAACGCGGGCTGCATCCAGTCCATCCGGTCCAATACCCCGGCCTCGTCGGTGAACATCACCTCCCGCAGCGAACCCCCGAGATGCCGGTCGAACTCCGCACACACCTCGTCCAGCACGGTCGCGAAGACCGGGAACGCCCGGTATAGGCCCGCGCCCATGCCGACTCGTTGCGCACCACCACCGGTGAACAGGAAAGCCGTCGTACCCGCCACCACCTCTGTCTCGACCGCGTGCGGGGACGCCGCCCCCGCCGCCAGCGCGGCCAGCCCGGCGAGCAGTTCCTGCCGATCGCCGCCGACGACCACAGCGCGGCGATCCAGTAGCGCCCGTGAGTCGAGCAGCGCACGCGCCACCCGCCACGACTCGATATCCGGCGCACCGGCCAGCCAGGAGCGCAACCGTTCGGCCTGACCGCGCAGGGCTTCCGCGGATCTCGCCGAGACCACGAGCGGCACCGCGGCGACCGCGGCGCCTGCCGCCGGATCGGGGTTCCCCGTCGTACGCACGTCACGCGCGGCCAGCGGCGCTTCCTCGAGGATCACATGCGCGTTCGTACCGCTGATCCCGAACGACGACACCCCCGCGCGACGTACCCGGCTGCCGGAGTTCCACGGCTCGGCTTCGGTCAGCACCCGCACCGATCCGGCCGTCCAGTCGACATGCGGGGAGAGTTCGTCCGCATGCAGGGATTTGGGCAGCATTTCATGGCGCAGGGCCTGCACCATCTTGATGACGCCGCCCACACCGGCCGCCGCCTGGCTGTGCCCGATATTGGATTTGAGTGAACCGACACGCAGCGGGCGATCCGGGCGGCCCTGCCCGTAAGTGGCGAGCAATGCCTGCGCCTCGATCGGGTCGCCCAGTGTCGTTCCGGTCCCGTGCGCTTCCACCGCGTCCACGTCCGACGGGCCGAGCCCGGCATCGGCCAGCGCCGCCGCGATCACCCGCTCCTGCGACGGACCGTTCGGCGCGGTGAGACCGTTGCTGGCGCCGTCCTGGTTCACCGCGCTGCCGCGCACCACCGCGAGCACGTTGTGCCCGAGCCGGCGGGCGTCCGAGAGCCGTTCGACCACCAGGACGGCCGCACCCTCCGCCCAGGCCACCCCGTCGGCGGCGCTGGAGAACGATTTGCACCGCCCGTCCGGGGCCAGGCCGCGTTGCCGGGAGAATTCGACGAACACCGTGGGGGTGGCCATCACCGTCGCACCGCCTACCAGGGCGAGCGAACTCTCTCCCTGCCGCAGCGCCCGGCACGCCACATGCAGTGCCACCAGCGAGGAGGAGCACGCCGTATCCACCGTCATCGCGGGGCCTTCCAGGCCCAGTGAATAGGCGATGCGCCCCGAGACGACGCTCGCAGCCGAGCCGGTCCCCACGTAGCCTTCGGCCTCGGGCCCGGCCTTGCGGGTCAAGACCTCGTAGTCCTGATACATCACCCCCGTGTAGACGCCGGTGTCGGTACCCCGCAGCGACGTCGGATCGATCCCCGCGTGCTCGAGCGCTTCCCACGACACCTCCAGCAGCAAACGCTGCTGCGGGTCCATCGCATTCGCCTCCCGCGGACCGATTCCGAAGAATCCGGCGTCGAAATCGGCCACACCGGTGACGAATCCGCCCTCTTTGGCGTAGGAGGTTCCGCTGTGCTCGGGATCCGGATGGATCAGACGATCGAGATCCCAGCCGCGATCCGACGGGAACTCGGAGATGGCGTCGGTTCCCGATGCCACCAGATCCCACAGATCGTCCGGAGACGCCACACCGCCGGGATACCGGCAGGCCATACCGACGATCGCGATCGGTTCGTCGGCTCGCGTGCGCCGTTGCGTCTGGCGAACCCCCGGCCCGGCACCGTCGATCCGGGAACGCAGCAGTCGAGCGACGGCCGCCGAGGTCGGATGATCGAAGGCGAGGGTCGACGGAAGACGCAGACCGGTGGCCTTGGTGAGACGGTTGCGCAGATCCACCGCGCCGAGCGAATCGAATCCCAGTTCGTTGAACGGCTTGTCGGCCTCGATCAGGTCGCCCGTGGCGTGTCCCAACACCCCGGCGACCTGATGGCGCACGAAATCCAGCACGATCGCGTCGTGCCGGTCCGGCGGTACCGATGCGAGCCGCGCCGCCAGATCGCCGCCACCGCCCTCGGCGCGGCGCGGTACCGATACCAACGAACGCAGCAGCCGCGGCAGCAAACCCGCGCGGGCCTGCGCGGACAATGCCGCGGTGTCGAAGTCCACGGCGGCGACCAGCGGCGTGTCCGCGCCGGTGGCTCGGTCGAACAGCGCGATCCCGTCGGCCTCGGTCAGTGGCCGGAAGCCCATGCGCGCCAAGCGGTCCAGGCTCGCGCGCCCCAGTTCGGCGGTCATCCCGCCGTTCTGGCTCCACGGGCCCCAGGCCACCGACACCGCGGGCAGACCCGCCGCGGCGCGGCGCCGGGCCAGCGCGTCCAGCGCCGAGTTCGCGGCGGCGTAGTTGCCCTGGCCCGCCGAGCCCAAGACGGCAGCGATCGACGAGAACAGGATGAACGCCGAGAGGTTCCGGTCACGGGTGAGTTCGTCCAGGTGGAGTGCGGCGTCGACCTTCGGCGCGAATACCCGCTCGATCCGGTCGGGCGTGAGTGCGTCGAGAGTCGCGTCGTCCAAGATGCCCGCGGCGTGGACGACGGCGGTCAGCTCGGGGCCTTCGGCCAGCTGGTCGAGCAGGGCACCTACCGCGGCGCGGTCACCGACGTCACAGGCCAGCACCCGTGCTCGCGCACCGAGTACGGCGAGTTCGGCCACCAGTTCACGCACACCGTCGGCTCGTTCGCCGCGCCGTGAAACCAGTACCAGGTCGCGCACCCCGTGCGTGGCGGCCAGGTGCCGGGCCACGAGGGCGCCCAATCCACCGGTACCGCCGGTGATCAACACGGTGCCCGGACCCATGGTGACGGCTGAGCCGGACACGTCGTCCCGCCGGGCGAGCCGGGGCGCGAGCAGTTCGCCCGCACGGGCCGCCAGCTGCGGCTCATCGGTCGCGAGGGCGGCCGAGATCAGCTCGGGCCCGACCAGCACGTCGCTTTCGGCGTCCACCAGGACGATGCGGCCGGGATGCTCCGATTGCGCGCTGCGCAGCAAACCCCAGGTCGCCGCGGCGGCCAGGTCCGGGTCCTCGCCGCCCAGCCCGGCGCCGTTGCGGGTGACCACGACCAGCTGGGTGTCGCCGGACTCGAATAGGCGCAACCAGGACTGCACCGCTGCCAGCGCGGCGTTCACGCTCCGGCGCACCCTGTCGGCCTCGGCACGGTCCGTGTGCCCGGGTCCGGGCTCGGCGAACCACACGACCGCGTCGGCATGCGCTCGAGCGTTCGAGCCCGGGGCGTCGGTCCCGGCGGCCGCTACCAGCGCGGCCATATCCGAATGATTTTCGTCGAAAGCGGACTGCGATGGTCCGCCGACCGCGGTCAGCCGCACCGCGCCGGATCGCGCGTCTGATTCCACCGCGGCCCAGTGCATGTCGTAGAGACCGTGCGGCCCGGCGGAGCGCGCGTTATGCACCGCGTCGCTGTCGACCGGCCGCGCCTGCAGCGCATCGACCGTCAGCAGCACCGCGTCCGCATCGTCGCGGAGTTCGACCCGCACCCCCTCGGCGCCCGTCCGCTGGATCCGCGCCCGCGCCGCGCTCGCACCACCGCGGTACAACCGCACGCCGGTGAAGGAGAACGGCAGCGGCGCCTGGTGCGCGGCCGAATCAGCGGCCAATTCGTCGACGGCGGTGTGCAGCGCGGCATCCAGCAAGGCTGGGTGCACGCCGAAACGGGAAGCGTCCGACGTCATCTCGCCGAGCCGCACCTCGGCCAGGACGGCGTCGCCGCGACGCCGGAATCGGCGCACGCCCTGGAACGCGGGCCCGTAGTCGAGACCACGCGCGGCCAGTTGGCGGTACAGCGCGTCTCCGGTCGTCGCGTCCTCGTCCAGAGACAATCCGTCCGTACCGGCGGACACCGTCGCGTCCCCCGTATCGGGAGCGAGCACACCGCGCGCGTGCGTGGATCCGGCGGTCCGGTCACCTACTGCCCGCGACGCGATGACGAAACTTCTGCGCCCGGTGTCATCGGGCGATTCGACGCTGATCTGGATATCGACCTCGGTCCCCTCGTCCAACCGCAGCGGCGCTTCGAGCACCAGTTCGTCGACCGTCCCGGCATCCAGTCGCGCGCCGACCGCCAACGCCAACTCCACGAACGCGGCTCCCGGCAACAGCACCGTGCCGAACACCGTGTGGTCGGCCAGCCACGGCTGCGACACCGTGGACAGGCGGCCGGTGAACAGCCACTCGTCGGTACCGGCCAGGGCCAGCGCAGCGCCGAGCAGCGGATGGTCCATCGCCGTCAGTCCGGCGCGGCCCACGTCGCCGATACCGTCGGCCGGGGGCAACCAGTACCGCTGACGCTGGAAGGCGTAAGGAGGCAACGGCACTCGGCGTGGCGGCTGACCGGTGAACACCGGTCGCCAATCCACGTCGACGCCCGCGGCGTGGGCGGCCGCCAGGAAAGCGGTGAACTGCCCGACCTCGTCCGCCCCACGTCGCGCGGCGGCGACCACCGTGCAGCGGGCCTCGATGTCGGGTTGTTCGGCCAGACACTCCCGGGTCATCGCGGCCAGCACCGTGTCGGGACCGATTTCCAGAAAGCGCCGGACCCCGCTCGCGGCCAGCGCCCGGACTCCCGGGGCGAACCGCACCGCCGCCCGGACATTACGGACCCAGTACTCCGGATCGGTCAGCTCGTCACCGGCTGGTGCGCCCGAAACATTCGAGACGATCGGGATCGTCGGCTGCCGATAGGTCACACCGCGAGCCACGGCCCGGAACTCGGCCAGCATCGGTTCCATCCGCGCCGAATGGAAGGCATGGCTGACGCGCAGCCGGTTCGTCCGGCGACCCTGGTCACCGAAGAGCCGCTCGACCTCGGCGACAGCGTCGGCGTCACCGGACAGCACCACGGACGAGGGACCGTTCACCGCGGCCACGGACACCCGGCCGAGGTATCCATCGAGCGCGGCGGCTGCTTTCTCCTCCGACACCGCCACGGCCAGCATCGCGCCGCCCGCGGGCAGTCCGCCCATCAGCCGCCCCCGCGCCGCCACCAGCGCACACGCGTCGGGCAACGACCACACACCGGCGACATACGCCGCCGCGAGTTCACCGATGGAATGGCCGAGCAGCGCATCCGGTGTCAGGCCGAATGATTCGACGAGCCGGTACAACGCCACCTCGAAGGCGAACAGGGCGGGTTGGGTGAACTCGGTTCGATCGAGCGGTCCCGGCGCGCTGTCGCCGGCCGGCGCTTCTGTGCGGATCAGGTCCTTCAACGACCGTCCGAGCAGCGGATCGAACTCGGCACACACCCTGTCCAGTTCCGCGGCGAACACCGGGAACGCGTCGTACAGTTCTCGCCCCATCCCGGCGCGTTGCGCACCCTGGCCGGTGAACAGCAACGCCGTGCGCCCCGAGCCCGCGCGACCCTCGGCCACGCCCGGCGCGGAACGCCCCTCGGCGAGTGCCGCCAAACCGGCCAGGAGTTCGTCCCGGTCGCGGCCGACGACCGCGCCGCGCCACTCCAGCCGGGCGCGGGAGGTGAGCAGCGAATGCGCGATATCCCGCGGGTCCGCCTCCGGATCGTCCCCCATCCACCGCCGCAGGCGATCCGCCTGTGCCCGCAGGGCCGCGCCGGAAGCCGCCGACAACAGCAACGGAATCGTTTCCACCGAGGGGTGATTCGACCCGGCCTGCTCCGTGGGAGCAGGCTCGGAGTCTGCCTCGGCGGCAGCGGACTCGGCGGGAGCTTCCTCGAGGACGACGTGGGCGTTGGTGCCGCTGGCGCCGAATGAGGACACGCCGGCGCGGCGAATTCTCGCACCGGCGGGCCACGGCTCGCTGTCCTTCAGCAGCCGCACCGTACCCGCCGACCAGTCCACATGGGGAGTCGGCGCGTCGATGTGCAGGGTCTTCGGCAGCACTTCGTGCCGCATGGCCTGCACCATCTTGATCACTCCCCCGACACCCGCCGCGGCCGAAGTGTGACCGATATTGGATTTCAGCGACCCCAGACGCAAGGGCACGTCGGTCTGCCGGGCGCCGTAGGCGTTGATCAGGGCCCGGGCCTCGATCGGATCGCCCAACATGGTGCCCGTGCCGTGCGCCTCCACCGCGTCGACATCCGCCGGCTCCAGGCCCGCGTCGCGCAACGCCTGCCCGATAACGGCTTCCTGCGACGGTCCGTTCGGAGCGGTCAGCCCGTTGCTCGCGCCGTCCTGATTGATGGCGCTGCCGCGGACGACCGCCAGGACAGTGTGCCCGAGCCGCCGTGCGTCGGAGAGCCGTTCGAGTACCAGCACGCCGAGCCCCTCGGAGAAACCCGTCCCGTTGGCCGCCGCGGCGAACGCCCGGCACCGGCCGTCGGGTGAGAGGGCGCGCTGGCGCGCGAACGCGATGAGCAGGGACGGGTCCGACATCACGGTGACCCCGCCCGCCAGGGCGAGGGTGGCGTCACCGTTGCGCAGCGCCCGGCACGCGAGATGCAGGGCGACCAGCGACGACGAGCATGCCGTGTCGATCGAGACGGCCGGACCCTCCAGCCCGAGGGTGTAGGCGATCCGGCCCGACAGCACACTGTTGGAAGTGCCGAGATAGACATGGCCTTCCGTTTCGGCCGTGATATCCGGGGAGCCGACGCGGGGCCCGTAGTTCTGGTGGGCCACCCCGGCGAAAACGCCGGTATCGCTGCCGCGTAGCGATACCGGGTCGATGCCGGCGTCTTCCAGTGCCTCCCAGGCCGCCTCGAGCATCAGACGCTGCTGTGGGTCCATCGCGGCGGCCTCGCGCGGGCTGATGCCGAAGAAACCCGCGTCGAAGTCGGCTACCGAATCGAGGAATCCGCCCTCCCGCGTGTAGATCGTCCCCGGTACGTCCGGATCGGGATCGAACAACCGCTCCAGGTCCCAGCCACGGTCGGAGGGATACCCTCCGACGGCGTCCACGCCCTCGGCGGCGACGCGCCACAAATCCTCGGGTGAACGAACTCCGCCGGGGTACCGGCAGGCCATGCCGACGATGGCGATGGGTTCCCGCGTTCGATCGGTGAGTTCACGCAGGTGTTGTTTGGTCTCGTAGAGCTCCTTCGCGGTCTTCTTGAGGTAGCGGCGTAGCTCGTCGGTGTCGGCCATCGGTGGGGCTCCTGATCCTGCAAGTTCAGCTGAGGTTGTCGATGAACTCGAAGAGTTCGTCATCGTCGGCGGTGTCGAGGTGGTCGGCGTCGCCACCCGGATCGGCATCCCCGGCGTCCCTGCCTTCGAGTTCGCGCAGCAGGGCGGACAATGTGGTCGCCAGTGACGACCGGTCGGCGGCGGATAGGTCGGCGGAGGCGAAACTGCGGGCCAGCGCTTCGACGTCGGCCGCGATCCGTTTCGCGGGGTCCTCCACCGGAGCGATCTCCTGCCGGAGGTAGCCGGCCAGATCCATCGGAGTCGGGTAGTCGAACATCGCTGTCGCGGGAACCTGAACGCCGACGGCCGATTTCAACCGGTTGCGGAATTCCATGACACCGAGTGAGTCGAATCCGATATCGCTGAACGGTTTGTCGGCGGCGATGGTCTCGGCGTCGCCGCCGAGAACCGCCGCGGCCTCGCCGCGAATCAGATCGAGGACGATACGGTCCTGCTCGGTGGTCGACAGGCCCGCCAGGCGGTGCACCGGTTGGGGCGATCCACCCAGCGCGGTCTCGGCTCGGCGCCGGGTGGGTCCCAGCAGGTCGCGCATGATCGGACGCGGGTCGTGATCGCCGCTGTCCGTGAGCGCGGATCGGTCGATGCGGGCCGCGACGAACGCCGCCCTGCCGTCGGCCACCGCGGCGTCGAACAGCGCCATACCCTCCCGCTCGCCCAGCGGCGGGAAGCCCTCCCGCCGCAACCGAGCGAAGTCGGCGTCATCGAGCGCCCGCGTCATGCCGGTGTTCTGCTGCCACGGCCCCCAGGCCATGGAAATCGCGGGTAAGCCGGTCACGTGCCGGTGGTGTGCCAGCGCGTCGAGGAACGTATTGGCCGCGGCGTAATTGGCCTGGCCCGCGTTGCCGATCACGCCCGCGATCGAGGAGTACAGCACGAACATCGACAGATCCAGATGCCGTGTCGCCTCGTGCAGGTTCCACGCCGCGTCCACCTTCGGCCGCAACACCTGCTCGATCCGCTCCGCCGTCATGTTCTCCAGAAGTGCGTCGGCCAGCACCCCGGCCAGATGGATGACACCGGTCAACGGATACTCCGGCGGGATCGCCGCCAGGACCGCATCCACCGAGGCTCGGTCGGCCGCGTCACAGGCGACCACGTCCACGTGCGCGCCCAAGGCGACGAGTTCAGCACTCAACTCCTCGGCCCCAGGTGCATCCCGGCCGCGTCGGCTGGTCAATATCAGTCTGCGCACGCCGTACTCGGTGACCAGATGCCGAGCGGCCAACGCACCCAATCCTCCGGTGCCACCGGTGATCAGCACCGTGCCCTCAGGCGACAGCGGCGTCGGCACGGTGAGCACGTTCTTCCCGATATGCCGCGCCTGACTCATGAACCGCAACGCCTCGGGCACATCCCGTATGTCCCATGCGGTGAGTGGAGACGCGGTGAGCACACCCGCCTCGAAGAGATCGACAACACGAGTCAGAATCTCGTGGAGCCGATCGGGCTCTACATCCATGAGCATGAAACCGCGGTAGGTGACGCCCGGGTGTTCGGCGGCTACTTGCTGGGGGTCGCGGCGATCCAGCAACCCCATCTCCACGAACCGTCCACCCGGCCGCAGCAACCGCAGCGAGGCATCCACGAATTCCCCCGCCAGCGAATCCAGCACCACATCCACAC
>NZ_VUOT01000026.1:0-118704 GCF_009829295.1 Nocardia sp. CY15
ACCGGAATCAACGGCTCCAGCCGCACCCATAACGCATCGGTCACCACCTCATCAACCACCCCGAAAGTGTCGGACACGTTGCGCCGCAGAGCAAACCGTCACACCGACTCATTCTGAACTGAACTGTTAGACCAAACCCACCCGGACCGAGGGCAGCATAACCCCCGGACCGGAGACGAACCGGGTCGGCGAATGCCGCTCACTTCCTTACCGCATGCACGCGGACGCCGACAGCTTCCCGGTGAAGCTTCGGCCAGCCGAGGCGTCGAAATCGGTGGCCGGGCGTGGGAGCGGTAGAAGTGCTCGCTTCCCTGGTCCACACGAGGCCTGGCCGCGCCGCACGTCGCTGTTGCAAGCGGGCGACAGTGCGTCCACCGCCGGATCTGCCGCGTCGCCGAATTGTTGCCGAAAGCCTGTTCAGCCGAGTAGTTCTCGGCTCAACGCCACCAATTCGGCGGTGGAAAGGACCTCCTCCGGCATCAGCGGGTCCACCGGCCGTACCGGATCCGCTATAGGTGTACTGGTCGTGCGGGCGAGCGGCTCCCCCGGTGCGTGACCCGGCCCGAGTCTGGCGCTCAGTTCGGCGGCCAGCGACTCCACCGTCGGGCAACCCCAGATGATAGCGGCGGGAACGTCGATGCCGAGACGGGCGGCGAGGCGGGCGGACAGCTCCACGGCGTGCACCGAGCCGATGCCGAGCTGATCGAAGTTCTGGCGCGCGGCGACCCGGTCGGGGGCGATGCCGACGACTTCGGCCAGTTCCCGCGTGACCAGCACGGCCAGCGCCGCGACGCCGGAATCGTCAGCGGCTTGCGGCGGTCCTTGTTGGGTGGTCGCGGGCTGCGCTGCCGCATCTCGCACGGCCGGTGCGGCGGTCGGCATCGACGGCACGGTCGGCTTCTCCGACCACACGCGGACAGCGGCCGAATGATCGACCCGTACAGCGATTTCGACCGGGTCGGTAGCGGCGGTCGGCGCCGCCGGAGTGCCGCCGCGTTCCCCGGCGGGTGTCTGCGGATCCGCCCAATGCCGTTCCCTCTGGAAGGGATAGGTGGGTAGCGAGATCGGACGTCCGGGCGGGTTCACGGCCGCCCAGTCGAGTTCCATGCCACGCTGGAACAGTGTCCCCGCCGCGGTGAGCAAGTCCCGGCGGGCCACCGTGCCGGGGCGTAGCGCCGCCGACAGCACCAGGTTCAGCGCTTTGCGCTCCGCGTCGCCTGCCCGTTCCGGAGCGGTCTCGCCGAGGTAGCCGTCGAGGAACTCGACGACTTGGTCCACCTCGTCGGCCACCACCGAAAGCCGATGCTGGAACGGTGTTCTCGTCGCGAGAGTGTGCGCGAGGTCGCCGAGGCGGATGCCGGGATGGCGCACGAGATGCTCACGTAGCCGCTGCGCGTGCGCGCGCAACGCGGTCTCGGTGCGCGCGGACAGCACCACCAGCCGCTCCGAGAATGCGGGCGCGGTCAGCGGGCCGGGTAGGGGCGCTGCTTCGACCACGACGTGAGCATTGGAGCCGCCGAAACCGAACGCGCTCACCGCCGCGCGCGCCGGGCCGTCGTGCCGTGGCCACGGCAACGCGGCGTCGGCGATCCGCAGTCCCGTGGTCTTCGAATCGAATTCCGCTGGGAGGCAGTCGAAGTGGAGACTGCGCGGAATGCGACCACGGGACAGGGCGAGCGCGACCTTCACCAGCCCCGCCAGGCCCGCCGCCGCTTCGGTGTGCCCGATATTGGTCTTGATCGAGCCGACGATGAGCGGCGCTTCGGGAGCGCGGCCGGTGCCGTAGACCTCGGCCAGCGTGGACAACTCGGCGCGGTCACCGACAGCGGTGCCGGTGCCGTGCGCCTCTACGTAGTCGACGGTGGCGGGATCGACCCCGGCATGCGCGCAGGCGCGCCGCAACAACTGCCGCTGCCCATCGGCGCTGCTGGCGGGCATGGAGCGATGCCTGCCGTTGTTGTTGGTGGCGCTGCCCAATAGCGTGCAGTAGACGCGGTCGCCGTCGCACAGCGCCTGCCGCAGTGGCTTGAGAATCACGACCGCGCCGCCTTCGCCACGAACGTAGCCGTCGGCGGAGGCGTCGAAGGTGCGCGAGCGGCCACGCTCGGACAGCACCCCCAGAGCGGACAGCCCGATCGCGGTCTCCGGGATCAGATTCAGCTGCACACCACCGGCGACGGCCAGCATGCTCTCACCCGCGCGCAGCGCCTGACAGGCCAGGTGCACCGCGACCAGGGACCCGGCGCAGGAGGCGTTCACGGTCATGCTGGGGCCGTCGAGACCCAGGAAGTACGACACCCGGTTGGCGATCACGCCCTCGACGTCTCCGGTACTGGTGAACGGCGTGATCGCGGTGGCGCCCCTGGCGAGTTTGACGGCGCGGTAGTCGTTGAACTTGTTGGCGAAATACACGCCGCTCCGCGGAGTTCGATCGGGCCGGATCGCCGCGTCCTCGAACGCCTCCCACGCCAATTCCAGCGCCAAGCGTTGCTGCGGATCCATATCGGTCGCCTCGCGCGGGGTGATTTCGAAGAACTCGGCATCGAAACCGGCGACGTCCGGCAGATATCCACCGGCGACCGATACCGTTTTGCCCGCGGCGGCGCGGTCACGGTCACGGTAGTCGCCCGACCAGCGACCGGGCGGCGGTTGGTCGGCGACCGCGTCGGTCTCCTCGATCAGCAACCGCCACAACGCTTCCGGGGAATCCGCGCCGCCCGCGAAGCGGCAGCTCATGCCGATCACGGCGATCGGCTCCACGGCGTAGGCGGGGACGTCGGACTCTGCCTGCCGAAGACGGTTGCGCCGCTTGGCCTTTTTCACGCTACTCACCTGCCCGCGATCCACCGACCGTGCACCCGCGGAACATGCGGTGCGGTGAATCCGCCGATCTTGTTGTGGGGTCGGGACATGTGCCGGAGACTTTACCTGTGCTGTTTTCCGAACGCCCCGTTTTCGCTCGGGTGACGTCCGTGCTGGGGGGCGAGGCACGGCGTCGAGAACTATTTCGTTTCGCCTCCGTCGGCCTCGCGGCGTTCACGCTGGACACCGCGGTCTTCCTGACATTGAAGAGCACTGTGCTCGAGTCGCACCCGGTCACGGCGAAGGTGGTCGCGGTGCTGGCGGCGATCACGCTGTCGTACGTGCTCAACAAGCAGTGGTCCTTCGATGCGCGCGGCGGGCGGCGCGGGCATCACGAGGCCGCGCTGTTCTATCTGGTCAGTTTCCTGGCCGTCGCGATCAACACCGCACCGCTGTGGGTGTCGCGGTATGTGCTGCATCTGGAGGTGCCCGAGGTCTCCCGCTTCACCCAGAACGTGGCCGACTTCGTCGCCGCCCAGCTGATCGGCACGGCGCTGGGCATGGTGTTCCGATTCTGGGCGTTCGTGCGGGTGGTGTTCCCGCACGAGGTGGACCGCCCCGGCACGGTGTGAACGCGCGGTTGCGATCACCCTGACCGCAACCCTGTCGCGCGTGATCGCCCACCGTGCGGGTAGCGGCGCCACGTCGCGATACCCCGGTCACACGTTTGCGCCACCGCGCGGGTGGTAGGAAGGGGGACGTGTCCGCAACTGGCGAAGGAATCGACCCGAACAGAAGCTCGCGCGCGGTGTCGGAAGTGGTGGAGCTGGTCAGCACGCTGATCCGCTTCGACACCTCCAATACCGGTGACCTGGCCACCACCAAGGGAGAGCGCGAATGTGCGCAGTGGGTGGCCGACCAACTGCACCAGGCCGGATATGTCACCGAGTACGTCGAGTCCGGAGCGGAAGGTCGCGGCAATGTCTTCGCGCGGCTGGAAGGCGCGGACCCGGGGCGCGGCGCCCTGATGATCCACGGGCATCTGGATGTGGTGCCCGCCGAGGCCGCGGACTGGAGCGTGCATCCGTTCTCCGGCGCGGTGCGCGACGGCTACGTGTGGGGTCGCGGCGCGATCGACATGAAGGACATGGTCGGGATGACGCTGGCGGTGGCCCGCCAGTTCAAGCTCGAGGGCACGGTGCCGCCGCGGGATCTGGTCTTCGCCTTCCTCGCCGATGAGGAGAACGGCGGCAAATGGGGTTCGCAGTGGCTGGTGGACAACCGCCCCGACCTGTTCGACGGCGTCACCGAGGCGGTGGGGGAGGTCGGCGGGTTCTCGCTGACCGTGCCGCGGCCCGACGGCACCGAACGCAGGCTCTACCTGGTGGAGACCGCGGAGAAGGGGCTGGGCTGGATGCGGTTGCGCGCCAAGGCCCGCGCGGGCCACGGCTCGTTCCTGCACGAGGACAACGCCGTCACCATCCTCGCCGACGCGGTGGCCCGGCTGGGCAAACACACCTTCCCGGTGGTGCTGTCGGATTCGGTGGCCGCCTTCCTCGCCGCCGTCGCCGAGGAGACGGGCCTGCAGTTCGATCCGACCAGCCCCGACATCGAGGGACAGCTGGCGAAGTTGGGCACCATTTCCCGGATCATCGGCGCCACACTGCGTGACACGGCGAATCCGACCATGCTGCAAGCCGGCTACAAGGCCAACGTGATCCCGCAGACCGCCGAGGCGGTGGTCGACTGCCGCGTGGTGCCCGGGCGGCAGGCGGCGTTCGAACGTGAGGTCGACGAGTTGATCGGCCCCGACGTCGAACGCGAGTGGATCACCAAGCTCGATTCCTATGAGACGACCTTCGACGGCGATCTGGTCGACGCGATGAACAACGCCGTGCTGGCCCATGATCCGCGGGGCCGCACCGTGCCCTACATGCTCTCCGGCGGCACGGACGCGAAAGCGTTCGCCCGCTTGGGTATTCGCTGCTTCGGTTTCGCGCCGCTGCAGTTGCCGCCGGAGCTGGACTTCACCGCCCTGTTCCACGGCGTCGATGAGCGGGTGCCGGTGGAGGCTCTCGAATTCGGCACTCGCGTGCTGGAACACTTCCTACTGCACAGCTGAACCCGACTCGAAAAGAGGTTCCATGACCTACAACCCCTACGACGCGCTTCCCCAGGTGCCGTCGTTCACCCTCACCTCCACCGACGTCACCGACGGGCAGCCGTTGGGCAACGATCAGGTCAGCGGCATCTTCGGCGCGGGAGGCAAGGACATCTCCCCGCAGCTGTCCTGGTCGGGCTTCCCGGCGGAGACCAAGAGCTTCGCGGTGACGGTGTACGACCCCGACGCACCCACCGCCTCCGGTTTCTGGCACTGGGCCGTCGCCGACATCCCCGCGAGCGTGACCTCCCTGCCCGCGGGCGCGGGCAGCGGTGAGGAAGGCGGCGCCATGCCGACCGGCTCGATCACCCTGCGCAACGACGGCGGCTTCCACGGCTTCGTCGGCGCCGCCCCGCCGCCCGGCCACGGCCCCCACCGCTACTTCGTCGTCGTTCACGCCGTCGACGTCGACAGCCTGGGTATCGACGAGAGCGCCACGCCCGCCTACCTCGGCTTCAACCTGTTCTCCCACACGCTGGCGCGCGCCACCCTGGTCGGCACCTACGAGCAGAAGTAGGGCACCCTCGCCGGAATGTGGCCTCGAGCGGACGCTCGGGGCCACAATGCGTTCCGCCGCCTACGGGCGGTCATCTGCCGCGAACCGTGCCGCCCCGTCTCCGGAGAGCTGGTCCCACGCTTGGCTGCGACCGGTCACGGTCAGCAGGAGGGCAGCGAGCGGGCCCGTGATGATCGCCCCGTCGCCCGCGGCCCAGTCGGCGTCGGTAGCGACGAGACGGTAGCCGGCGAATTTCCTCCGCGCGTGGAAAGGGGCGCCCGTCGTCCAGATTCGCTCCATCGCCACTCGCGCGGCGGCGCTCGGCATCTCCCGGGCGATGCCGAGCGGGATCGCGATGTCCTGGCCGTGCACCAGCAGGTCCATCAGCCGGTCCGCCGGTGTCGTGCCGAGCGCCGTGACCCGCGCGTCGATGCTGCCACGCAGTTCATCGAGCAACTGGCCGGTCGTGACGCGGTCCGCGTGGCGAATGGCGGTATCGCGGATCGCTCGGTCCAGGCTGCCTCGGGCGCGGATCAGATTGACCAGAATCCAGCCGATATCGGCGCGGGCCGACAGGACCAGGTGCGCGACGACCTCACGCACCCGCCAGCCCTCGCACAGCGAAGGGTGGTCCCAGCCGGTTTCGGGCAGCTGTGCCAGCAGCGCGGCCAGACCGGCTCGTTCGGCGGCGACAGCCCGCCAGATCTGCTCGGCGCTCATCGTGGTGTCCTCGGTCATCGGTGTAGCTCCTTGTCGCAGTGGGTGTTCCGGTACGGTAGGAACTCCACTCGGGTGGAGGTTCCAGCGATCGTGACGGAGAACACACGCCGCGACGGCCTGGTGAGTATCGGGGAGCTGTCGCGATCGACCGGCGTCGCGGTGCGCACGCTGCGCTTCTACTGCGACGAAGGGATTCTGGAGTCGCGGCGCAGCGGAGGCGGTCACCGGTTGTTCGATCCGGTGACCGCGGCCGATCGGGTGCTGCTGGTGCGTCGGCTGCGCGCACTCGGTCTGAGCCTGTGCGCGATCACCGACGTTCTCACCGGCGGGATCTCGATCGCCGAGGCGGTCGCCGCCGAGCGCGCCGCGCTCGACACCGAACTCGGTGCACTGGCCTGGCGACGGGCCTCGCTGGTCGCGGTCGAGAACGCTGCCCCCGCCGACCGCGCCGCACGCTTGGAGATGCTTGCCGCCGTGCAGGACCGCAGCCACGCGCACGACGCGCTCGTGCGGTTCTGGCGACGACTGCTCGCACCTCTACCGCCGGCGATGTTCGACGGGTTCGTCGCGATGAACATCCCCGACCCGCCGGCCGACCCGGATCCTCGGCACGTCCTCGCCTACGCCGAACTCGCCATCGGCATCGCCGACCCAGCCCTGAGCGCCGCACTCTCACACCAGCTCTGGCGCACAGATCCCGCCGGAATCGGCGACAAACGCGCCCTGCTGACCGCGGTGGCCGAAGTCTGCGAGAGCGTGGACTCGCTCATCACCACATACCGCGAACCGCACCCCGGTCCCGAACTCGACCGATTCGTCCACGCCCACGCAGCCGCTCGACGCGACCGCGACACCCCGCGCCTGCGGCGCCAACTGCTCGCCGACGCCACCGACACCGACCCTCGCATCCACCGCTACTGGACGCTCACCACTCGGATCACCGGCGCCAGGACCACCGGGGCGGCTCAGTATTGGCTCTACCGAGCATTGGCACGATGGGCCGATCAGGCATCGCTGGATGGTGGCCGACTCGATTGCTGAGGGTATGCCCAGCAGTGGTTGTCGTTGTCGCGCCACGGTCGGCCGAAGGCGGTACTCTGCCGCTGGACGGCCGCCCAAGTGGGTGCGCGATGGAGTGATGAGGGCACGGATTTGATCATTCGCACGGAAACGGCTTGGGTACTGTTCTTCGCTGGGCTCATCTTTCTGTGGGCACTGATTCTCGGCGTATGGAAGTGGCAGGCGATGACCACCTCCCCGGATGGTCTGGCACATCCTTACGTCGACATCGCCCACCGAGCCGCTTTGCTGTATTCGTTCGCGACCGGACTGATCGCACTGTTCGTCGAACTGTCCGGCTGGCCGACCGCGGTGAACGCCACAGCCGCCGGTGCGATAGTCCTGCTGTTCGCAGTCACCATTTCCAACTACATCCGCCTGGGATTGCAGCGCGAAACCGACAACCAGATGCGCAACCCACCTCCCTCGATGCGTTTCGTCCTCGTCGCCCTGATCATCGGCGAGATCGGAGGCTTCGCCGTACTGCTCACCGGCTTCGCCGTAGAGCAGTTGGGCTAGGGGTTCGACGTCACACACAGGTGATTTTCAAGGGTGGGAACGATTCGGGGGTCGTGGCATGGCGCTTCGGCTCGATGATGGTTGGCATGGGCGGCATCGATGACCTCGTTCTGACTGAATGGCTCACTGCGGATCCGGCTGCGGATCGTCGGTGACACGTGCGGGCGTTATTGGTGGCCAGCGGGTCGCGTGGGGACGTCGAGCCGCTGTTGGGGCTCGCGCTGTGGTTGCGGGAGCTCGGCGCCCAAGCGCGTGTGTGCGCGCCGCCGGACATCGCGCCGCGTTGCGCTGAGCTCGGGTTGTCGCTGGTGCCGCTGGGGCCGCTGAAGGCCGGTTCGGGAGGCGGGAGGCTGTCGCGGGTCGAACTGTCGCAGTACGTGACCGATTGGCCCGCAATTCAGTTCGACACGATCCTTCCAGCGGCCGCCGGATGCGACGTGGTCGTCGCATCCGGCGTGACACAGATCGCGGCCCGGTCCGTCGCCGAGAAGCTGGGCATCCACTACCAGTACGTCAGCTATCAGCCGACCACCCTGCCCTCGCCACATCACCCGCCGATGCCGCTGCCGGGCGATCGACCCGCACCGGCCGCCATCGGCAACCAGCTGCTGTGGGAAATCGACACCCACGGTTGGAACGCGCAGTTCGGTTACCCGCTCAACACCGGCCGGGCGGCGCTCGGGCTACCGCCGGTAACCGCGGTACGCGACCACGTCATCACCGAGAGCCCATGGCTGGCCGCGGACCCGGTCCTGGGTCCATGGTCGCCATCGCCGGATCTGAACGTTGTGCAGACCGGTGCCTGGATCGTGCCCGACGAACGCGCATTGCCCCCCGAGTTGTCGGCGTTCTTGGACGCTGGCACACCACCGGTGTACGTCGGGTTCGGCAGTATGCCGATGCGCGCCGGCATCGCCCGGGCGGCGATCGAAGCGATCCGCGCCCACAGCCGCCGTGTGCTCCTTTCTCGTGGCTGGGCCGAGTTGGCTTTGACCGATGACCTGCCCGATTGCATGGCCGTCGGCGAGGTCGACCATCAGGCGCTGTTCGCTCGGGTCGCCGCCGTCATCCACCACGGCGGCGCCGGCACGACGACGGCCGCCGCACGGGCGGGCGCGCCTCAAGTGGTGGTACCCCAGATGATGGACCAGCCGTACTGGGCGCGCCGAGTAGCCGATCTCGGCATCGGCGCGGCATGCGAAGACGCTGACCCCAGCACAGCGTCGTTGTCCGCCGCTTTAGACATCGCCTCGGCGTCCACCACCCGAGCGCGCGCGAGCGCGGTGGCCGGCATGATCCGCGCGGACGGGGCGGCGGTGGCGGCCAAACTGCTGATCGACGCGATCAGCTGAGACTCCGCCCGCACTCGGCCAGATGCGGACACGATCGCGAGCCGCCGGTCTGCGATGGTGTGTGGCTCTGCCACCGGCCCCGCACCCCGGCGCCCCGAACGCGAACACCTATGTCTCCCGCCGATTGCGCCCTATCCGTTGTCGCGTCGGAACCCGGTGCTGGATAGACCATTCAGAACGCATAGCGGTGGTACTGGGCGATCATCCGCACGGCCGGAACCAGTGACATCAGTTTGCCCATCAACAGGTAGCCGCGGGACACGCCCTGTTCGAACGAATCGGAGTCGAATACCGATATCGCATCCCCGGTCGCAACGGTGGACATTTCTGACACAGCCCGATTTGCCGGAGGACATGACGTTGTTCGCGGAACTGTTCCGGCTCGACGTCTCGGTGGTGCGGGCGGGTGGCACGGTGGCGTTGCCGAGTCCTGCCGCTCGGGGGACCGGGTTCCGTGCGTGGGTCGTGTGCCCGCGCAGTGGTTTCCGGCCTTCCGGGAGTGTTGTGGTCGCCGCGATTCGTGGCTGTGCAGCCGAGCGCGCCGCTCGCCGGAGGACGGGCCGCGTGTATGCGCAGGGGTGAGAAGGGGTCCTGGATCATGTTGGTGCACTGCGGGTTCGGCACATGCGATACTTGTTTGCTGGCGCGCTACAACAGTGTAGGGAGCGACAGTCGTGAACCGTGATGAGCGGCGGGAATCTCCGAGGCCTTGCGAGCCGGATGTCCACCTGTCGGTGTTCTGGCACGGTGCCCGGATGGACTTCGTCGCGTGCGTCACCGCCGCGTGCTTGTTCGTGCAGGAGTGGCGTGCCCGGCACTGGCACGAGGCGGTCGAGGTGTCGGCCGACGACACCGACGGGTATCCGCGCTTGCCCTGTGAGCGGCTGTATCTGGAACCGTGAGAGCGGCTGTGGCCCTGAGCGTAATGCTCAGGGCCACAATGCTTTCGGCGCGCCGCCTACTTGACGTTGATCACCCGATCGGAGGGTTCCTTGGCGTACAGCGCCTCGATCTCGGCCTGGTACTCGGCCGCGATGGGAGCGCGCTTGAGCGACATCTTCGGAGTCAGCTCCTCACCGCCGGGCTCCCACACGGCACCGAGGATGGTGAACCGCTTGATCTGCTCGACCCGCGACAGTTTGGCGTTGCCCGCCTGCACTGCCGCCAGCACCTCGTCGACGATCTGGGGGCGGGTGGCCAGGGCGGCGATGTCCTCGCCGGTGGCGTCGAGTTCCTTGGCGCGGATCGCGGCGACGTCGGGGTCGAGCACGATCAGCGCGGCGATGTAGGGCTTGGCGTCGCCGATCGCGACGGCCTGGCCGATCAGCGAGGAAGCGGCCTTCACCGCGTTCTCGATGTTGCTGGGGGCGATGTTCTTGCCCGCCTCGTTGATGATCAATTCCTTTTTGCGGTCCACGATCCGCAGGTAACCGTCCGCGTCGAGAGTGCCGACATCACCGGTGTGCAGCCAGCCGTCGGCGTCGATGGCCTCGGCGGTCTTGTCGGGCATGTTGCGGTAGCCGCGGGTGACGATCGGTCCGCGCACCAGCACCTCGCCGTCGGCGTCCAGCCGCAGTTCCATGCCGTCGACCGGGCGCCCCACCGAGCCGGGGCGGGGCTTGTCCAGCTCGGTGAAGGTGCCCACGCCGGTGGTCTCCGACATGCCCCACACCTCGCTCACAGTGAAGCCGAGACCCAAGAAGTATTCCAACGTCTCCGGCGGGATCGGGGCGGCGCCTGAGGAGGCGACGGTCAGCTGATCCAAGCCGAGTGCGTGGCGCAACTTGGACAACACCAGCGTCTCGGCGATCTTGTGCTGCGCGCTCAGCAGAGGACCGCGACCCTTGCCTGCCAGATCGGCGCGCGCGGCGGCGACTCCGGTGGCGATCGCCCAGTTGGCCAGCGCTTTCTTGACCGGGCTCGACTCTTCGGCGAGCTTGCCCTCCACACCGGCCTTGATCTTCTGCCACACGCGGGGCACGCCGAAGAAGGCGGTCGGGCGCGCGTCGGGCAGCGCCGCGGCGACTTCGCGCGGGTCGGGCACGGTGGTGATCTGGATGCCGGTGAGCAGGTTGATCGCGTGGGCGGAGATCCGGTCGGCGACGTGGGCGGCGGGCAGGTAGGAGACTGCGCGGTCGTCCAGGCCGACCTGTAGTGGACCGTTGACCAGGGCGATGATCTGGGCGAGCACGTTGCGGTGGGTGATCTCCACACCCTTGGACGGCCCCGTGGTGCCGGAGGTGTAGATCAGGGTGGCCAGATCGTCGGCGCCGACGGCCTGCCATGCGGCGTCGAAATCGAAGTCGGCGGCGGGGGCGGCCTCGACCTGCTCCAGGGTGATGGCGCCCTCGGCGGGACCGTCGACCATGATGATGTGCTCGATCGGCACACCGGAGGCGGTGATGCGGTCGAGGAAGACCTGTTCGGTCACGACGACTTTGTTGCCCGCGTTGGTGAACAGGTGGGTGATCTGGTCGGGGGAGCTGGTGTTGTAGATCGAGAACGGGGTGGCGCCCAGGTGCAGTGCGGCGGTGTCGACGAGGTTGAATTCGGGGCGGTTGGTCAGCATGATGCCGACGGTGTCGCCGTGGCCGATGCCGAGACCGGCCAGGCCCGCGGCGATCGAGCGCACCCGTTCGGCGTACTCGCGCCAGGTGTATTCCTGCGTGCCGCCGACCTTGCGCAAGGCGATCTGCTCCGGGCGCAGCCGCGCGGTCTCCTGGAATGCGGCGGGCACGGTGTACACCGTCTTGCCCGATTGGTGCGCGTATCCGATTTCTGTTGTCGTCATATCCCTGTTCCCGATATCGCTGGGGGTGAACCGGACGCCGGTGTGCGCCGATGTCCGATCCGAGACTCGAAACCTTGACGTGATGCGGTGAATACTCCGTCAGTCTCTCACGAGTCGGTGCGCCACGTGTGGCGCGGCTCACTCATCGTAGCCAGACGCGGCAATCCGGGTGGGCCGAACTTCAACAATCCTTCAGGCAATGGTCGGGCTCGTCGCCGCACTGAGGACTGCCGGATCACTGCCCTTACGACGAACCGGTGCCCGGCGTCGCCAGGCCGGTCAAGGCTCATGTACGGCCAGCCGGGAAATCCTGTCGATCTCACTGGGTAGCGGCATGGCTCCGGGAACGTCGCCCACCGATTGGGTCGCCACCATGGCGGCGGTCGCCCAGAGGTAGTCCTCGCGTGCGGCAGGGCGCCGCGATGTGAGCAGACGGTAGACCAGAGCGGCGCAGAAGGCGGCATGAGCGCCGACAGAGCGCTCGAGCGCGGTCGGATAGGGCTGGAATCGGTCGTCGACCTCATCCGACCACACCGCGCACCGGAAATCTCGCAGCGCGCACACCGTGCCCACGCCGAGCGCCCGCAACCGCGTCGCGGTCTGTGCACCGCATGCGGTCGCGCCGTCGGCGACCATCGCCAGCGCCTCCAGGTCCTTGTCGCCGCCGACGAGGTAGTCCACCACGCCGAGATGCCGATACAGGTATTGCGGGCGATCCAGGCGCGGGGCCGGATGCGCGACCACCAGCGGGCGGGCCGGGAGCTTGCGCAGCTGGGCCAAGATCAGCTCGAGCACCCCGGCGGGTTGCTCGAAGGTCAGCAGCAGCGCCTCGGAACCCGCGATCGCCGATGCGATGGCGTGGCCGCGTAAATCCGGGGCGCTCAACCGGATTCGCTCGTCTTTGCAGCCGACTCGGCTGGCCACACCTGTACTCGCGACGATCACGGCCGTGACCGGTGTCGGCGCATGGGGCACCACTTTCACCAGTTCGGTGTCGACACCTTCGCTGCGCAGATACTCCAGGATGCGGTCGCCTGCGCCGTCGTCGCCCACCACCGAGATCAGCCGCACCCGCAGGCCGAGCCGGGCGGCCGCGACGGCGCGGGTGAGTCCCTTGCCACCGGGATGCTCCTGATAACTGCCGCGCGCGGCGGCACCGGGACCGGGGATCTCGTCGACCACGTACATGTGGTCGATGACCGCGTCGCCGATCACGGTCACCATGCCGCGGCGATCTGACGAATTCCGTTGCGGAGAAGAACCTTTCGATGAGGAATCAGCGTCCACGGCATGTGCTCCGGCGAATACCGAGGCCGTGGCCAACCGCACGGCCAGTTCGGCGAACGCGCGACGCGCGGGAGTCCCGCGCAGGGACCGCACCGTCAGCGTGCGGGGAATCGGTTGCGCCCCGGACGTTTCGTGCAGAACCGACCATTTTTCGGTGAGGTATTCGCGGCGCTCGCCCAGATCATGGGCGTAGAGCCGGGCGGGATCCACATCCGGGGGCGGATTTTCGCGCAACAGCCCCAGCGACAATTCCGCGTCGGTGATGAAACGATCACTGGGCGACAATCGTCGCGCCAGCTCACGTACCACCGGCAGCACCGCCTCTTCCCGCGGGACGCCCGCCCGTCGCGCGAACTGGCGCACTGCCAGCAGATCCAGTAGCGGCAGCACGTCGATCTCGGTGCTGCGCAACCGATCCGAGCTCAGACCCGAGCGCGTGCACAGCCGGGTGAGGATATCGCGAATGGCAACCATTCCCGGATCGGGCGCGACCACGGCGATGCCACCTCCTCGATCGGCGCGAGACCGACGCGTGTACGCGCCTACGCCGCGCAAATCGGGTTTATCCAGCAGGCGAAATGTCAATTACCAAATTACAACGGCAATTGCACTCGGGGAACGGCAAATGCCACAATGGTTGTGGCGATTCCCATCGCTCCACCAGGCGCATCGGGAGGGCTGGTGACGAGAATGCTACTTCAGATCAAGCGGCTCCGACGGCGACGGCGGCACCGCCCCGCCGCACCGGAGATCGACCCGGCGCCGAAGTCGGTGATGGACTGAACGGCCCGTGAGCTACGCTCGCGGCACCGAGCACCGGACAACGACCGGCCTGCGTGCTCTTCACGGCGTTTCCCCGCCGACCACGCCTCCGACGAGGACGGATTCGTTCCAGACGTCGCCGACGCCCGGTATTCACCTGTCACGGGCGACGTCGGCCCCGGCAACGTCCCTCATCGGCCGCACCGCACCACGCCGCAGGCGTGGACCGCACAGCTGCGGCGAACTCACCGCCGACCCATCTCGCCGACACACCCGTACATCACCGGACCGCACCGCTGCCGAGCGACGCGCTCGACGGCTTGGGCCGGCCGCGGGCCACTCGGCCCGGGCACGGGCTGCCCGCGCCCACCGACACAGCACACGGCAGGTGCGGCACATCCACCGCGCCGCACCAACAGATGCACGACCGGAGGCATTCGTGATCATCGAACTCGAAGCGCCCTGGAGCCTGCCTCACTCCACCTGTCGCACCGGAGACCGCGATGACCATCCACACCACCGAGTGGACGATGACCAGTGACCTGACCCCGGAATCGGCCTGCCGCGACACCGACGCCACCGACGACTGGCGGCTGAGCTGGCTGCCGGACCGACGGCTCACCCGCAGTCAGGCGCTGGCCGGCATGCACCTGGACGAACTGCTCAGCGACCCGCACCTCGTGCACGACCGCATGGCACAAGCCCGCGTCGACGTCTACGCCGACCAACTGGGCATCTTGCGCGACCACGCGGTGATCCTGCTCGCCAAGCGCATGGCGGCGCGGCTGGGCCGGCAATTGGCAGCGAAGGAGGATCCGGCGCCGCCGGGGCACGATACCCGCGACCGGCGATCGCACAGCCCGGAAACACCGTTCGTGCACGGCTGAACGTCATCGCGCGGGTCAGGCGTGCGCTTTGTGCTCCGCGCCGACTGCCTCGCCGATGCTGCCGTACCCCTCGGCGCGCAACCGCTGCGCCAGGCCGCGATGGATCCTGCGCATCCAGAACGGACCGCCGTAGATGAAACCGGTGTAGCCCTGCAACAGCGTCGCACCGGCGAGGATGCGTTCCCACGCCTGGTCGACTGTTTCGATACCGCCGACCGAGATCAGCACCAGACGATCGCCGACGCGCCGGTACAGCCGCCGCAGCACTTCGAGCGAACGGTCGGCGACCGGCGGACCGGACAGACCGCCCGCCCCCATGGCCTCGACCTCACCGACCGGGGTGCGCAGGCCGTCGCGGCGGATGGTGGTGTTGGTGGCCACGATGCCTGCCAGGCCGAGTTCGACGGCCAGATCGGCGACCGCGTCGATGTCCTCGTCGGACAGATCCGGTGCGATCTTCACCAGCACCGGCACCCGCACGCTGTCCAGCACCGCCCGCAGCAGCGGGCGCAGCGATTCGACCGCCTGCAGATCCCGCAGGCCGGGGGTGTTGGGGGAGCTGACGTTGACGACGATGAAATCGGCCAGCGGCCCCAGCAGCGCCGCGCCGGCGGCGTAGTCCGCGGCCGCGGCATCCGGCTCGACGATCTTCGTCTTGCCGATGTTCGCGCCGATCGGCACCCCGCCACGCCGCCTGCGCAGACGTTCGGCGGCCGCGGCGGCGCCGTGGTTGTTGAAACCCATCCGGTTGATCAGCGCCCGATCGGCGGGAAGCCGGAACAGCCGCGGCGCCGGATTGCCCGGTTGCGCCTGCGCGGTGACGGTGCCGATCTCGGCGAAACCGAACCCCAACGGCGCCCAGGCATCGACGCCGTCGGCGTTCTTGTCGAAACCGGCGGCCAGGCCCAGCGGCGCGGGGAACTCGACCCCGAAGGCCTCGGTGCGCAGGATCGGATCGCGGGTGCGCAGGATCTGACTCATCGCCCAGCGCAGGGGCGGTAACCAGGCGGCGAACCGCATGGCCGCGAACACGAGGTGGTGGATGCGTTCCGGCGCGACCAGGAACATCAGTCGGAGTAGCAGGGCGTACATCGGCTCACATTCCGGGTTCGGGCTGGGGTAGTAGTGCGGATTTTCGCCGCCGCAGCAGCACCCGCCTGCTGCCGTCGGTGTAGGCCCGCACGCGGGAGAGTTCCCAGCCACCGAACTCGGCCTGGATCGCCAGCCGCATGGACGCGGTCATCCGCGTGACATCCGGCGGCAGCCGCAGCGGCACGTACTCGTAGTCGTCGCTCGTGGTTTCCCAGCCCGCGGGCAGCGCGCGCCCGCGCCCCCGATGAGCTGTCGGATCAGCAGATGCCGCGGAATCGTCGCCCGCGCGTGATGTCCGAGCCATCAGTGCCCTCTCTTCCGATCGTCCGCACCGATCCGTTGCAGACCCTCGCCGGTCGCGGACCCTACGAACAGATCGCCGGTGCGTTGCTCGATGGCCACCGAGTTCGGTTGCCGGACGGTGGCGTAGCGGCCCACTTCCTTCGGTATACCAGTCGACAGGTCGAATCCGACGACCTCGTTGCGCTGCGTGCACGTCACCCACACGGTGTCGGACCGCTGATCGTAGGCAAGTGCGTAAGGCGAAGATCCTACCGGGAAACGCTGGCGCAACACGAGCGGTCCGGCGGTGTAGACCAGCAGTTCGCCCCCGGCGGTATCGGTGACCACGAACCGGCCGCGTGTGTCGCCGATCAGCTGCGTGGCCCCGTCACCGGCCCGCAGCGCCAATCCGGGGCGCTGCTGGGCCGGGTCGAACTCGAAGATCGCGGTCTGACGCCGGTCGAGCACGGTGAGCTTGCCGTCGGCTTCGGCGAGTGCGTCGGCGGAGACGAGCCCGGACACGGTGTGGGTCACCTCGCCGCCGGGGGCAAGCTCCAGTACCCGGCCGTCGGCGGTGCCGACGAGCAACCCGCCGTCCCGGCGGGCGCGTACCGACCGCACGTCGCCGTCGACGGCCACCTCACCGACCGCGCCCGAGGTCAGATCCACCCGCAGCACCCGGCCCGGCGCGGCCGCCAGCATCTCACCCGGCCTGCCCGGCGCGAGACCGCCGGCACGCTCCGGCAGCCGCACCGTGCGGACCACGTGCGGGGCGGCGTCAGGGTCGATGACGGTGAGAACGGCGCCGTCCAGGCCCACCAGCAGCCCGCTGGAGGGATCGGCTTCCAGCGCGGTGATCGGGCCCGCGGGCAGTACCCGCCCGGCCGGCGGTGTCGTCACCGCGGGCGCGTCCGCGGCGGTGGCCGGTTCCCTGGTCGGCAGATCGGGACCGCCGCCGGAGGAGCATCCCGCCAGCAACGCCAGCACCGCCACACCCGCGAATGCCGAGACGACCGAGCCGCGAGGGCGCATCCACCGAACTCCTTCTACCGACGAATCATCCGCAACCTTTCCATCTGACCATGATGACGTAACGAACCGACCGACCGGGTATCGGCTCGAGCGGAATGTCGGTGCTCAGGGTTACGGTGGAGTCTCACACCGTCCGATACAGGGAGATCCGGGTTGGAAACCGACCATCCGTCGGAATTTGCCATCGACGACATCACCGTCGGCCCGTACGCGCACGGATTCGGGTCCACCGCCGATGGCCACCCCTTCGCGTTCCGCACGGTCCGCGCCACCCTGACACTGGAGATCTACCGCCGCGACCTCGGCGAGGTCGTCCCCGGCCCCGACGACGTGCTCGCGGTCGCCGAAGCCAGGGTCACCGACATCGACCTCGACGACGAACGCAGTGTCGCCGCCCTGGTGCGGGATATGATCCCCGACGCCGCGCCGGTCGACGCCGCGGCACGGGACGTCACGACCGTGCGTGCCCTGCTGGGACGGATCAGCTCCGTCATCGAAGGTATGTAGGAAGTGATGACCCACACACGACTCGCCCGCGCCGCGCTCACCGCCGCGGGCCTGCTGCTGGCCGCCGCGTGCGGCAGCGACACCGCCGACGACGCCGCCGTCGACGCCGCCCGCTCGTCGGCCAACGCGTCGCTGTCGTCCTCGATCGCCGCCTCCTCCAGCGCCGCGCACCCGCCGCTGCCCACCGCCGCCGACCTCGACGCCCAGATCAAGCGGGCGCTGGACCCGGCACTGCCCGACAGCGAGCGCACCGCCCTCATCGAGGACGGGGAATCCTTCCGCCAAGCCATCCCCGACATGTACAAGGCGCTGCAGGACAACCCGCGCGCCGTCTACGGCGTGACCGACCCGGTGTTCGACAACCACGACGGCACGCTCACGGCCACCATGCGGCTGGACAAGGACGGCACCGGCACCGCGGTCCGCACCACGGTCGTGCATTTCGTGCTCGTAGACGGCAAGTGGAAGATCTCGCGCACCGACCTGTGCGGCATCCTGCGCTCGGCCGACTACCGCACCCCGGCCTGCGGCTGACCGGGCCGCGACGCGATGCGCCGTTCCGGATCACTGCGGTGGGGACGGTTCGTGCACCGCCACCGCTTCCTCGTCCTCGGCTTCTTCGTGCTGTTCGTGCTGGTCTCCGGCTGGTACGGCCGCGACTTGGCCGGGCGGCTGACGCAAGAAGGCTGGTTCGACGAGAGCAGCGAATCGGTCGCCGCCGCCGAACTGGCCGACGGCACCTTCGGCCGCGACACCGACAGCGACCTCATCCTGCTCTACACCGCGCCCGAAGGCGCCACCGTCGACGACCCGGCCGTCCGCGGCCCGGTCACCCGGCAGCTGGCCGGACTGCTGGCCACCTACCCCGACCGCATCCAGAAGATCGACAGCTACTGGGACAGCCCGTTCTCCGCCCAAGCCACCGACGCCACCCGCACCCACGCGTTCGCCAGCGTCGGATTGCGCGGCTCGGGCACCGCGACGGTGGAGAACTACACCGCGATCAAGGACCATCTCGGCGCCGGACGCGCAGGCGGCGGCCCCGGCGGCACGACGGTGCAACTGGCCGGGTTGCAGCCGATCGTCGAAGGCATCAACACCGGCATGCAACGCGACATCCGGCGCGCGGAGATGATCGCCCTGCCGCTGGTGGCGATCCTGCTGTACTTCGTGTTCGGCGGCGTGATCGGGGCGCTGCTGCCGGTGCTCATCGGCGGCATGACGATCCTGGGCACCCAGGGCGGGCTGCGGCTGCTGACCGACCACATCGACGTCAACGTCTTCGCCAGCGCGGTGATGACCCTGGTCAGCCTGGGGCTGGCGATCGACTACGGCCTGTTCACCGTCACCCGGTTCCGGGAGGAGCTGGCCGCAGGCCACACCGTCGGAGACGCCACCGCCCGCACGGTCGCCACCGCCGGGCGCACGGTGCTGTTCTCGGCGGCGATCATCGCCGTCAGCCTGGGCGCGCTGTTCATCTTCCCCAACGGGGTACTGCGCTCGGTGCCGCTGGGCGGCATCAGCTCGGTCCTGCTGGCGGCGCTGCTGTCGGTGACCGCGCTCCCGGCGGCGTTGAGCATCGTCGGACGCCGTATCGACTCCCTGGGCTGGAAACGGTTCTCCCGCAGCAAAACCGAAGCGCAGATCGACGCCGGATTCTTCTCCCGTCTGGCGCTGTGGGCGATGCGCCGCCCGCTTGCGGTGGCCGTGCCCATCGTGCTGGCGCTGCTCGCGCTGAGCATCCCGATGCGCCACATCGAATTCGGCGGGCTCAGCGAACGATATCTGGCCGACGACAGCCCGGCCCGGGTGGCGCAGGAACGGTTCGACGAATTGTTTCCCAGCTTCCGCACCGAACCTCTGAAACTGGTGGTCGTCGGCGCCGACCCGCGGCAACTGAGCGACATCCGCTACGCCGCCAACCAGGTCCCCGGTCTCACCGGACGCTTCGAGCCCGCGGCGGCTACCAAGGACGGCATCAACGTGCTCGCCGCCGGGCTGGCCGACAAACGCGACGCCGACCGGGTCATCGACGCGTTGCGCGCGATCCCCGACCCACCCGGGGTGCGGGTGATGGTCGCCGGTGTGCCCGCACTGGAACGCGACAGCATCAACGGATTGCTCGACGGCCTGCCGACGCTGCTGGCCATCCTGGTGGCGGCGGCGCTGGCGCTGATGTACGCGGCGTTCGGCTCGCTGGTGCTGGCGCTGAAGGCCGTGGCGATGAGCGCGCTCAGTCTCGTGTCCACCCTGGGGGTGCTGACCTGGGTGTTCGTCGAGGGGCACGGCGCGGGGGTTTTCCACTTCACCCCGGGACCGTTGATGTTCGCAGTGCTGGCGCTGATCGTGACGGTGGTGTTCGGGTTGTCCACCGACTACGAGGTGTTTTTGCTGTCGCGGGTGTCGGAGGCCCGCACCGCCGGCGCGGACCCGCCCGAGGCGATCCGCTACGGCATCGCCCACACCGGCGGCGTGATCACCTCCGCGGCCGCGATCCTCATCGTGGTCACCGGCGCGTTCGGGTTCTCGGATCTGGTGCTGATGAAATACATCGCCTACGGCATGATCGCGGCGCTGATCCTGGACGCCACCGTGATCCGCATGCTGCTGACGCCCGCGGTGCTGAAACTGATCTGGCGATAACGCCGTCCGGCCCCAGCCCACCACGGCTCCGGCTGGCAAGCCTGCGGTTGCGGTGGGCGGCGGCACCGCGTGCGCGCCCCGGAGTATCGGCGCGATGCACACCTCGGTGTGGCATCTCGCTGTGGCATCGAGAACGCGCCCGAAGCGGGGCGGATCGGCGGCGCCCGGCCACGGCGACGACGCCCATCGCAGTGGCTCGAGCTCAGCGGCGCACGGGCAGGACCAGTTGGGCGCCGGTGACCGGGTGGTCGAGCACTTCGACCGGGTGCTGATAGACGCGCGTGAGCAGTTCGGTGGTGAGCACGTCGCGGGGCGGTCCGTCCGCGGCGAGGCGACCGGAATCGAGTACCGCGACGCGGTCGGCATAGGCGGCCGCGATACCGAGATCGTGCAGGACCACCACCACGGCGGCGCCTTCGGCGGCGCGGGCGGCGGCCAAGCCCAGCACGGATTCCTGATGCCCGAGATCCAGAGCCGCGGTGGGCTCGTCCAGCAGCAACGTGGCGGTGTCCTGCGCCAATACCCGCGCCAGCGCGACACGAGCGCGTTCACCGCCGGACAGGGTCGGAAACGACCGGGCGGCGAGGTGTTCGACGTCGGTGGCGGCCATCGCCGCGGCGATCTGTTTCTCGTCGAATTCGCGGCGCTCGGTGCGCACCCAGGGCGCGCGGCCCATCGCCACCACTTCGCGTGCGGTGAAGGGGAAGCCCACGGTATGGGTCTGCGGCAACACCGCTCGCCGCCGGGCCATGTCCAGCGTCGTCCAGTGCGACAACGGCTGCCCGTCCAGTTCCACCGTCCCCGCGCTGAGCGCCAATTCCCCGGCCAACGCGGCCAGCAGCGTCGACTTGCCAGCGCCGTTAGGTCCGACGAGGGCCACGATCTGCCCCGCCACCGCCTCGAAGTCGATACCGTCGAGCACCAGCCGTGACTGCCCGCCACTCCTGCGCTGGACGCTCACCCCGTCCGCCCGCACCGTCGCATCCCCCTTCCGCGGCCACTCCGGCAACTGGTGCACCGTCCGCAACACGCTCACTGCACACCCCCCTGCCCTGAGGGGCACACCATCGTGAGGTCTTCTCGGTGTTCGCGGCAGCCATGTGCCGCTGAAGGAGGGGTCATGCCCAGCCTCCGGAGCGGGCTCGGGTGCGGCGCAGCAGCCAGAAGAAGACAGGCCCGCCGATGAGGGAGGTGAGCATGCCGAGCGGGAGGTCGGCGTTGTCGACCAGGGAGCGGGCACTGACGTCGGCGGCCAGCAGCACCACCGCGCCGACCACGGCGCTGAGGGGGATCAGCACCCGGTGGGCGGGACCGACGAGCATCCGCACCAGGTGCGGGACGATGAGCCCGACGAACAGGATGATGCCGGTGAACGCGACACCGGCGGTCGCCAGGACCGCCACCACCACGATCACGTTGCGGCGCAGCCGCTCCACATCGACCCCGAGATGACGAGCCGCGGACTCCCCGAGCGCCAGCAGATCCAGCCGCGGCGCCAGCAGCACCGCCGCGGCGACTCCGACCGCGGCCAGCGGCGCCACCACACCGACCGACTCCCACGTGGCGCCGTTGAGCGAGCCCAACTGCCAGAACACGATCTGGTCGCGCGCCGCGGGGGAGGCCACGAACAGCAGCAACGCGATCAAACCACCCGCGAAAGCATTGATCGCGACCCCGGTGAGCACGAGCGTGACGACCTCGGTGCGGCCGCCGGAGCGGGCCAGCAGATACACCAGCAACGTGGTCGCCAACCCCGCGACGAACGCCGCCGCGGCCACCGACCACGCCGCCACGAACGCCCCGCCCACCACGATGACCGTGCCCGCACCGACCGCCGCCCCCGCCGACACCCCGATCACCCCGGGCTCGGCGAGCGGATTGGCGAACACACCCTGCAACAACGCACCCGCTGTCGCCAGCGCCGCACCGACCAGCATCGCCAGCACCACCCGCGGGAACCGCACCTCCCACAGCGTCACCTCACCCGCCGGATGCGCGGGCATCGGCCCGATGTCCAGCCCGATCCGGTGCAGCACGCTGCCGGCCACTTCGGCGGGCGTCGTCGGCACCTGCCCGATCGCCGCCGACACCACCGCCAACGCCACCAGACCCGCCACGGCGATCGTGAACGTCAGCAGCACCCGGGAACGGCCCCGCGACTTCGGCACGGACGTCACCGGCGGCCGCGCCGCCCGAGTCCCCGAAAAGCTCATGCCCCGGTGCCGTACACCGCCGCGCTCAGCGCCGCGATCACCCGGCCGGTGTTGGGCCCGAAACTCAGCAGCACCGCATCCGACATGTCCACCACCCGCCGGTCCCGCCCGGCCGGGGTCTGCGCGATACCGGGCACCTTCTGCAACCCCTCCACACCGCCGACGGACTTCAGACCATCCGACATCACCAGCAGCACATCCGGCGCAGCACCGATCATCGCCTCACTGGTGATCGCGGTGAACGGCTCGGTCAACCCGGCCACGGTGCCCGCGTCGCGCGCACCCAGCGCCGCGATCAACGCGTCCGCGCCCGACCCCGGGCCCGCCAGCATCGTGATCGCGGTGGAACGCAGATACAGGAACGCGATGGTCAACTGCGGGTCTTGATCGGGTACCGCGGCGCTCGCCGCGGCGATCTCGTCGCGGGTGCGCTGCGCCAGCGCCTGCCCCCGCTCCGGCACCCCCAGCGCGCCCGCCACCGCCTCGATCTGCGGCGTCACCCCGTTCATCGTGCGCTCCGGGTCGAAATAGACGACCGTGACACCTGCCGCGCGCAACTGCTCGCGCACCGCGGGAGCGGCGCTGGTGGTGTCGGTCAAGAACACCGACGGCCGCAACGCCAGCACCGATTCGATGTTCAGCGACCCGTTGCCACCCGCCACGTTGGGCACCTCGCGCACCGCCGGAAACGCCGCCGAGGTGCTGCGCCCGACCAGCTTTGGACCCAGCCCCAGCGCGTACACGATCTGCGCGAGCGTGCCGTAGCGGTCCACGGCGATGATGCGGGAGGCGTCGGTGACGGTGACCTCCGCGCCGTCGAACGAACGCACCGTCACCGGCAACGCGGGCGTGGGCTCCGGCCCGATCGGCACCGGATCCAGATCGGTCAGCGTCGCCGTGGTGGGCCCGTGCCCGCCGTGCGAGGAACCCGCGTCGCCGCCGCACGCCACCGACCCCGCCAGCAGGCACGCCGCGAGCAGAGCCGCCGCCGCACGCCACCACACGGCTCGGACTCGGTTCCCACGCCCACCCCGGGCCACTGCTGTGCTCATGCAGGCAAGGCTAATCTGTGTCACTCGGCGCGTGCACTGACGTCGTCCAGAGCGGCCGCGATCGCCCGCGGCAGTTCCAAGGTCTCGGCGGCCAGCACGCCGGTGAGCTGCCCGATGTCGCGGGCGCCCACGATCATGCTCGCGATGCCCGGCCGGTCACGGATCCAGGCCAGCGCCACCGCCAGCGGCGAGGTACCCAGCCCGTCGGCCGCGGTCACCAGCGCATCCACCACCCGGGTGGCACGGTCGTCGAGACCATCGCGGATCTCCGCGGCGGTCGCCTCGTCGGCGCCCCGCGAATCCGCCGGGACACCGTCGCGGTACTTCCCGGTCAAGATGCCACCCGCCAGCGGCGCCGAGGCGATCACCCCGACCCCGTGATACCGCGCGGCCGGTACGACATCGTCCTCGGCACCCCGCGCCAGCAGCGAATACGGTGTCTGCGCCGCGGTGACCGGCGCGACCGCCGCCAAGCTCGCCAGCTGCCAGGCCCCGAACCCGCGCACCCCCGCGTAACGGACCCGGCCCGACCGCACCGCCTGCTCCACCGTCGATGCGACCTCCTCCAGCGGCGTGCGCGGATCCCACACCGCGACGTTCCAGATGTCGAGGTGATCGGTGCCGAACTCCAGCAGCGTGCGATCCAGCTGCCGCAGCAGCGTCCGCCGCGAGGTGTCCACCGTGACCTGCGCCGCTCCCGGCACCGGCACCCCGGCGGCGGAGAACCCCCACGGCGCGGTCCCCGCGCACCCGCTGAGCACCAGATCGTCGCGGGAGACCAGATCGCCCAGCAGTTCGGCCAGGATCCGCTGCGCGGCGCCACCGGCGTAGGCGGGGGAGGTGTCCACCAGCGTGCCGCCGGCCTCGACGAACGCCACCAGCTGCCCCGCGGCGTCCTCGGCGTCGGTGTGCGAACCCCAGGTATGGGTCGCCAGGCCCATCCGCGATACCCGCAGGCCGCTACGGCCCACCGTCCGCTGTTCCATCACCGTGTCCGCGCATTCGTCACGGCGCCAAGCCTAGAGTGTGGATACGCGACACGGCGCCCACCAGCACAGTGGGTCGCACATCGGTGCGCGGGCAAACCGCCCCACCCTCGCAAACCCGCGCGGTGACCGCAGCGCAGCGGCCGGGCACGCCGCACCGGCCTCGACACTGTACTGTCGCTGCGTGATTGGGGCGGTAACGACGGTGACGCGACCGAGCGCCGCGCCAACGCCCAGGCAGGAACGCGTGTTTCGCGCGGAAGTGGAGGATGGTTTGTGGTTGGCGAGTCGATGACCTGGGTGCAGGCCTTGGTGCTGGGGCTGGTACAGGGACTCACGGAGTTTCTGCCGATCTCCTCCTCGGCGCATCTGCGCATCGTGTCGGCGGTCTTCTACGGCGAAGACGCCGGCGCCTCGTTCACCGCGGTCACCCAACTGGGCACCGAGGCCGCGGTGCTGGTGTTCTTCGCCAAGGACATCTGGCGGATCGTGCTGGCCTGGTTCGCGGGCCTGCGCACGCACGTGACCGCGCGCGGTCGCCAGGAACTGCCGCTGCACGATCAGCCCACCACGAAACTTCCGGTCCTCACCGCCGACCACACACGCGTCCTGGACGAACAGGCCCAGCGCGAACTCGACTACCGCATCGGCTGGTATGTGATCATCGCCACCATCCCGATCGGTGTGCTGGGTTTCGTGTTCAAGGACCAGATCCGCACCGGCGCCCGCAACCTGTGGCTGGTGGCGTTCATGCTGATTTTCTTCGCCCTGGTCATCGCCGCCGGTGAGTACTTCGGCCGCAAGGAGCGCTCGATCGAGCAGCTGACCACCCGCGACGGCCTGGCCATGGGTTTCGCGCAATGCCTGGCGCTGATCCCCGGGGTCTCGCGTTCCGGAGCGACCTCGACCGCGGGCCTGTTCCTGGGATTGGAGCGCGAAGCGGCCGTGCGGTTTTCGTTCCTGCTGGCCATTCCGGCGGTGACCGCCTCGGGACTGTTCAGCCTGCCGGACGCGTTCGAACCCGCTGGTGAGGGACTCAACGCCAGTGGGCCGCAACTGCTGGTGGCCACCGTGCTGGCGTTCGTGGTCGGCTACGCGTCGGTGGCGTGGCTGCTGCGTTTCGTGGCACGGCATTCGCTGTACTGGTTCGTCGGCTACCGCATCGTGCTCGGCGCGATCATCATGGGGCTGCTGGCGGGCGGCGTGGTCTCGGCGACATGATCGCTAGGCTTGCCGCATGACGGTGATCCTGTTGCGGCACGGTGTGTCGACCTCGAACACCGCCCGCACCCTGGCCGGTCGCAGTACCGGCGTCGAGCTCACCGAGCGCGGCGAGGAGCAGGCGAGGACCGTGGCCGAACGATTGGCCGGGCTGCCGATCGAACGCATCGTGCACTCTCCGCTGCTGCGCTGTCAGCGCACGGTCGCACCGCTGGCGGAAAAGTTCGGCCTGGAACCGGTTTTCGACGATCGGCTGCTCGAGGTGGACTACGGCGAGTGGACCGGCCGCCCCCTCGCCGAACTACTGGAGGAGCCGCTGTGGAAAGTCGTGCAGCGACATGCCTCCGGCGCGGTGTTCCCCGGCGGTGAGGGCTTGGCTCAAGTACAGGCCCGTGCGGTGGCCGCGATCCGCGACCACGACCGCGCGCTGGCCGAGCAGCACGGCGGCGACGCACTGTGGGTGGCGTGCACGCACGGCGACGTGATCAAGTCGGTGCTCGCCGACGCGCTGGGCATCCATCTCGACGGCTTCCAGCGGATCGTCGTCGAGCCCGCCTCGCTCAGCGTCGTGCGCTACACCCCGACCGCGCCCTACGTGTGGCGGCTCAACGACACCGGCGCCGATCTGTCCGCCCTCGCAGCGTCCGGCGGGCAACGCCCGGCGGCGGCGTCGGCGGCCCCGGGACCGGAGGTCTCCGGCCCTGTTCCCGGTGGCGAGCTCGGCGCCGCGGGGAGTGCGGATAATGGGAATGCGGAGCGCCGCGATTCCTTGTAAACAACCGAGCGGTCGTTGTATGGAATCCCCGCGCCGCGGGTAGTCGATCAGGGTCACGTATCAGGAGGTGCATGTGTCACGCGCAATCCATGTATTCCGCACCCCCGATCGTTTCGTCGCCGGGACCGTCGGTGAGCCGGGCGATCGCGCGTTCTATCTGCAGGCGGTGCAGGAACCGCGCGTGGTCAGCGTGCTGCTGGAAAAGCAGCAGGTGAAGGTGCTCGCCGACCGGATGGGCCTGCTGCTGGACGAGGTCGCGCGCCGCTTCGGCGCGGAAGTGCCCCCGCAGGCAGAGGACGTCAGCGACAACGCGCCGCTGGTCACCCCGATCGACGCCGAATTCCGGGTCGGCACCATGGGCCTGGGCTGGGACGCCGACGCAGGCGCGGTGGTGGTGGAGCTGCTGGCGATCACCGAGACCGAGGTCGACGAGTCGGTAGTGCTCGACGACACCGAAGAGGGCCCCGACGCGGTGCGGGTGTTCCTCACCCCGATCCAGGCACGCGAATTCGCGCTGCGCTCCACCCGGGTGATCGCGGCGGGCCGCCCACCGTGCCCGCTGTGCGGCGAACCGCTGTCGGCGCGCGGGCACATGTGCGTACGCACCAACGGCTACAAGCGCGGCGACATCTTCGGCGCGGCCGAACTAGAGGAGTGATTCGGTGGCGCAGGCCGGGGACGGATTCCACAGCGGCGAACTGACGGTGATCGGGCGGGTGAACACCGCCAGCAACGTCACCCTGGTCTGCGAGGTGACCGACACCGCCGGCGACGCGCCGCTTCGGGTGGTCTACAAGCCGATCCGCGGCGAACGACCACTGTGGGACTTCCCCGATGGCACCCTGGCCGGGCGTGAGGTGGCCTCCTACCTGATCTCCGAGGCGATCGGGTGGGGCGTGATCCCGGAAACCATTCTGCGCGAAGGGCCTTTCGGCCCCGGCATGGTGCAACGCTGGGTCGTCGGCGTGGACAACCACACCGACCGCGGCGACCGGCTGGACCTGATCGATCTGTGCCCCGCGGGCGCGGTCCCCGACGGATTCCGCGAGGTGCTGCGCGCACAGGACGACGCGGGCAACGAAGTCTCGCTGATCCACGCCGACGATCCGCGGTTGCAGCGCGTGGCCTTGTTGGACGTGCTGCTCAACAACGCCGACCGCAAAGGCGGGCACGCCCTGGAAGGAGTGGACGGGCAGGTCTACGGCGTCGACCACGGCATCTGCCTGCACACCGACCACAAACTGCGCACCGTGTTGTGGGGCTGGGCCGGTCAACCCATCGGCGAGGGTCTGATCGCGGACGTCACCGCGTTCGCCAAACAACTGCCGGGCGAGTTCGCCGACACCCTCAGCCGGCACATCAGCGACGCCGAGATCGACGCGTTGATCGAGCGCACCCAGCAGGTGCTCGACGAGCCGGTGATGCCGCTGCCACGCACCGCACGCCCCATTCCCTGGCCCGCCTTCTGAGCGTGACCGCCGCCGATGCCGCGCGGGAAGATTCCTGGCACAGTTGAAGCTTCCAATGCCCGGCGCGACGAGCAGGAGAACGCGATGACCCACTCGAGCGGAGACCGCGCCGCGCCGGCGGTGCGGATCGTCATCGGCGCCCCGACCTACCGCATCGCGCTGCACTACCTGCGCCTGTATGACAAGAAGCCGTATCCCGACACCGACCTGCATCTCTACGACAACGGCGTCTACTGGCTGAGCTCGGAAGGGGAGAACCACTTCGGGGTCTATGTCCTCACCGAGGGCTCGGTGGACTCCGGGCGGTTCACCATGCGGTTCATCTCGTTGCCTTCTCCGGACTGGGGCGATACCGTCGCCTATCACGAACTCGAGTTCGACGTCGCCCGCGGCCGATTCACCCAGCTCGCGCTCGCCGACACCGACCCCGACATCCCCGAACTGGACGGAACGTTCGCGATCACCCGCAATCCGATCGCCGATCCCACCCGCCGCGCCGACGGGTGATTCAGCGAAACCGAAATCATTGACATCCCACGATTTGCTGGAAGACGCAGGTCGCGGCGGACGAGGACTACCGGGGGACGAGCGGGGACACCGGGGCGGGAGCGGATGACCTCCACCACACCTTTACCCTCGTAAGCATGCAGTCCTGGTCCGATACCGCCCTCCCGACCGTCCCCGGAGCAGGACCGCCGCTGCGGTTGTACGACACCGCCGACCGTCAGGTGCGCCCGGTCGCCCCCGGTGCCACCGCAACCATGTACGTCTGCGGCATCACCCCCTACGACGCCACCCACCTGGGGCACGCCGCGACCTACCTGACCTTCGACCTGGTCAACCGGCTGTGGCGCGACGCAGGCCACGAGGTGCACTACGTGCAGAACGTCACCGACGTCGATGATCCGCTGTTCGAACGCGCCGCCCGCGACGGCCTGGACTGGCGCGAGCTCGGCGCCTCTGAAACCGATCTGTTCCGCGAGGACATGTCCGCGCTGCGGATCATCCCGCCGCGCGACTACGTCGGCGCCGTCGAATCCGTCGACGAGGTCGTGGAATTCGTGCAGAAACTGCTGGCTTCCGGCGCCGCCTACATCGTCGAGGACGCCGAGTACCCCGATGTCTACTTCCGCGCCGACGCCACCGAACAGTTCGGCTACGAGTCCGGCTACGACCGCGCCACCATGGAGCGGCTGTTCGCCGAACGCGGCGGCGACCCCGACCGTCCCGGCAAACGCGACGCCATCGACGCGCTGCTGTGGCGCTCCGCGCGTCCGGGCGAGCCGTCCTGGCCCGCCCCCTTCGGCCCGGGGCGTCCCGGCTGGCACATCGAGTGTTCGGCGATCGCGTTGAACCGCATCGGCCCGGAGTTCGACATCCAGGGCGGCGGCAGTGACCTGATCTACCCCCACCACGAGTACTCCGCCGCTCACGCCGAGTCGCTCATCGCCGGCCGTCGCTTCGCCCGCCACTACGTGCACGCCGGACTGATCGGGCTGGACGGGGAGAAGATGTCGAAGTCCCGCGGCAACCTCGTGCTGGTGTCGGCGCTGCGCCGCGGCGGCGTCGACCCGGCCGCCATCCGCCTCGGCCTGCTGGCCGGCCACTACCGCCAGGACCGGATGTGGACCGATGCCGTGCTCGAACAGGCGCAGCGGCGCCTGACCCTCTGGCGCGAGGCCGCCGCCCGCCCGGCGGGCCCTTCGGCCGCCGACACCGTCGCCCGCCTGCGCCAGCACCTGGCCGACGACCTGGACACCCCCAAAGCGCTCGACGCGATCGACAACTGGGCCCGCCGGGCCCTCGACTACGGTGGCCGCGACACCGACGCGCCCACTCTGATCACCACCGCCGTCGACGCCCTGCTCGGCATCCGGCTGTAGTCGAACGCTTGCCCCATCCTCTCGCGCGTGGTGGGGTACCGGTGTGTGCACGCTTTCCGGCTCGGGCCTGTTCGGTCCCGGCGGCAAACTGGCGACTCTCGCGGCCGGACGATTGCGGCCCGCGGCCGATCCCGCCGATCCACGCACGATCGCGGCACGCACCCGCTTCTTCGGCGCCGACACCGTCGATCCCGGCAACGGCGCGCTGCGCACGGACCGGGTCGTGCTGTCCTGGGTGGGCTGCACCACCTACGCCATGGCCATCGGCGGGGCGGTGTTCCTGCTCGACGCGTGGGTGCCGCGGCTGACCAGCACCGGATACGTTCCGGCCACCCCACAGCAGTTGGTGGATCTGGCGCCCGCGGCGATCTTCATCGGTCACGGCCACTTCGACCACGCCGCCGACGCAGGCCGGATCGCCCAGGCCTGCGGCGCAGGCGTGCACGGCACCGCCGAGCACTGCGCGGCGATCGCCGCACAGGTCACCGACCCGGCGTTCCCGACCGTCCGCCACGGTGACGCCGACACCACGGTCGGCACCCGAGACGACTACACCGTCGGCGCGGTCGAGGTGACCGTTGTCCGGCACCTGCACTCCGCACGCACCCGACCCGATCCCGTGGACGGCTCGCCACGTTTCTTCCCCCGTCCCGAACCGGGCGTGATGCGCACACACCCGCCGACGCTCGCCGGCCTGCTGCAAGGGCTGCCGCGCTTGCGCGACCCCGAGGGCGGGGTGCTGCTGTATCAGTTCCGGGTGCCCGGCTTCGCGCTGGTCTGGCACGACTCGACCGGGCCGCTCACCGAGCGCGCACCTCAGGTGTTCGACGTCCTCGCCGCGCTACCGGCCACCGACGTGCAGATCGGCGCGGTGCAGGGCTACAACCAGATCAGCAACGGCCTGCGCGATCCCCGCACCTACATCCAGGCTCTCACCCCGGCGCTGTTCGTCCCGGCCCATCACGACAACTGGCTGCCCGGCCTCACCGCGAGCGCGGCACACTACGACGCGCCGCTGCGCACGGAACTGGACAAGATTCCCGCGGCGCGGCGACCGGAACTGCGCGCCCTGCACGATCCCGCCGACTACATCCGCCCGCAGCGCCTCACGTTCCCGCTGTGAGCGCGCCCGCATCACCGACCCGGGATCCTCGCGGCCGCGCTCGGGGTTCGTGCACGGTCTCGGCGAGGGCCTCGGCGTAGAGCAGAGCGATCCGGTCGGCGTATTTGGCCTCGATCGGTCTGCGCCGCAACTTCATCGTCAAGGTCACCTCGTCACCGCCGGGTTCCCAGAAGACCGGCAGCACGCTGAACCGTTTGATCTGCTCGACCCGCGACAAGGTCGCGTTGCCCGCGGCCACCCCGTGCGCGATCTGCGCGATGACACCCGCGTCGGCGGCCAGCGCAGCCGCCGACGCGTCCGGCAGCGCATGCCGGGCGGCATACAGTGCCGCGGTTTCGGCATCGAGCACGATCAACGCCGTGTTGTAGGGGCGCGCGTCCCCGATGGTGGCGATGGCGCCGACGAGCGGGGTGGCGGCCTTGATCGCGTTCTCGATGTTGGCCGGCGACATGTTCTTTCCCGCCGAGTTGATGATCAGCTCTTTCTTGCGGTCGACCACCCGCAGGTAGCCATCGGCGTCGACGGACAGGATGTCGCCGGTGTGCAGCCAACCCTCGGCATCGAGCGCCTCGGCGGTCTGCTGCGGCTGTTTGCGGTATCCCTTCATCACCAGCGGTCCCCGCACCAGGAATTCCCCGTCCTCGGCGATGCGCCACTGCATCCCCGGCAGCATCCGGCCCACCGAGCCCAGCCGCGCCTGCTGTGGCGAACACGCGCTGGCCACGCAGGTCAGCTCGGACATGCCCCAGATCTCGGAGATCGGGATGCCGAGCCCGAAGAAGAACGCGAGGGTCTGCGGGGGAATCGGCGCGGCGCCCGACATCGCCCACTTCAGCTGGTCCAGACCGATCTTCGCGCGCAAACCCGACAAGACCAGTTCGTCGGCCTCCGCCCATTCCTCGGCCAGCGCCGCATCGATCGGCTCCCCGCGCAGTTGCGCGCCGGCCTTGCGCGCCGCCACGCCCAGCGCCCATTCCAGCGCGCCGCGCTTGGTGTCGTCGCGCTCGTCGGCGACGGAGAACTCGATGGCCGCCTTCATCTTCTCCCAGACCCGCGGCACCGCACCCCAGATCGTCGGGTGCACGTCGACCAGCGCGGCGGGCGGTCGCCGCCAGGTCGGCGGCGACACCCTCGGGTACATCGCCCAGCAACTCCTCGCGCCGCACGGCGAGCAACAGCCGGGAGGAGTCGGGGTGGCGTTCGGCGAAGAGCGCGGGCGCCTCGGCGGCCGCGACCACCGCCTCGCCGGCGTCGCGACTGGCGAGTACGTCGGCGACCAGCGCGGTTTGCAGGTCGAGGAACCGGCGCGCGGCGCGCAGCCAGGTGCGGCCGAGCAGCTCCGTGTGGGATCCGAAGGTGTGGTAGATCGCGCCGTTGGAGATGCCGGTGGCGGCCGCGACCGCGCGGGTGGTGACCGCGGCGGGGTCGGAGCGAACGGCCAGTGACTCCGCGGCGTCGAGCACGAGATCAGGATCGTGGATGCGGGGCCGGGGCATGACGACACCATAATAGAGCAATTGCTCTGTTATGTGCCCGGCATCGGATGACCCGAGAGGGCCGGCTATCCACGCAGGTGACAGCTATCGAAGGGTGTGCTGGGGGTACGCATCGGTACTTCCCGAGCTCGGTCCCAGCGACGCTACGATGGGGTACTGTTCGGTCCCTCCCCCCTGACCGAACGAAGAGAACGGCGCGCGTATGTCACGAGTGGTCACCAAGGAGCAGTACTTCGACACCGGCTTGGAAGTGCTCGCCGAACTCGGCTTCAAGGGTCTCAACATCGGCGTGCTGTGCCGGCAGCTCGGCGTCACCAGCGGGTCGTTCTACCACCACTTCGGCAGCTGGCAGGGATTCGTCGACGCCCTGCTCGAGCACTGGGAGAACCGCCAGGTGCGCATCCTGGGCACCATGCCGTTCAACCAGGGCAACCCCGACGACGACATCCGCGCGATGTCCGCCCTGGCCGCCGGGCTGCACCACGCCGCAGAAGCCGCGATCCGCGCCTGGGCGGCCAACGACGAATCGGTCAACCTCGCCCTCAAACGCGTCGACGAATCCCGCAGGCGCACCGTACACAAGGCCGTCAAAGGCGTCGTCGGCGACAACGAGACCGCCGCCGTCGTCACCGCACTGGGTATGGCGATGCTCGTCGGCTACCAGCAGATCGCCGCGGGCGGCGAGGACCTGTCCCTGGATCAGCTGCTGGCCGAATACGCTCGACTGATCTACTCTCACGCCCAACGCTGACCCGCGCGGCTACCCCAGCAGCTCGTCCACGTAGCACCACCGCCACGCCTCGCCCGGCTCCACACTGCGCATCACCGCATGGCCGCTGCCGGCGTAATGCTTGGTGGCGTGATTGCCCGGGGAGGAGTCGCAGCAGGCGATGTGCCCGCACGCCAAGCACATCCGCAGATGCACCCACGCCAGTCCCTCCTCGACGCATTCGGCGCATTCGTCGGGTCCGCCGTGCGCCCGCACCAGCGGCGCGGCACGCAGATGCGCGCACGAGTGCTCGGCCACCGGCGCCGCCAGCGGTTCGGCGCGGTCCTCCTCGGCCTCGTCGTAACGATCGATGATCGACTCCTCGAGATCCAACTGCGCCAGCACGTATTGCAGCACCTCGTAGTCGACCGTGCCCGAATCCCGCACCCGCAACACGGTTTCGCGTTCGGCGTGCAACATCTCCAACCGCAGCCGCCGATACTCTCCGGTAGGCGTCACCATCTCCGACTCCGCCCGCCCGAGCCGCTCCCATGCCGCGTTGGTCTTCCACATCACCCGATCGCGCAACGTCTCAACCACCCCCGGCGGCGTATCGGGCCCGGCCTGCCGCTCAAGCACCGCCAAGCCCGCCGCGGTGGCCTGCTGCATCAAGTTGGCCTTCTGCAACGCGTCCTCGGCGCGGCTGGGACCGCGCAACCGCAACCACCGCACCAGCCACGGCAGCGACGTCCCCTGCACCAGCAGCGTCCCCGCCACCACCACCAGCGCCAGCAGCTTCAGCACCGGCAACTGCGGAGTGTCCTGCGGCAGCAGCAGCACCGCCGCCAGCGTCACCACCCCACGCATCCCCGCCCACGACACCACGACCAGATGCCGCGTCGGCGCCGCACCACCGAGCCCGAGACCTCGCGACAGCAGCGAGGAGCCGAACACCCACACCGGACGGGACAGCACCGCCGCCGCCAGCACCGCCAGCACCGCCAACACCAGGGTGCGATGGTCGAGCCCGCTGTGCCAGGCGCCCTCCACGATCCCGCGCACCTGCAACCCGATCAGGGCGAACACCGCGCTCTCCAGCAGGAACTGGATGGTCCGCCAATTGGTGCGTTCGGCGATCCGCGACGCGGCGCTCTGCCACAGCTGCGCGTTGTGCCCGAGAATCATGCCGCACACGACCACCGCGATCACCCCCGAAGCATGAATCCGCTCGGCGGGCAGATACGCCGCGAACGGCGCGAGAAACGACAGCGAGGTGTCCATCACCGGATCGGTGATCCGCCGCCGCAGCATCGCCAGCACGTAGGCCACGACGACCCCGACCGCCGCGCCGCCACCGGCCGCCAGCAGGAAATCGCCCCCGGCCTCCCACACCGACACCGTGCCCGCCGTCGCGGCCAGCGCCGTCCGCAACGCCACCAGCGCGGTCGCGTCGTTGAACAGCGACTCGTCCTCCAGGATCGTCACGATCCGCCGCGGCATCCCGATCCGGCGCGCCACCGCCGTCGCGGCCACCGCGTCCGGCGGAGCGACCACCGCCCCCACCGCGACCGCCACCGCGAACGGCACCGGCAGCAACCACCACACCACCACCGCCACGACGAACGTCGTGAACAACACCAACCCCACCGACAACAACGCGATCGTGCGCATATTCGCCCGGAAATCCACCAGCGACGTGCGAATCGCGGCGGTATACAGCAAAGGAGGCAGGAAACCGAGCAGAATGATCTCCGGTTCCAGGTGGATCTCCGGCACGAACGGCAGATACGACGCCGCCACCCCGCCCACCGTCAGCACCAACGGTTCGGAGACCCCGAACCGGCGCGCCAGCGCCGCCAACGCGGCCGCCGACGCGACGAGAACAACCAGGCCGATCGCGACATCCACGGTGGAATTCTCGCAGAGCGCACGATCGGCAAACGGACCGCGCGGTAGATGACACGTGCGCGACCCACCGAATGGCTGTGCCCGGGCGCACCCACGCGCCATGCTTGTCCACGAACAGGAGGTAGACATGGAGGAATTCGCGTCCTGGCGGGCGAACGGACGACGCCACACGCACCGCGGCCACCAGATCTTCTGGCGCGACGGAGGCCGAGGCGCCGACGGGACGCTGGTATGCATCCACGGATTTCCCACCGCGTCCTGGGACTGGCATCGGATCTGGCCCGGCCTATGCGAGCGTTTCGCCCGGGTCATCGCCCCGGACATGATCGGTTTCGGCTGGTCGGCGAAACCACGCCACTACGACTACCGCATCGCCGACCAAGCCGACATCCACGAGAACCTGCTGCGCGAACATGGAATCAGCCGATTCCACATCCTCGCCCACGACTACGGCGACACCGTCGCCCAGGAACTGCTGGCGCGCGACAGCGAACGCCGCGCCGCCGGCGACGACTCACTGACGGTCGAATCGGTGTTCCTGCTCAACGGCGGCCTGTTCCCCGAGGCGCACCGCCCACGCCCGGTGCAACGTCTGCTGGCGAGCCCGCTGGGCCCGCTGGTCGGCGTGCTCGGCACCGAACACACCTTCCACCGCAGCCTGGCAGCGGTGTTCGGGCCCGACACCAAACCCACCGACGTCGAACTCCACCAATTCTGGCTGCTGTGGTGCAGCAAGCACGGCAAACGCAACGGCCACAAGCTCGTCGGCTACATGGCCGAGCGCCGCAAGCAACGGCAGCGCTGGGTGGGCGCACTGCAACAGGCGCACGTTCCGGTCCGGTTCGTCGACGGAGCGGCCGACCCCGTCTCCGGCGGCCACATGGCACGCCGCTACCGCGAACTGATCCCCGACCCCGACGTGGTGGAACTGCCGAGAATCGGCCACTACCCGCAGGTGGAAGCACCCGAGCAGACGCTCGCGGCGCTGCTGGAATTCCACACCGACCGAGTGCACAAGCCCACGGCCTGACCGGCCGCCCGAGACGTCGTCCGGACCGGCTCACGGCCGGTCCGGACACCGGGAGCACCATGTAGCGCACCGAAGGAGCCGCCGATGTCCGCCGCCGAACTTCCCCTGGAAACCATCGAACTCGAGCAAACCGGCCGAGTCCTCACCGCACGGGTCGTCGCCCCACCGTGGAATTTCGTGACCCCCGCCGTCGTCCGCGACCTCGACACCCTCACCGCCGCCGTCGACACCGACGACACGATCGGCGCGGTCGTGCTCACCGGGGGACTGCCCGGCCGCTTCCTCACCCACGCCGACCCCGCCGCCCTCGGCGGCATGATCGAACTCCCACACCCCTTCGTCCCCTCCCGCGCCGCCGCCCCGTTCCTGCGCGCCGTCGCGGCCGCGCTGCGCGTACCCGGCGCCACCGGCGTCCTCGAACGCCACGGCGGAGGCCTCGGCGCGGGCCTTGTCTGGGGCTACCGCTGGAAGCGCACCACCTTGCGGATGAACCGCTCCGGCGTCGCCTACCTCGCCGCCGTCAACGGACCCGCACTCGGCGGCGGTCACGAGATCGCCCTGGCCTGCGACCTGCGCTACGCCGCCGACGCCGACCACGTACGCCTCGGCCAGATCGAGACACTGGCCAACCTCATCCCCGGCGGCGGCGCCACCCAACGCCTTACCCGCCTGCTCGGCGCGGCCAAAGCCATCGAGATCACCCTCGAAGGAACGCCCTACACCGCGCAGCAAGCATTGCGCCTCGGCCTGCTCCACCGCGTGCTGCCCGCCGAAGACCTGCTCGCCGAAACGCACGCGACCGCCACGCGACTGGCCGCCCGCAACCCGATCGTCGTCGCCGAACTCAAACGCGCCGTCTACTTCGGCGGCGACAAATCCCTCTCCCGCGGCCTGGACGCCGAACAAGCCGGATTCGTCTCCGTCGGCACCACTGCCGCGGCCGCCCGCACCACCAAAGCCTTCTTCGAAGACCTCGACCGCCTCGACGACACCCCCTTCCTCGCCGACCCACAACCGTGGCTGGACGGCACCCGAGTCGACCAGGTGAGCAAATGACCACCCCCGCCGTACCCGCCACCACTGCGGCGCGGTAGATCTAGTAATACTAGATTGCCGAGCGATGCTATTATCAGCCTATGACGCCCCAGACGCGACGAGAACGGGAACGCGCCGAACGGCACCGGCTGATCATCGACACCGCTCGGGAGCTGGCCGAGTCGCAGGGCTGGGACGCGGTGACTGTGCGCAGGCTGGCGGAACGGATCGAATACAGCCAGCCCGTGCTGTATTCGCACTTCGCCGGCAAGGACGAGATCGTCACGGCGGTCGCCGAGGAAGGCATCGCGGAGATGGCCGCGTGGAGCCGCGCGGCGTTGGAGTCCGCGGGCGGAGAGCCGCGCGCGGCGTTGGCGGCGGTGGCGCGGTCCTACCTCGACTTCGCGACCGCGCGGCCCGCGCTCTACGACGCGATGTTCCTGATGAAGGTGAACCTCGCGTTCGGCGAGAATGCCTCCCAGCCGCTGCGGGACGCGTTCGCCGTCATGTTCGCCGCCTTCTCACCGTTCGCGGGGGAGCACGATCCGGAGACCTTCACCGAGGTCGGCTGGAGCGCCCTGCACGGCCTGGCGACCTTGGACCGCGGTGGACGTCTGCGGCCGGCTCAGCGAGACGCCCGCCTGGCGGTTCTGGTCGACCAGTGGACCAGGTAGACCTGCGCCGAGACCGACGGATCTAGCGGCGCTTGCCACGTTCGTCGGTCTCGTCCTACATCCGGCGCGCTTCGAGCGCCCGCAACTCGGTCGACGCCGCCGACCGCCCGCGGCCGCGAACGCGAACGGATTCGAGCCCTTCCGGGGCGCCCTCGCCGATGAGGTCGGCGGTCATGTCGTCCATAGCAGCGATGACGTAGCACCACCTGAGCAACAGCAGACCGAAAAGATCCGCCGACGTTCGGTGACCAGCATGCCTGCGACAGCGTCCGCTTCGGCCGGAACGGGCATGTGCAGCTTGCTGACAGCGCGATCCCGCGAGAACGATCGGAAATCTAGCAAGGCTAGACAAATTAGCGGCCGAATGTTACCGTTGCTTCAGTTTCTAACGCTGCTAGAATTTGGAAGGAAGCCGCCGTAAATGCTCATTCTCACCGGCCAGGCCATTGCCGCCGCCGCCGTTCTCTCCAATGCCATCGTCTATGGAACCGACGTCTGCGGGGCCGTGATCACCCGGTCCGTGTACCGCAAGCTCGATGATGCGGCCGTGACCATGAGTGCGGGCTGGGGGCACTATTACGGCGACAAGCGCATGCCGGTTGTCGGTGTGGTCGGTGTGGTCACCGCCGTGCTCACGCTGCTGATCGCGCTGTTGGCCGGACAGCTCGGCGCCGCTGTCGCGGCGGGGATCACCGTGGCGGCACTGCTCACCTGGCTCACCTTCTACGTCCGCATCGCCAAACCGATCAATTCCCAGCAGACCGCCGCTGCGCAGAGCGGCATCATCCCGCCCGATGCCCGCGCACTGCAGGACAAGTGGGACAGCATTCTGAAGTACCGGGTCACCCTGCAGTTCATCGCCATCGCTGGACTGTGCGCCGCGCTGATTCTGTTCTGATCTCATCGAAATCACCGAGGAGTAACCGACATGACCTTCACCAGCAACGAACAGCAGTTTCTCGCCGAGGCCGGGATCGGCCGCCTGGCCACGGTATCGCCCGACGGCGTCGTGCAGAACAACCCGACCAGCTATCGGGTGAACGCCGACGGCACGATCGACATCGGAGGCATGCGAATGCGTGCCAGTCGAAAGTACCGCAACGTCGAGGCGGGCAGCCGGGTGTCGTTCGTGGTCGACCAACAGGTGTCATTGGAGCCATACGTGATCCGCGGCATCGAGATACGCGGCACGGCCGAGGCGCTCGATGACGAGGAGCCACCGTTCCCACCGCAGGAACGCGCGGTCATCCGCATTCACCCCGAACGGGTCATCTCCTGGGGCATCGACGGCGGATCCTTCGACTTCACCAGTCGCCGCGCCGAGTAGTCAGGCCTCGCAGGCAGTTCCACGAGAAAGGCCGTCACCGACCGTCCGGTGATGAGCGGAATGGACCGCCGCAGCGAACGCGACCGGGCACCACGACATCGGTACCCGGTCGCAGGTACCCTTCCCGACCAGCACGGCCGCACACGCTGACCACACGTCAGCCGCCCCCGTAGGCGGGAAATCCGGCTTCGGCCATCGAATCACAGCGCACAGTGAAAAGCGGCAACCCAGGCAAGACGGCACACGCTGCAACCGTCAAGCAGTCGGCGCGGGCTCGCGCTCACCAACCTCGAGCCGCTCATCGGAATCGACAGCCGCCCTGGTCACCGTCACCCAGGTGTTGTTTACCGCCGCAGTCCCCGAAAACGTATCCGTCAACGCCGGATCGTGCAGCAAATTCACATTCGCCCCCGGCAACGACGCCGCCACCGTCCACCCGACACCCGGCTCCTGATGCCCCCACCCGTGCGGAATCGCCACCGTCCCCGCCCGGATATCGTCACTGACCTCCAACGGCACCACGATCGATCCGGTCCGCGAACGCACCGTCACCGGCTCACCATCGCGCAACCCCCGCACCGCGGCGTCCTCCGGGTGCATCAGCGCCGTGCAACGATCCCGCCCCTTCACCATCGACGGCACATTGTGCAGCCACGAATTGTTGCTGCGCAGATGACGGCGACCGATCAACTTCAAGTCATAACCATCGACCGGCGCGGTCAACGCCTTTCCTCGCTGCGCGTCGGCGAGCACATCACGCGCGGCCGACACGAAATCGTCCGGCGCCAAATGAACCTTCCGATCCTTGGTGCCCAGCAGCTCACGCAACCGCGGCCGCAACGGCCCCAGATCGATACCGCCGCCCGCCGCCCGCGCCTTACCCACGGTCAAGCCCTTGTGACCCCGCCGCAACACCCCATACGGCCCCGCAGCCACCCCGAGCGAGGCGATCCGAACCGGACTGACCCGATCGAACAACCCATTGAGCACCCGCGCGGCGAACCGGCGCGCAGGCAGCGGCGCCACCTCGGTGATCAACCGCGCCATGATCTGCCAATCCTCCAACCCGCCTGCGGGCGGCTCGAACACCCGCGCGTCGAAACGCAGATTGTTGCGCACACTGAACATCGGGAACAGGATATTGACGTCCTCCCGCTCCAACGGCGAAATAGGAGGCAGGATGATATCCGCGTGCCGCGTCGTCTCCGTGACGTACATGTCCACGGCCACATAGAAATCCAGCGAGTCCAGCGCCGCCCCCAACCGCCCGCGCTGCGGCGTCGACAACACCGGATTGCCCGCATACGTGATCATCGCGCGGATCCGGCCCGGCCCCTCGGTCAGCATCTCCTCCGCCAACGCCGCCACCGGCAACTCCGAACGGAACGACTTGTAGGTCCCCGAACGATCCGTCCACGCCCCGTACCCCATCGGCAGATACTTCCCGTACCGTGGCGCATCGATCGGCGGCGTGGCGAACATCTGACCACCCGCCCGATCCAGATTCCCCGTCACCGCGTTGATCGTGTTCACCAACCAATGCGTCAACGTACCGGTCACCTGCTGACACACCCCGATTCGCGCATACAGCACCGCCGAGGTCGCCGCCGCGTGCTCCCGGGCCAGCCCACGAATCGTCTCCGCGTCCACCCCCGCGTACACCGCCATCTTCTCCGGGGACGCCTCGGCCACCAGCGCACGCACCTGCTCCCAGCCGGTGCTCGACCCACGAATCGCCTTCTCGTCACACAAATTCTCGGCGACCAGCACATGCAGCATCGCCAGCAGCAGATACACATCACCACCCGGAGCCACCGCGACGTGCTGATCGGCCAGCCGCGCCGTCTCCGTGCGCCGCGGGTCGATCACCACGACCTTCCCGCCGCGCTGCCGCACATCCCGAATCCGCTGCTTCGCGTTGGGCATAGTGGTCACCGACCCGTTGGACACCGCGGGATTCGCCCCCAGGATCACCAGCCGCTCGGTCCGATCGATATCGGTCACCGGCATCAGCACATTCGAGCCGAACATCCGCCAGGCGACGAACTCCTGCGGGAACTGGTCGATCGAGGACGCCGAGAAGAAATTCCGGGTCAGCAACACCGCACGCAGCAGCCCCGCGTACAGCACCGACGAGCTGTGCGCGGCCGGATTACCGAGATACATGCCGATCGCGCTGTTCCCGTGCTCACGACGCACCTTCCGCAGCCGCTGCCCGATCTCCAGGAAGGCCTCGTCCCATCCGATCGGCTCGAACGACGAGCCCACTCGCCGCACCGGCGTACGCAGCCGATCCGGATCATGGTGCAACCCGCCCATCGCCGTCGCCTTGGGGCAGATATACCCCTTCGACAACACGTCCTGCGGATTACCCTCGATCCGCGTCACCTGGTCGCCGGAGACCGTCACGAGGATTCCGCAGTGCGCTTCACACAAGGTGCACTGCCGGGCGATGGTGGTAGCACTCATGAATTTCACCTTCTGCCGGATCGCTGCCCACAGACTATCTGGGACAGTACGTTCCGTACAGGGATCTACGTCGCGCGGACGCGCGCATGCACATGCATGTCGTGCCACCCGTCAGCGTGCAATCCGGCGCTGCGCCTGACACTTTCCGCCGCGAACCCCGCCTTCACCGCCGCACGACACGACGGCAGGTTGCGCACCGAGTGCAGCACCTCCAGCCGATGGAAACCGACCTCGAATGCCCAGCGAGAGACCGTCTCGACCGCCGCGGGCGTCACCCCGCGCCCACGCCACGCCGGCGCGGTCCAATACGCCAGTTCAGCCAAGCCCTCCGGCGGCGACATCTTCCGCAACCCGATCCGGGCCACGACCACATCATCGACGACGACCGCCCACTGCGGACCGTCCCCGTTCGTCCACCCCGCCCGCCAGCGCGCGATCAGCTCCCGAGCCTCGGCTTCGGAGACCACATCGCGACCATGCCAGCGTTGAATGTCCGGATCTCGGTAAACCGCATGCACCACGGCCGCGTCGGCATCAACCCACGGCCGCAACAGCAGCGTCTCACTCCTCAACGTGGGTTGGATTCTCGCGGCGAACACTTCGGCGGGCACCACGTCGGGCAGCAGAGCGGACACACCCGAATTGTCCCCGGACATGCCGCCGATCGCCACGAATTATCAGCGCCAGGGGACAGGCATGCCGATCGAAGGCGGTGACCGATTGCGCTCCTTCGCAAGCGATTCGATGTCACCTGGAACGAAATGCAGCACTGATCCGACCGGACTGAGACTTCTCCGAGCGACCAACTTCGTCACTGTGACGATAGCGAATCCACCAGCGCGGGACCGAACCGATAGGGGAGTCAGCAACCGATCACACCGCAGGGGCCACACCGACAACAGGTTCCAGCTCCGGCTCCGACGGCGCGAAGCCCGGCAGGAAGCCGTTCACGGCGGGAATCATCAGGTGAATCAGCGGGCCGATCCCGAAGGCGTACACCAGCGTTCCGATGCCGACGCTGCCGCCGAGGATCAAGCCCGTCGCCAACACTGTCACCTCGATCGCCGTGCGTACCACCCACACCGATCGACCCGTTCGCCGGACCAGTCCAGTCATCAGTCCATCCCGCGGTCCCGGCCCCATACCTGCGCCGATGTACAACACGCTCGCCACCGCATTCAGCACCACAGCCGCAACCATGGCGCCGGCCCGCACCGCGAGCAGATCCCACGACGGCAACCACGCGAGCCCGGCATCGACCGACAAGGCGATCACCACGACATTGGTCACCGTGCCCAAACCCGGCATCTGCCGCAGTGGAATCCAGGCCACCAGCACCACGACACCGGTAACCGCCGTCACGGCACCGAAACCGATCGACACGTGTCGCGCCACCCCTTGATGGAACACATCCCACGGATCCAACCCGAGCCCGGCCCGCACCATCACCGCCATCGAGAACCCGTACAACCACAATCCGACGCACAACGCGACCAACCGACGAACCAGCACCGACTCAGGGTGCCGCGAACTGGACACCACATCCAGGGCCAATCACCGATCACTGGACCTACCACCGACAGCCACCGCACGCTGCAGCGAGCGAGAACGCCACGAGCATCGTCACTGTGACGTTTACATGCGACCGACAACTAACGCCAGAGAGGTCACTCTAGGGAAAACGCAAGATTCACCAAGCAAGCCGATAATCACCGGAAAATTTCCACCAAGCGGACAAAGGGGCCAAGTGGGACCAATCGTCGAGCGCGAACATCCGGCCGCTCGAGACTCCGAGGGCGGATCCCAGCTGGGGCGTAGGAGCCAAAGGCGTGACACAGCAAGGACATACCGCAGACATCCACTCTCGCAACCTGCGCCGAATTTGCGCCGATAATCAACATTATGTCAACTAGAGGTTCTCGGCTCACCGCCCCGAGCCTGCTTCCGGCCTGGGACGAAGCCATTCCGGTCGATGACAAAGCGATCTGGCGCGATCCGGTTGTGGTCGAGGCCTACACGCGCGCTGCCATGGCCTCCGACCCGACGAGCCGCGACCGCACCCCGCCCAGCTTCCGGGCCCCGTCCGGTGCGCTCGCCGACAGCTATGAACTCGCCACCGGACGCCTGCCCTGGCACGCCGGAAACATCACCGCCGCCACCTTGATCTTGCGCGGCGAATACGACTTCTGGAGCCGACCCGAAGATATCGAATCGTTGACGCGGCATCTGGTAAGGGCAGAGAAGGTGCGCGCGGTCGAACTCACCGGGGCAACGCATTTCGCACATCTCGACCGCGCCGAACACGGACGTGGCCAGTTGCTCGACGCCCTCACCACCTTTCTCGATGAGTGAATCGAGTGGTGCGAGGACCAGCATCCCTCCCGGCGGCAGGGTCTTCCGGCGACCTCGAACCCTACCCCGTCCTACCTCAAGTGAGACGTATCGGCGAGACCGAGCACCGCACGGTTGCGCCAGTAATCGTCATGCCGCAGGTGGGTGATCGCGCCGGGCACGGTCGCGAAGGAGGCGAAACCGGCCGCCTCGACCGGGATCATCATCCATGTGGTGATGACGAATGTCAGCGCGTAACCGTGCGTGACGACGATGTGGTCATGATCGGTGTCGGCCATCAACTCACGCACACACTCATCCACTCGGGTCGCGACCTCACGCCGCGTCTCCGCCTCACGGATGGGACCACGGTGGTCGAGCCGATCGTGGTCGGGTGCGGGCACCTGCCGTTGCGCGAGCCACGCATTCGGTCGGCCGTTCGCATGCCCGAAGCTGATCTCCCGCAACCGCCGATCCGCCGCAACCGGAACAGAGAGTGCCGTGGCGAGAATCCCCGCCGTCTCGGTACAACGAGCGAGGTCGGACGTCGTGATCCGCACCGGCCGCAACGCACCCGCACACCGGCGCGCCAACTCCTCGGCGACAAGGCCGGCGTCACGCCGACCGCGCGCCGTCAGCTTCGAGTCGTACCACCCGCCGACGAGATCACTCTCGGTGTGCTCCGCGTGCGGGTGACTCACTATGTAGAGGTCCTGCAAGCCTCTCCCCCTATTCGCACGCCCGACGATTTCCAGCGCTCCACCCTATCGGCGTGAGAACGAACCGCTCGGCGCCGGGCCCAACCCCGGAAACATGGCCTGGCGCCGAGGCAGTCGGCTCACGCCAGGGTGTCCGCCAGTTCCGCGTGCAGGTCGAACAAGTCCGGGATCTGGTCGGCTGGGCGGCGGCCCATGCCGCACTCGGTGGCGATGCCGAACTCGGGGACCGAGTGGCGGGCAGCTTCGATGCGCTGGAGTGCGCCCGCCCGGCCGTCGGTGGCGTGGACCAGGCCGAGGTACAGGTCCGTCTCAGGCGGAAGGACCAGATCTGCGAGGGGTTCGAAATAGGCGGCGTCGGTGCGCGAACGCGGGACCGGCAGATGGATCCAGTTCACCGGACGCTCCAGCCCGGCCAGGACGCGACCGGCGACGGCGGCGAGCCGGCCGGTGTCGGCGGGTTCGGCGAAGTGACGGTGACCGAAATCGCCGTAGCAGAGGTGGTAGCCGAGCTCGACCGACTCGGGCACCGCGGTGCCCAGCCGGATGAGGCGCTCCCCCACTGCCTCGAGCTGCGTCGGATAGTCGTCCCCGAACCAAGACGGAAAGATGCCCTCGAAGATGGCGAACTCGACGGCGCAATCCCACTGCACCGCAAGGTCCTCCGCCGGGATCGCGGCACAGATGGTGTCCAGCTCGTCGAGCAGACGCGCCTCGTATCGGCGCTCCAACTCCCCCTGCGGACCCGCGACGAAGGCCCCGATCACCGCGATCGGCGTCGGCAGACTGACCTGGAACCGGACCCGCGCCGGAATCGTGCCCTCCGCACGCAGCTGCCGGAACACCTGCCAGGACTCGAGGGCGGCCTCCGCGTAACCCAACGGGCCGAAGTCGACCGACGCCGCGTCCACGCCGGGCTTGGGTTGCACTCGTTCGCTGGGCCCGTATTCCGGGCTCGGCGGTGGCACGGTTTCCAGGTCCGGATTCGCTTGCATCTTGGGCAGTTGCCACACCACCCAGTTGTCCCGCACTCCGGTCTCACCGTCCGGAATGCGCTTCACGTGCGACCCCATGCGCCGTGCTGCCTCTGAGAAGACCGTGCGCGCATCCGCCAGAGGAACGCTGCCGCACAGATGGACTCCGCGACCCTTACCCACCGCAACCTCCCACATATCCCTACCGCTGTTCCAGCCGATCTGGTCGAAACCAGAGAGTTGCCAGGCGTCTCAACGACATTCGCCTTCGCACTCGGCAATCGATCGGTTCGCGCTACGCGATGCAGCGTAGGCGCGCACTACGAACTGGAATCCCCACAATTGGGAAATACCTAGCGACCAGTTCACTGGCAGGTCTCGCGCACCGGGCCCGAAAACATCCGCTCCTCGGCCGCACGATCGAACACACTTGCCGTTCCCGCCGGTCGACTACAAGAATCACGCCATGACGGTCGAGGACAAGCCCCGCAGACGGGATGCCGGCGCTTCCGCCGACGCCATCGCGGACGCACTCGACCGGATCGGTGCGGAGTCTCGACCAGCTACTCCACGCCATCCGCTGACCCGGTGCCCGCGGGCCACTCTGGAGGTTTCGTCACATCTGCGAACTACTCATTCTCGTCAACGGACTGCCCGGCTCAGGGAAGAGCACGTTGGCCCCGACACTGGCGCGAGAACTCGGCGCGCACCTGCTCACCAAGGACGTCATCAAAGAGGCACTCGGCTCCGGGCTCGACGGCGCTGCCGTTCTACCGAACATCGGCGCGATAGCGATGGAGGCCGCGTGGACGCTCGCCGCCGCCCTCCCCGGCGTGGTCCTGGTCGACTCTTGGTGGTTCAAACCCCGTGACACGCGGTACGCCGCGGACGGCATCGCGACTTCCGGGGCGACACGAGCCGTCGAGGTCTGGTGCTCGGTTCCGCCGGAACTCGCACGCGCCCGCTACCGTGGCCGTACCCGCGCTGCGCTGTACCACGACGACGCCCACCTCGCGCACGACTGGGACCGCTGGGCGCGGCTGGCCGAACCTCTCGCGCTCACCCCGGTCGTGACCGTCGACACCACCGCGCCGGTCGACTGCCTCGAGCTGGCGCGGCAGGTGATGGCTGCGGCGACAGTTGCCATCGGCGACGTCCTCTAGCACCGAATTACTCGACGGGCACTGGTGCGAGCCCTTGCGCGGAGAAGAATAGGTCCCCGGCGCCAATGGACGGCCCGCAAATGGCCGCCCACCGTGGTCCGCATCCGATCAGCGATTCGGGATCTGTCCCCTCGTCTGCTCCAGGTGCCGCAACTGCGCGCTACTTCTTGGCCTCTGTGCTTTTCGAGCTGTAGAGGATTGGAAGGTGACGTTGCTTTGGGAAGATATATGTATATATACGCACATGAACGTATCGCAATCATTAGGATGGTGCGCTTCAAGCGAAACAGAATCCGGCGGCATCGAACGATCAGCGAGCCCCTCGCCGCCACTATTCCGACCGTCCGCGCAACACCTTTCGAGCGACCGTGCCCATAGACAGCACTCCCCTACCCCGTCACAGGCCAGGCCCGACATCGAGCGATCAAGATCATCTCGACTCGAGCCTCCCCTACGCAACGGCATTCGCGTGCCGATAGCAAGCTGAACTAACGTTCGAGTGGTGCTTGGACATTCACATGCGACCAGTGGCGCGCTGGCCTGGTCGGCGGCGGCAGCGACGCTGCCGGTGACGATCTTGACCTTTCCGGCTCTGCAGGATGCGACGGGACGTCTCGGCACGGTCGATCTGTTGCTGGGGGTCTTTCTCACTGCCGGGGCCGCGCTGCTGCCCGATGCGGACCACCCCCAAGGGACGATCTCGCACACACTGGGCCCGATCACGCACACCGCTTGCCGGCTCATCTCCTGGGTCGCAGGCGGGCACCGCGGCGCCACACACTCGTTCGCATTCGTCGCCGCTGTCGCGTACGGCACGTGGGCGGGCGAGCATTGGCTCGGACGGTGGTTCACCCTCGGCTTGGTCTTCTTCCTGCTGGCCCTGGCAGTGCGCGCGCTGCATCTGTGCCCGTCCGGCAACAACTTCAAGGCATGGGGGCCGATCATCGTGCTCGCCAGCGCGGGCACATTCGTCATGGAGCATTGGATCGCCGACAAGCCGGTCTGGCTTCCGTTCGCGGTCGGACTGGGCGCGCTTGCCCACCTGATCGGCGACTGCCTCACCGATCGCGGCTGCCGCCTGTTCTGGCCCTTCGATCTCCGAGTCAGCTTCCCGATCATCGATCGCACCGGCAACAAATTCGAAACCTTCGTCGTCGCACCGCTGTTCACGCTCGGCACACTGGCCATTCTCTGGTACACCATCACTCACCAACCCTGACACCACACCCTGCCGACCGGCTCCTACCGGCCGTGATGACACGCCCGCGGCCGATCAAACGCGGAACCAACTGCTTCGCACAGAACACCACCGATCGCACTACCGGCCCCCTGACGTCTTTGCTGTTTTTAGTGTGCGTGTCTGGGGTGGAGCGATGACAGACGAACTTATATTGTTAGATGCGTATATCTACGTAAGGCAATATATAGTTGCGTGACGCTCGGAGGCCGGGACGTCCTTCCTCTTCATTCCCTGCCGACATGGAGTGGCGGTCGCCTACCCGATGCCTTTCTCGCTGGAACTCCACACTCCCCCGGATAGCCTGCTGCCATGCTCGCCTCGACAATGCGGCCGCAGCGCTGGACGCCGCCGCCCTCCCCTGCTCGGGCACGCCAAACCCGCAGCACGCCACCGCTTCCCCAGCTCCGGCGCCTCGAGTTGCCCGGCAAAGGCCCGGAGGACGTCGTACTCTCCCCCGACGGCAGGATCATCGCGGGCATCCAAGGTGGCGCCGTTCTCAGCATCGATCCGGCGACCGGCGAGGTACGTGAACTCGCGAACACCGGCGGCCGCCCGCTCGGCCTGCACGCCGACGCCGATGGGCGCGTGCTGATCTGCGATGTCGAGCGTGGACTGCTCGAGCTGGATACCGAGGGCCGGCTGACCGTGCTGGTCGACGAGATCGATGGAGAGCGGCTGCGATTCGCCAGCAACGTCGTTCGCGACACCGACGGGACGATCTATTTCTCGGCGTCCTCGCGCCGGTACACGCTCGATGAGTACATGGGTGACATTCTCGAGCACTCCGGCACCGGCCGACTGTTCCGCCGGGATCCCGCGGGCAAGGTGGAGACGCTGATCGACGATCTCCAGTTCGCGAACGGCGTCGTGCTGGCACCCGATCGCTCCAGTGTGGTCGTCGCGGAGACCGGCGGTTACCGGCTGACGCGTTATCGGCTGACCGGCCCGAAGGCGGGCACGCGGGAACGGCTGATCGAGAACCTGCCCGGGTTCCCTGACAACCTGGGCCTCGGTAGCGACGGCCTGATCTGGATCACCCTTCCTTCGCCCCGCAATCCGCTACTGGATCGCCTTCTCCCGCTGCCGGGGATTCTGCGGCGCGTCGTGTGGACGCTGCCGGAGTGGGCACAGCCGGAGCCGGCGCGGACGGTGTGGGTGATGGCGGTCGATTTCGACGGTGAAGTAGTGCACGACCTTCAGGTCGAAGGCACCGACTATTCGATGGTGACCGGCGTGGTCGAGCAGGACGGCGTGCTGTATCTGGGCAGCCTCACCGAATCGGCGGTGGCCGTGTCGCGGGTGCCATAGGGTCCCACAAATTTCAGTGCACACTTGTACACTAAGCGCATGACGGAGGATGCACGCCAACGGCAAGCGGAGGTCCGGGCGCTGGCTCGCCTCGCTGGTGACGAACTCAGCGGCGCGGTCGACGGTATCGCGGCCGTGCACCGAGCGATCGCGCAGCGGGTGTTCACCGCGGTGCGCTGGGGCGTTGGGCCGGCGGCTGCTCCGGTCCAGCTGATGCACGATGTGATCGCCGAGGGCGTCTACCGCGTCGTCAGCGGATCGGCGGTGGCGGCGGGCAGGGTCGCGGAAAGAACCGCGGATCTGCCCGCCGTCGCGCCGTCGCGCACGGTGTACGGGGCGGGGTTTCTCGCCGCGCTGCAGGGTTTGATCGGTGACGAACTCGAGCAGGCCCGCCCGATTCTGGCGGGGCCGATGACGTTCCGTGTCGACGGCGCTCCCGTGCGCGCCGAGCTGGTCGGCGCGCGGGTCCGGCGGCCCGGTGCGCATGTCGTGGTCTTCCTGCACGGGTTGGTGGAGACCGAGCACGCATGGCGCTTGGGCGGCGGACCGACCTATGCCGAGCGACTGGAGGCGGACGCGGGTTGTACGGCGCTGTATGTCCGGTACAACTCCGGTCTGCACATCTCGGACAACGCTGGGCAGTTCAGCGCATTGATGCTGTGTCTGGTCGAGCACTGGCCGGTGCCGATCGAGCGGATCTCGCTGGTGGGTCATTCGATGGGCGGGTTGGTCGCCCGGGGCGCGTGCTTCGAGGCGGGTGAGGCCGGGTTGGCGTGGGTGCGGCTGGTACGACAGGTGGTGTGCCTTGGTTCACCTCATCTCGGTGCACCGCTGGAGCAGTTCGTGCACTATGCGTCCGCGGCGCTGGTGCGGTTGCCCGAGACCCGTCCGTTCGGGCGTCTGTTGCGTCGTCGCAGCGCGGGCATCCGGGATCTGCGAGATGGCTCTCTGGTGGACGACGATTGGCGTGACCTGGATGCCGACGCGCTGCGTCGCCGGGCGATCCGGGAGGTTCCGCTGCTGGTGGGTGCGGATCACTATTTCGTCACCGCTACCGTCACGCGCAGTCCGCGGCATCCGCTGGGCCGTGTGATCGGTGACGGGCTGGTGCTCACGTCGAGCGGCTCGGGGCGTAACCGCGCCCGCCGCATCGGTTTCGACGTCGAGAACGGCCTGCATCTCGCGTCGGCGCACCACTTCGCGTTGCTCAATCACGAGGGGGTCTACCGCGCGCTGCGCGGCTGGTTGACACCGGAACCGGCCGTGGTCCGCGACCGAGTCGGCGGCTGAGTTGCCGTAGGCGGGACAGGGCGACTCTGCCCCGCCGGTGGGCTCAGAGGAGGTCTTCGGGGTCCGCGTCGGCTTCGAGGCGCACTTCTTCGGCGAAGCGGGTTTCGGGGTCGTCGTGGTCGTTGTGGGCGGCGTAGAGGAGCAGGCAGCCGCGGATACCGTCGAGGAGGTCCTCCAATAGGTCGAGCGCGGGACGGGCGGGGTCGAGGCGGCTGATGCGGAAGCTGGTGAGCATTGCCTCGCGGGTGTCGGCGTCGACGCCGAATCGGTGGGCTTGCGCTTCGATTTCCGCGACGCGAGCCACGAGGCTCCACGGTGCGGGGACGCGGCCTTCGTGCACGGCCATTGCTTCGGCGATGAGGTCGAGGACGACTTCGGTGGGGGTGTCGCCCGCGGCGAGGCGTTCGAGTACGAGGGTGGGTGTCTCGACTTGGAGCGCTTCGATGTCGTCGGCTTCGGCGACGACATCGGTGGTGTGGACGCCCGCGGCCTCTCCGGCGACTTCGGCGGCGGCGTAGAGCCAGTGGGCCGCGGCGACGGAGGCGGAGGCGGGGTCGAGTTCGGTGAACAGTTCGATGCTGCCGAGCGGGTCGGTGCGCAGGAGGGCGTCGGCGGCGTGGACTTGTGCCGGGGATACGTCGGGGCGGGACAGTTCGACGGCTTGGCGGGCGCGGCCGGAGAGGTCGCCGCGTTCGGCGGATTCGATCGCTTCCTGTTCGGTGCGTACCTCGGCGGCGACGGTGTCGCGCAGGGCGTCGTCGTCGATGTCGTGCAGGGTGCGTCCGATGCGGTGGGCGGATTCGACCACGCCGCTGTAGGAGACGAGCAGTCCTTCGTCGGTGGGCAGGTTGGGGCTGCGGAGTCCAGCTTCCACTTCTTTGAAGTTCCTGCGTTCTTCGGCGCGCCGCCATGCTTCGCTGTTGGGGACGTCGGGGTCGCCTGCGGCGCTGGCCGGATGGGTGTAGGTGCGCCATTGGAATCGCGAGAGGGTGGTGAGGTTCGACGCCAGATCGGTTGCCTGGTCCGTGGTCACCTGCGGGGGCAGTGTGGCCACCGTCTGGGCGAGGTCGCCTCGTCCGGTCGCCCAGATGGCGACGAGGGCGGCGCGGTCGGCGTCGAATGCGTATCTGGTCACCTGGGCAAGTCTGGCCGATCGGCGGCGTCTGCGCGCGGCCAATTGATTCGCGCTTGTGAGGATGTGCGGCGTTTCGCGGGGACGCGCTGGGAAGATGGGGGCATGACTGTCGATCATGGTGATCCCGGCGACGCGCCTTCGGTGCCGCCGCCGCTGGCGCCGGTGCCGAGTCCGGCTCGTCCCTCGGCGGCGGAGGAGGCGAAGACTGTTGCGGTGTCGTCGAATACCGCGACGCTGGCCAGTCTGGCGGAGGATGGTTCGCCGTGGGCGTCGTTGGTGGCCTACGGGTTGCTGGAAGGGCAGCCGGTGTTGTGTGTGTCGCGGCTGGCCGAGCACGGGCGGAATCTGGCGGCGGACGCGCGGGCGAGTGTGGCGGTGGTGGCGCCGGACCCGCCGACGGACCCGTTGGCGGGTGCGCGGATCACGCTGGCGGGTGTGGTGGAGCGCCCGGTGGGTGCGGAGGCGGTCGCGGCGCGGGAGGCGTATCTGGCTGCGGTGGCCGCGGGGCGGATGTACATCGATTACAGCGATTTCTCGCTGTGGGTTCTGCGCGTGCGCCGGGTGCGCTGGGTCGGTGGGTACGGGCGAATGGATTCGGTGAGTGCCGAGGAGTACGTGGCGGCGGAGCCGGATCCGGTGCTGCCGTCGGCGGCTCGTGCGGTGGCGCATCTGAACGACGACCATGCCGATGCGTTGCTTGCCATGGCGCGGCGGTTGGGCGGGTATCCCGACGCGAGCGCGGCCAGTTGTGAGCGTGCGGACCGGTATGGCTTGGATTTGCGGGTGGTGACGCCGCGGGGTGTCGCGCGCACGAGGGTGGGGTATGCGGCTCGGATCGACGCGGTCGAGCAGTTGCGGGCGGCGACGGTGGAGTTGGCGCGGCGGTCGCGGGGGGATTGAGGGGTCGTGAGGTTGCCGGAGGGGCGACACGGCGTCATTACAACTGTGCCAGCAATCTGACAGTTACGCTACGGCGATGGGTACACGCACTCGTCGGCGCGGGTTCGCCGCGCTGTCCGCCGCTGCGGCGGTGCTGATGTCTTCGGGTGTTTCCGCCGCTCAGCCGAGCGGCCAGCTGCTTCCGTTCGATGTGGACTTTTTGTGGGGTGTGTCGTCGTCGGGGTTTCAGTCCGAAGGTCATGCGCCGGACAGCAACTGGTCGCGTTACATCTCGGCGGGTGAGACGGCCGATCCCTACCGGGATTCGGTGGACTTCGCCCGCCGCTACATCGCCGATATCGATCTGGCGGCGCGTCTGGGTGTGCGGGTCTACCGGGTGGGTATCGAGTGGGCGCGGTTGCAGCCCGCGCCGCATGCTTGGGATGAGGCGGCGTTCGGTTTCTACGACAATGTGATCGCGCGGATCATCGCGGCGGGGATGCGGCCGATGCTGACGTTGGATCACTGGGTGTATCCGGGGTGGGCCGCCGATCGTGGCGGGTGGCGCGCTCCGGGGATGGTCGAGGATTGGCTGGCGAATATGCGCAAGGTGGTGCACCGGTATTCCTCGCGTGATCCGTTGTGGGTGACGTTCAACGAGCCTGCCGCTTATGTCGGCACCGAGTTGCGCACGGGTGGGATCGGTGTCGACGAGGCGCCGGTGATGGTGGATCGGATCGCGCGGGCGCACAACGAGATCTACGACGTGATACACGGTTATCGGCCGGATGCGCTGGTGACCAGCAATCTGGGTTATGTGGCGGGTGCGGAGACGGAGGTCAATCAGCCGATCGTGGATCAGATCTCGGCGAAGCTGGATTTCATCGGGGTCGACTACTACTTCGCGCCGCTGCCGGAGACCGGGGAGGCGGCGCAGGGGGGTGCGGCGGAGGGTCCTGCGATGTGGGAGTTGCCGGTGCATCCGGAGGGCATCTACTACGCGTTGCGGCATTACGCGCGTCAGTTTCCGGATCGTCCGCTGTATGTCGTGGAGAACGGTCTTCCGACCGAGAACGGGCAGGTTCGCCCGGATGGCTATACGCGTGCCGATCATCTGCGGGACACGGTGTATTGGCTGCAGCGGGCGAAGGCTGATGGGATGAACGTCATCGGTTACAACTACTGGAGTCTCACCGACAACTATGAGTGGGGTTCGTACGCGCCGCGGTTCGGGCTCTACACGGTGGATGTGCTGACCGATCCGGCGTTGGCGCGTCGCGCGACCGATGCGGTCGATGCCTATGTCCGGCTGATCCGGGCGGGTGGTGTGGCTGCGGGTTATCAGCCGACCCGCGCTCCGGTGCCGTGCGTGCGGATCGACGCGCCGCAGACCTGCGTCGGGGGCGACGCGGCGTAGCGGGGCGCTGCTGGTTGTCAGCCGGGGCGTTTTCGTTCCGGTAACGTCGGCGGGAGAGCACGTATCGCGTTCGCGGGTGGTGCAGGCTCGGCCCGGAAAGGTGATTCATGACGACCGACAGCTACCTGCCTCTCGGTTTGCGGTACCCGGAGGCGTCGTTCTCGGAGTTCTTGCGCAGGTACGCGCCGCAGTTGTTGCCGGAGGGAGGGTTCGCCATCAGCGGCGGCGGAGATGGTGCCGCGCCGCATGGGACGACGATCGTGGCGGTCGTTTATCGCGGTGGTGTGCTGGTGGCCGGTGACCGGCGGGGCACGATGGCGCATCTGGTGGCGACGCGCGATATGCAGAAGGTTTTCGTCACCGACACCTATTCGGCGGCGGGTTTCGCGGGCACGGTGGGGATGGCGTTGGAGATGATTCGCTTGTTCGCGGTGGAGTTGGAGCATTACGAGAAGATCGAGGGGGCTTCGCTGACCTTCGATGGCAAGGCCTCGAAGTTGTCGGCGATGGTGCGCGCCAATTTGCCTGCGGCACTGCAGGATATGGCCGTGATTCCGCTGTTGGTCGGCTATGACCTGGATGCCGCCGAGCCGGAGCGGGCGGGGCGGATCGTGTCCTATGACGCGGTGGGCGGCAGGCATGAGGAGCGTTTCGGTTACGCGGCGGTCGGTTCGGGGTCGGTGTTCGCCAAGTCGTCGTTGAAGAAGACCTACCGCCGCGATATCGATGAAGAGGGGGCGCTGCGCCTGGCGGTGGAGGCGTTGTTCGACGCGGCCGACGACGATACCGCGACGGGCGGGCCGGATCTGCTGCGTGACATCTATCCGACGGCGGTGCTGGTCGATGCCGACGGCGCGGTGGAGGTGCCGGATGAGCGTCTGGCGGAGATCGCTCGTGCGGTCGTCGACGCGCGTGCGGCGGCGGAGGCTCACTGAGCGGCGGCGTTCGCTCGGTCGTCGGGCCGGTCGGTCGTTGCGGACACCTGGTGTGCGAGTTTGTGACCGAAGTCCCATTTCGCACGTGTTAAGCGTGTCACAGCAATTCGCGCGCGGACGCGCGGACGCGTTGCGGCGGAAACGCGAATATCGAGTTCAACGCCATGGCCGGAAATGTTACTCACCGGTTGGGTCACTCTCGGCTCGATACGTGCGGAGCTGGGACGATGCTTGGGAGATGGATCACGCTTGCCTGCTGCGACCGAGCTGCTTACGGTTATTTCCGTCGATGGCCGATGACGCCCGATCGAATTACATCTCATTGATGTGCCGCGAATTCTGACCCTCCCGGGCAATTCCACTGTTATTGCGCTGGGTGGCGGCATAATTCACGCGGTACCGGCGAAACTGGAGCAATGGTACAACCAACCCCTTGGCAAGTAACCGAAGCGCGACACCGTCGGAGCCGCGGCTCCGGCCGCCCGGCACAGGGCGCGACGCCACCACGGAGGCTTGATTGGGGTTTTCTCTTCGCCGCGGTCACGAGTCTCGCCACGTTCGCTTTGCTGTTCCAGCCGTGGCTTTCGGCGTCCGGCTCCGGTGGCGAGGCTCGCTCCAACGCGTTCGGCCGGGTTTCCGGTTTCACCGACGGCGTCGACGAGTGGTCGGTGTCGAAATTCCGTGATGTGAACATCAGTGGCGGCTGGGGTCTGCTGGCCGCCGCCGCGATGGTCGTCACCGTGTTCGCGGTGGTGGCGCACCTGCGCTCGCGCACCCGCATGTTCGCTCACCTGGTGATGGGTTCCAGTGTGGCCGCGGCCGTTCTGGTGCTCGCCATGCTGCTGTATCTGGATGCTCGCGGGCCGGAATTGCGGACCCTGGTCGATCAAGGGGAAGGTTTCGGCGCGGCGATTCTGCGGGTTTTCGACGAAGGTTCCACGGGCGCTTCGGGGACCGGTGCGCGGCGCATGGCCGGCGCCGGGCTGACGCCGGTGGCGTTGCTCGCCGGTGTGATGGCCTGTGCCGGCGCGGTGGCCGCTGTCGCACAGGGCACGCGCCGCTACGACCTGAGTCCGATGCGGGCGCTGTCGTGGATGGTGACGCCGTTGCCCGAGGAGCAGACGCAGCAACCCGCGGCGCCCGCCGAACCGACGCGGCCGACGGAGCAGGTTGCGCCGGAATCCGAGCGGCTGTTGTGGGACGAACTCGTCTTCGACGACGATCTGGTCGCCAACATCACCTGGGTGCGGAACACGAACCCGCCGCAGAACGAGGCCTCGGATCGCCGTATGAACACCTCGACGCCGGTTCTCACCCGCTAGCAGCCGGTAGTGGCTCCGGTGCGTCGACCAGCCGTTCGTAACTCGGCGGCGCGGTGGCGGGCGTCGCCGGGGTCATTCCGGTAGCGGGGGGAGTTCGAGGTTTTCGCGGAGGGTGCCGCCGAGGTAGTCGGAGCCGACGATGCCGCGGCGGCGCGGTTCCGGCAGCAGTCCGTTCACGACGAAGTCGCGGGTGCGTTCGTCGGCGAGCCCGCCGAGGGAGATCACGTCGAGAACTCCTGCGTTGTAGCGTTCTTCGACCGCGTCGGCGAGTTGTTCGGGGGTTCCGACGGCTGCCCAGTGCCCGGTGTCTTCGGCGGCGATGATCAGCTCCCGCAGTGTCTTTCCGGACCGTGCGAAGTTGCCGAAGATCTCCACGCGGCCGCGTCTGCGGTGTACGGAGGTCACGTCGGGGAGCAGACTCTCCGGTAGCGGCTTGTCCAACGGCAGGTCGGACAGGTCGATGCCGCCGCCCAGCATATCGGCGAGCGCGGCGCGTCCGGCCTGGAAGTCGGTTGCCTCCGCTTGTTCTCGCGCCAGACGTCGGGCTTCGGCTTCGGTGGCGCCGTAGGTCGCGTGGAACGAGCTCATGATCAACGGCAGGCCCTCGGCCCGGCCGAGTTCGCCGGCGCGGGCGCGGATGCGCTTGGTGTAGGTCACCGCGTCTTCCGGTGTCGGCAGCGAGGTGAACACGACCTCGGCGAATCGTGCGCCCAGCTCGATGCCGCCTGCCGACTGCCCGGCCTGGAACTGGACGGGGCGGCGCTGCGGCAGGGGCGGGATGTTCAGCGGCCCGCGCACGGTGAAGTACTGCCCCGCGTGATCGATGGGCCGGACGCGGGTGGCGTCCAAGATCGCGCCGCCGCGCCCGTCGGAGGTCAGCGCGCCGGGCTGCCAGCTGTCGAACAGTGCGTTGACCACCTCGAGGGATTCGGTCGCGCGTGCGTAACGCTCTTCGGGGCTGGGCAGGTCCTGGTCACCGTAGTTCTCCTCCCCCACCGAGGAAGTCACCGCGTTCCACGCGGCGCGGCCGTTGCTGATGTGGTCGAGTGTGCCGAACAACCGTGCGAGGTTGTAGGGGTGGTGGAAGGTGGTGGTCACCGTCGCGATCAGTCCGACGTGCGAGGTCATGGCGCTCAACGCGGACAGGAAGATCAAGGGTTCCTGCGCGCCGATCGCGCCCTGTGCCCCGAAGCTGAGCAGGTCGGCGGCGAAAAGGGCGTCGAACTTGTGTCGTTCGGCGATCTTCGCGACCTCGATGGAGGACGCGATCGTGGTGGTGGTCGGATCGATGGCCGCCGCGTAGACGCTCACCGCACCGCTGACTCCCGTGACGGTCTTCAGCGGCCGCCGTCGTCCATCAGGATTGCCCATTGCGGCGACGCTACCGGTGCGCTTCTGGGGCGTAACGGGTTGTGATCAGCGAGATGATTACTGCTGGAGAGGCTCTCGCCGTTCTTCGGCTCGGTCCTCGGTCGCCGGGCGGGTGGCGCGAGGCACCCGCACCACGCCGGAGTCGAGGTCGATGTCGAAGCGCGGTGTGTGGGTTTGCCCGTCGCTGTCCTCGCTGCCGTCGTGAGTCAGCTTCTTACCCGGAAACAGCTCCCCGATGACGCCCATACGATCACGATACGCGCGGGCGATACGTCGGCCGCCGGAGCGTGAGTCGGACAGTCCCATTTCGGCACCTACAGGGCAACAGGTCGGTTAGCATCATGTCCTGCTCCCCTCGGCCGAGGACCGCGGCACGGTGAGCGCTGGGCGACCGACAATGTGAATCGACGACAGATCGGCCTACCGAATGGAATACGACGCCGACCTCGCCCAGGCCCGGGTCTTCTTGGAATTGCTCGCCGTGCGTGCGCAGGCATTGGCCAGGGAGATCGGATTCGCCCACCGTGGCGATCCCGCAAGGCGGAACGAGCTGCACAGTGAATTGCGCGCTGTGCGCCGCTATGTCGACCGGCTCCACCACAGGTTCCCGGAAACCGTGCCCCAGAGCGACCGGCGGCTGGCGACGGTCCCGGGGTGTGCGCCCGGGCCACGGCGGACGCTGGGTTGAGGCGGTGAGACTGCCGTAATGACGAGTGCCGCGCGTTGCCGCTGGTCGCCGGTCTGCGGCGGAGTGCCGACCGTGGGCGGCGGGGACGGTGTCCGGTCGCGCGCCGCGCCGATTTCAATGTCCCGGTGCGGCTGCTGTGTCGTCGTGGACGGGCACGGTGAGCATGGCGACGATCATGTCCACGATTTCCGCCGCGTCCCCGGGGTGGGCGGTGCGGACGCCCGATTCCAGGGTGCGCTCGTAGTCGGCGATCAAGGCCAACATGACGGTGGCCATGGATTCCAGGCGCTGCCTGCGCAGCCGCCGTGGCAGGCCGGACAGTGCGGCGTCGAGCCGGGTGGCGATGATCCGGACCGCGGCGCGGTCGGCGCCGGCGAGGCGGCGCGCGTCCGCCACCACGGGGTGGGTGCGCACGACTTCCAGGAACCGGCCCAGATGGGTCACGCGATGGTGGCCGAGCAGTTCGAGGATGGGTGTCGCGAGCATGGCGACGAGGGTGGGCAGGTCGTTGGCGCCGCCTTCGGCTTCGTGGGCGGCCAGCAGCTGCATGCGCCGCTGTTCGAGCCAGTTCATCCGCCGCTGCACGATGGCCTCGATCAGGCCGGTGCGCGAATCGAAGTAGTAATGCACGGCGGAGTTGTTGCGCTGGCCCGCCGCGGCGGCGATGTCGCGCAGCGGCACGTCGACGCCGCGTTCGGCGATGAGGCGTTCTCCGGCGTCGAGCAAAGCGGTGCGCGAATCGTCGCTCGGCATACCCGCACTGTACTAAACACAAGTATTGACGATGTTAAACACAGATGCTTAATTAAACGACGTGAATGATGTGGCGGTGGTCACCGGCGCCGCGTCCGGCATCGGCGCCGCGCTGTGCCGACTGCTGGCCGCGCGGGGCGTCGCGGTCGTGGCCGCCGACGACGATGCCGCCGGGCTGGTGGGGCTGGCGGCCGATACCGCGATCCATACGCAGGTCGTCGACGTCTCCGACGACGACCAGGTGCGCCGCCTCATCCACGGAGCCGTTGCCGAGCTGGGAGGCATCGACTTCCTGTTCAACACCGCGGGTATCCGCCTCGGCGGCGCGGCCGAGCACATGCCGTTGGCGCAGTGGCAGCGGATCGTGGACGTGAATCTGTGGGGTGTGGTGCACGGGACGCGGCACGCCTACCCGCTGATGCGCGCACAGGGTTCCGGCCACATCGTCAACATGGCCTCCATCGCGGGACTCACACCCGTGGCGCCGTCGGCGGCGTATGCGATGACCGAGCACGCCGTTGTCGGGTTGAGCACCGCGCTGCGCGTCGAAGCGGCCGCGGCGGGCGTCAGGGTCAGCGTGGCCGTACCGGGAGGGGTCGCGACCGACATCGTCGATTCCGGCATCGACCTGCCGGGGTATTCGTATCGCGGGCCGGCGCGCCGCATTCCGATCGGGATGATCGGATCCGAACGGGCGGCGCAGCACATTCTGCGTGGCATGCGAAAGAACAAGCCGTACATCGTGTTCCCCCGCTACAACAGAGCCGTGCTGGCCGCCTACCGGTGGTGTCCGCGGCTGATGAGCCGCCTCGGAGGACGCCGATGATCACCGAAGGCCCGATCTTCCAGCTGTGCTGGGTGGTGGAGGACCTGGCCGCGGCAGTCCGGGCGTTCACCACCCGGTACGGGGTCGGCGAGTGGTTCACCATTCCGGAGGTCCACTTCGGCCCCGATACCGCCGAACTGCATGGTGCGCCCGCCGATTACACCATCGGCGTGGCGCTCGGCTACGCGGGCGGCCAGCAATTGGAGCTGATCGAGCCGCGCGGCGGGGTGAGCCTGTACTCCGAGCATCTCGATCGTCTCGGCCCCGGCCTGCATCACGCCGCCTGGGTGCCCGACGACTACGACGCCGCGCTCGCCGAGGCCCGCGCGGCGGGAGTCGAGATCGTCGCGCGCGGCGGGTTCGAAGGCGTCGGGATGGAGTTCGCCTACCTCGACGGCGGACCGCTCGGTTCGCACATCGAACTGATGCGGCTGTCACCACAGATGAAGGCGATGTTCGACCACTTGATTCCGGAAGGTTTCACCAACCCATGGCAGTAGGCGGTGTTCCCCCGAGCGGCCTCGACACCATCGAGGCGGTTGGGTCGCGCTTGCGCCGGTTCCCCTCACGTCTCGGCCAGGGCCCGGTCCGCGGGCACCGGCGCCGGGGCCCACGCGGCGCGCTCGACGCGCCAGGAAGGCGAGCATCATGCGCTTCACCTACGCCGAGACGATGACCGATCCGTCGTACTACCTCGCTCTCGCCAAGGCCGCAGAGGAGGCGGGCTATACCTCCATGGCGGTCGCCGACAGCGTGGCGTATCCGAGGGAATCCGACGCGAAGTACCCCTACACACCCGACGGAAGCCGGGAGTTCCTGGAGGACAAGCCGTTCATCGAGGCCTTCGTGCTCAGCGCGGCGATGGCGGCGGTGACCACCACGCTGCGTTTCACGCCCTTCGTGCTGAAGCTGCCGATCCGGCCCCCGGTGCTGGTGGCCAAGCAGGCCGCCTCGGTGGCCGCGCTGAGCGGTAACCGATTCGGGCTGGGCGTCGGCATCAGCCCGTGGCCGGACGACTTCGAGATCATGGGTGTGCCGTTCGACAAACGCGGCGCGCGGATGGACGAATGCATCGATATCGTGCGCGGACTCTCGGCAGGCGGGTACTTCGAGTACCACGGGCAGTTCTACGACATCCCGCCGATCAAGATCAGCCCGGTGCCGACCGAACCGGTGCCGATCCTGATCGGCGGGCACAGCAAGCCCGCGTTGCGCCGGGCCGCCCGACGCGGCGACGGATGGATGCACGCCGGTGGCGACGGCGCCGAACTCGACCGGCTGCTGGCCGAATTGGACGCCCTGCGCGCGGAATACGGCACCCGCGAGGATTTCGAAGTGCACGTGATCTCGCTGGACGGCTTCACCGTCGACGGCATCAAGCGCCTCGAGGACAAAGGGGTCACCGATGTGATCGTCGGATTCCGGCTGCCCTACACCACCGAACAGGACACCGAGCCGCTGGACACGAAGATCGCCAACCTGTCCCGCTTCGCGGAGAAGGTCATCGCCCGGGTCGACGGGTGACGCGCGGGCCGCAGGTCAGGACGCGAGCGCCGCGCGGGCCGCGGTGACGGTCCGCGCGCGATAGCCAGCGCCGAACAGCACGACGTGCACCAGCAGCGGGTGCAGCTGGTGCAGCGGCGTACGGGTTCGCCACCCGTCGGCGAGCGGATGGGTCTCGTGGTAGGCGGCGAGGATGCGGTCCAGGTGCGCCGCGCCGAAGAGGGCCAGCATGGCCAAGTCGGTCTCGCGGTGACCGGCGTGCGCGGCGGGGTCGACGAGCATCGCGCGCTGCCGGGTCCACAGGATGTTGCCCGACCAGAGGTCGCCGTGGATGCGGGCCGGAGGCTCGTCGGGCCCGGCCAGGTCGTCGATGCGTTCGATGACGCGCTCGAGCAGGCGTGTGCCCTCGGCGCCGAGAGACCCGGCGGCCGCAGCGAGGTACGGTGCGAGGCGATGCTCGGCATACCACCGCGGCCACGGCCCGTCGGTGGGGGTGTTGGGCAGCGGCAGGCGCGCGATCCAGCCGTCCCAAGGCGCACCGTAGAGCTCGGATCGGCCCGCGTGCAACGCGGCCAGTTCACGGCCGAGACGTTCGGCGGCAGCGGGTGTGGGGCCGGATTCCTCCAGCCAGGGCAGCACCAGCGTCCGTTCGTCGGCGGCCAGCACCTCCGGCAGCAACGCGCTGACGCCGTCGCGGTCCCGGCCCGTCCCCCGCAGCCACGCCAGGCCCGCCGCTTCGGCCGCGAAGACCGGTGTCGGCTGCTGCGAGGCCTTCACGAAAATGGTTCGGCCATCGGCCAATTCGGCGCGATGCAGCGTCCACGCGTGGCCTTCGCCGAGATCGGTGACGGCGCGCACGGACACGCCGAGCAGCGCGGACAGCTGGGCGGCGGGGGTCACCGGGCGCCCGCGGTGAGGCGCTTCTTGGTGTCCTCGTCGGCGGGGAAGAACGATTCGATGGCCAGTTCGGCGACGGTGACGTTCATCGGGGTGCCGAACACCGTCGTGACGCTGAGGAACGACAGCTCGTCCCCGTCGTGTTCGATCCGCAGCGGGACCACCGCCTGGTCCGGTTCGGGGACGGCGAGCTCGACTTCGCCACCGGGATAGGACCGCAGCTCCTCGAGCAGGTCGGCCAGGTCCCGTGATCCGGTGACCTCGGCTTGGCGCGCCAGGCGGGCGAAGATGTGGCCGCGCCACTCGGCGAGGTTGCGGATGCGCCCGGCCATCCCGTCGGGGTGCAGGCTCAGCCGCAGGGCGTTCACCGGCGGTCGCGCCAGTGCCGGATCGATGCCGTCGATGAGGACGGCCACACCGCTGTTGGCGTCGATCATGGTCCAGTTCTGGTCGATGGCCAGCGCCGGATAGGGTTCGTGACCGGTGAGAATCTCGCGCATCGCGCCGCGGATGGCGTCCATGGCGGGGGTGTCCAGGCCGGGTTGCGCGTAGGCGGGGGCGTAGCCCGCGGCCAGCAGCACGCGGTTGCGTTCGCGCAACGGGATCTCCAAGTGCTCGGACAGGTGCACGATCATGGTCCGGCTCGGGGTGGCGCGTCCGGTCTCGATGAAACTCAAGTGCCGGGCCGAGGTGTCGGCCCGTCCGGCCAGTTCCAGTTGGCTCAGCCTGCGTTCCAAGCGCCAGTGTCGCAGCAGGTCGCCTGCCGTGGGGGTACTCACTCCCCGATCCTACGAACGGCCGCGGGGCGCGGCCATTACCTCGCGGGTAATCGACATCTATACCGTCGGCGTGCGGCGCGGCGTCCGAGCGCTCGTGGATCGGGCGGATCGCGCGATCGCGAGCACGGAGATCCGGCCGGACAAACCCGTGTTCCGGCCGGATATCGGAGGACCTCAGGCCATCTCGGGTACCCGCAGGTGCGCGAACGCCAGGTCGAACTCTCCGACCTCGAGCACGTTGGCGCTCACTCGCTGCGTCGCCATGGTCCTGATCCGGTTGGTCTGCTCGCGGCTGCCCTCCATCGCCTCCCGGGTCTCCCATACGGTCGCTCCCACCGCTCGGCCGCTGGCCCGATCGAGGAACAGGCTCGCGCTGCAGAATCCGTCGAGCATCTCCGTCTGCGGCAGCACTTCCATCTTGAACGTGTCGGCCAGCTGGTCGAGCCGGCCCGGATCGACCTGCACCCACGAACACCGGGCACAGGCATTGTCGCCGGCCGGATGGTCACGGTGCATCACCGCGATCTCCCATTCCTCGACGCGCTCCACCCGGCCGCCGAGCCGCCGGGCCAGGCCGTCGCGCAGTTGCTGGACTCGTCCTCTGCTGGCATGCAATGCCTCCTCTGCTTCCCATGAGGTCGTGGCGATGCAGCGCCCGGTCGACCGGTCGGCCATCAAGGACAAGCCGACCCATCCCTGGATTTCGGGCAGATTCGGCATCACTTCATCACGCAGGTACGCGATCCCGTCGTCGATCGACGAGGGCTGGGCCGCGATGGTGCTGGAACGTGCGTACACGGGCCACCTCCTGCTCTGGTCAGGGCGGCGCCCCGGTGGCGCCACCGGACATACTCACCTTCCTCCAGCCCGCGCTCGCACGCAATGCCCTCACTCTCGTGCGCCATCGCCTGGCCGTGGCGGGTCGGCACCGTCGGTCGCGACGTCGAACCCGGGTGGGTGTGGCGGCGTGAGAGAGTGCACGGATGAATACGGCGATCACGCCCGGGGTGGGGTTGGTGGTGGTGTGCGCCGTCATGGTCGTTGCCGCGGCGGTGGTGTACGGGGTCGCCGGGCTGGGGCGGGTGACGGTGGCTCCGTGGGCGGCGGTCCGCGGCGCCGCGCAGCTCGCCGCGGTCGCGCTGATCCTGACCGCGGCGCTGGCGCAGCTGTGGTCGTCGCTGCTGGTGCTGGCGGTGATGTTCGGCGCGGCCGTGGCGACCTCGGCGCGGCGCGCCCGCGCGGGCGGATCGGGGTTGTGGCTGAGCCTGGCGCTCGGCGCGGGTCTGGGCGCGGTGCTGCCGATGTTGCTGCTCAGCGGCGTCGTCCCGCTCAGCGGGGTGGCGCTGGTGCCGATCGGCGGCATCGTCTCCGGTGGCGCCATGACCGCGACGTCGCTGGCGGCGCGGCGTGCCCTGGACACGATCGAGGAGCGCTGGGGGGAGGTCGAAGCCGCGCTCGGTCTCGGGTTCACCGAGCGTGACGCGCGCCTGGAGATCATCCGGCCCACGGCCGCCGACGCGCTGCTGCCCGGCGTCGACCAGACCCGCACGGTCGGGCTGGTGACGCTGCCGGGGGCGTTCGTCGGGGTTCTGCTCGCGACCGGCTCGGCCGCGCAGGCCGCCGCGGTGCAGATCATGGTGCTGGCCGGGCTGCTGCTGGCGCAGTCCTGCGCCGTCGCGGTCACCCTCGAACTCGTCGCCCGCGCCCGGGTGCGTCGCCGCGCCCCCACGCCGCCGGCAGCCGATCGATCGTCACAGAGCCTGCGCGCGCGGATCGCGGCGCGCGCCCCGGTGATCCCGGTCGAGCTTCGTCGCGACCGGTGACGGGCGTGGATCCGCGTAGCGTCGGACGATGACCGACACGCCCGCGATGGAGGATTCCGAATCGCTGCGATCGGCGCGCCGATTCCTCGGCCGCACAGTGGATCTGGTCTTCGACCGTCCATACGGCAGCCATCATCCGACGTGCGGCTTCCGGTACCTCGCCAACTACGGCTATGTGCCGGGGACCCTCGCGCCCGACGGTGCGGAGCTCGACGCCTACTACCTCGGCCCGGCCGAACCGATGGTCCGCGCACGCGGACTCTGCGTCGGGATCATCCACCGGCTCTACGACGATGACGACAAACTGATCGTCGTCCCGGACGGCAGTCCCGTCCTCGACGACGCGGCGATCGCTTCCGCGGTCGAGTTCCAGGAGACCGCCGGTCACTACGTCATCGTCAGGGTGTGACCGGCGGATCACCTGAGCGCGGGTCGATTGGGCACGCGGATACCGGGTAGGCCCCTGGCATGGAACTGTTGGTGATTCTCGGGCTCGCGGTGCTGGTCGGCGCGGTGATCGTGTACCGCAAGAAGCCCGGCAAACGACCTGACGCACCGCCCGAGGTACCTGGAAACGACGGCGAATAGGGAGCGGCAGTGAACGCGATGGATCCGGACCCGACGAGGACGCCCGATCTGGAACCCGGCGGCGGCGTGCCACCGGGCTCGACGCCACCGGACACACCGCAGACTTCCGGGCTGTCCGCGCCGGAGCCCAGCACCAGACACCACTTCCCGGTCACCGGGGTCGCGGCGATGGTGCTCACGGCGGTGGTGGTGCTGGTCTTCCTCGCCGCGGCGGTCGCGATCGTGGTGTCGATGCTGTGACCCGTCACCGCCGCGCCGGGCGGCCGCTTCGCGCAGCGGCCGCCCGTGCGGTTCCTCGTGCCCAGGCGGTCACAGGATCGGTCGGCCGCCGGTGACCGCGATCCGTGCTCCGGAGATGTAGCTGCCCTCGTCGGAGGCCAGCAGGACATAAGTGGAGGCCAGTTCGGCCGGTTGACCGGCACGGCCCAGCGGTGTGTCGTCACCGAAGTGGGCGACCTTCTCCACCGGCATGGTGGAGGGGATCAGCGGGGTCCAGATGGGCCCGGGGGCAACGCTGTTGACCCGGATTCCGCGCTCGCCCAGCAGCTGGGCGAGGCTGGCGGAGAAGTTGGCGATGGCGGCTTTGGTCGCCGCGTAGGGCGCCAGCGTCGGGGAGGGCATGTCGGAGTTGACCGAGGAACTCCCGATGATCGACGAGCCGGCGGGCATATGCGGCAGCGCCGCCTTCACCAGGTAGAAGTAGGCGTTGATGTTCAGTTTGACGGTGTGGTCGAATTCCTCGTCGCTGATCTCCTCCAGCGTCTCGTGGGTCATCTGGAACGCCGCGTTGCTCACCAGCACGTCGATCTTCCCGAATTCCCGCACCGCCCGGTCGATGACGGCGCGGCAGTGCGCGGCGTCGGACAGGTCGCCCGGCACGAGCACGGCTTTGCGTCCCGCCTGCGTCACCAGGTCGGCGACTTCCTTCGCGTCCTCGTCCTCGTCGAGATAGGAGATCAGCACGTCGGCGCCTTCGCGCGCGTAGGCGATCGCCACCGCTCGCCCGATGCCGCTGTCGGCGCCGGTGATGACGGCGGCCTTGCCGGTCAGCCTGCCGGATCCGCGGTAGCTGTCCTCGCCGCAGTCCGGCACCGGGTTCATCCTGGCCTGGATGCCTGGCACCTTCTGTTGCTGTTCGGGAAACCCCATGGTCGGTGTCCTCCTTCTTCCGTTTCGGCGTTCGGGTGGCAGGCCGGGCCTGCCGATGGTTCACATGTCCTGGTTGCGCCGCCAGTCCCGCACCGCGTCGCGGGCGCGGTCGAACAGCGCCAGTGGAGGTCCGGCCAGGAGGTTCGCGGCCGCGGACTCCCCCGTGCCGGGGTGCGGGCGGGTGGGTGCCACCGCTTCGGCGGCGCGCACCGAACCGGCCATGCGCCGTAGCTGATCGGTCGAGAACTGCGCGCGCAGCAGCGTGAACTCCTCGGTCTCCTCGCGTGTGGCGTGCTCGGCCACGGCGTCGGCGAACGCGGCCAGCGCGGCGTCGAAATCGGGATGGTCCACCCCGAGGTCGTACAGGTGTGCCAGCGCCCGCTTGGCCGCGTTCTCCTCCTCCAGCCGCGGTCGCACGATGTCGTCGTCGGCGCCGAAACGGGCCCGCCCGGCGACCGGATGCACGACCTCCTCCTCGGCGCTCTCGTGCACGGCCAGCAGCCGCACCAGATCGATGAACAGATCCTGCTTCCCGTCCTCACCCGCCTTCAGTCGCGCCAGCAGCGTGGTGATCTGCGCGTGCTGGGCGGTCAGCAGGTCGACGACATCCTGGTCGGTCATCGCACCACTCGTTTCGGTCGCTACGGAATGAACTCCTGGATCTTGGTTTTCGCGCCCTGCGCGACGAGGTGCCAGGCGTCCGGGTCACCGCGCAGCACGGCTTCGGCGGTGTCCTTCATCTGGTCCCAGGTGGCGTGCGGCGGGATGGGCGGCACGTCGGGGTCGCAGTGCACGTCGAGCACCACCGGGCCGTCGGCGTGCAGGGCGCTGTCCCAGGCCGGGCCGAGTTCCTCAGGTGTGCGCACGGTGATCCCGGTCAGGCCCGCGCTGCGGGCGACCTCGGCGTAGGAGACGTCGGGAAGGGTTTGAGACTGTTCGAACTTCGGCGCACCGCCCATGGCGCGCAGCTCCCAGGTGACCTGGTTGAGGTCGTTGTTGTGGAAGACGCACACCACCAGGCGCTGATCGCTCCAGCGTGATCGGTAGCGGGCGATCGTGAGCAGTTCGGCCATGCCGTTCATCTGCATGGCGCCGTCGCCGACCAGCGCGATCGCGGGCCGGTCGGGGTGGGCGAACTTGGCGCCGATGGCGTAGGGCACGCCGGGGCCCATGGTCGCCAGGGTGCCCGACAGGGAACCGCGCATCCGGCCGCGGAAGCGCAGGCAGCGGGCGTACCAATTGGTGGAGGACCCGGAATCCGCTGTGACGATGGCGTTGTCGGGGATGCGTTCGGACAGTTCCCACACCACCCGCATCGGGTTGACCGGTTCGGCGTCCAGCAGGGACTGGCGTTCGATGGTCTGCCACCAGCGGGCGACATTCTTCTCGATCTTCTCCCGCCATGCGCGGTCGTCCTTGCGCCGCACCAGCGGAATCAGTTCGCTCAGTGTGGATTTCGCGTCGCCGACCAGGTTCACCTCGGTCGGGTAGCGCATGCCGATCATCGTGCCGTCGATATCGATCTGCACCGCGCGCGCCTGCCCGAGTTCGGGCAGGAACTGGCTGTAGGGGAAGTTCGATCCGACGATCAACAGTGTGTCGCAGTCACGCATGAGCTCGTAACTGGGCCTGCTGCCGAGCAATCCGATCGCCCCGGTGACGAAGGGCAGATCGTCGGGCAGGACGTCCTTGCCCAGCAAGGCTTTCGCCACGCCCGCGCCGGTGCGCTCCGCGAGCTCGACGACCTGCTCGGCGGCCGAGCGGGCGCCCTGACCGATGAGGATCGCGACCTTCGATCCGGCGTCGAGCACTTCCGCGGCGCGCCGGATGTCCTCGGGGGCGGGAACGACGCGCGGCGAGTGCAGTCCAGGAGGGCTCGACGGCACCTGTTTGAACGCGTGCTGCGGTGGCCGGTAGTCCTCCTCCTGCAGATCCGACGGCAGGATCACCGCCGTCGGGGCTCGGCGCGCGAGCGCGACCCGGAAGGCGCGGTCGAGGGCATTGGGCAACTGGCTGGCCACGTTCACCTCGACCAAGTAGTCGGAGGCGACGTCCTTGAACAGGTTCTGCAGGTCGACTTCCTGCTGGTAGCTGCCGCCCATCGCGCTGCGCGCGGTCTGCCCGACGATCGCCACCACCGGGACGTGATCGAGTTTCGCGTCGTACAAACCGTTGAGCAGATGGATCGCCCCCGGCCCCGAGGTCGCGGTGCACACACCCACCTTGCCGCTGAATTTGGCGTACCCGGTGGCCTGGAATGCCGACATCTCCTCGTGGCGGGCTTGGATGAACGCCGGATTGTCCCCCGCGCGGCCGAAAGCGGCGATCAGACCGTTGATCCCGTCGCCGGGATAGCCGAAGACCTGCTCGACGCCCCACTCCCGCAGACGTTGCACGACGTAGTCACCGACCTGTTGAGCCATAGGGTTCCTCCTCGTCGATGTGGCGGTGGCAGGGTCCGTCGCCGGGCGGATACCCGGGCGGCGATGTGCGAATCAGCGCCTCACCCTTCCTCCGCGATCTCCGGCTGGGGCAGCAACCGGGGAAGCAGCACCGCTGCGGCGGTGGCGGTCGTGGCGCATGTGGTCGCGATCCCCCACCCGATCGGATCCAGCGGGCGGCAACCGAAGTAGTGGCACAGCCCCGGCGTCATCACCACCGCGCCGAGCACCGCCCCGCTCGCGGCCGTGGTGACCCACACCAGCGGGCTGCGGTAGCCGGAGACCAGCGTCTGGCCGAGTTGCGTTCCGATGAGCGCGACCAGGCCGATGGTGGCGGCGCGCCGCTGGGTGCCGGTCATGCGGCCGAGGGTCCACGCCACCGACGCGCTGGTGGCCGTGGCGACGCCGCGGACGCCGAGGGTGTGCAGCAGGTCCGTGCCCAGGTGCGCGGGCGGGAGTTCGGCGAGCCGCTCGGCCGCCCGCTGCGCTTGGGCCTGCGGATCGTCGTCGTCGTCGGGATCGACGGCCTCGCCGTCGCGCGACAGCGCGAGCGCCATGGCGGGGAACATGTCGGTGAGCATGTTGACCAGCAGGAATTGCCGGGTGCCCAGCGGCGCCTGCCCGCTGACGGCGGTGCCGTAGAGCGTGAAGGCCACTTCGCCTGCGTTGCCGCCGACCAGCACGCCGACGGCGTCGGTGACCCGCTGCCACATGCCGCGCCCTTCGACGAGGGCGTGCAGCAGCACCAGCGGGTCGGGACGGGTGAGCACCATGTCGGCGGCGTTGCGGGCGGCGACGGAACCCTGTGCGGCCAAGCCGATTCCGACATCGGCGGTGCGGATCGCGGCGGCGTCGTTGCTGCCGTCGCCGGTCATGCCGACGACGTGACCCGCGCGGCGCAGCGCCGCGACGATGCGCACTTTCTGTTCCGGGCTGACGCGGGCGAACACCGTGCCCTGTTCGATCAGCTCGGCGCGCGCGGTCTCGTCGAGCCGGTCGAGATCCCCGCCGGTCACCACCTCCCCCGCCTCGATGCCGAGCTGGCGGGCCACCGCCGCCGCGGTCACCGGGTGGTCGCCGGTGATCATGCGCACGCTGATGCCATTGCGCTGCAACGCGGTCACCAGCGGGAGCGTCTGCGGGCGCGGGGCGTCGGCGAGTCCGAGGAAGCCGAGCAAAGTGAGTTCGACGACCGCCGCCTCGACGTCGTCGGGTTCGGTGCGCAGGTCGCGCCGGGCCACCACGAGGACCCGCAAACCCTGTTCGGCGAGATCGCGCACCACCTGTTCGGCGCGCTCGCGCATGCGGTCGTCGAAGGGATGGTCGGTGTCGTCCACACGCACCTGCGTGCAGCGCGACAGCACAACTTCGGGGGCGCCCTTGACGATGAGCCGCAGTTTGCGGGCGGTGTGGCCGAGGGTGGCGGCGTAGCCGCGGTTGGATTCGAAGGGGATCTCCTCGATCGGGTCCCAGCGGCGGGCGTCGTCGCCGAGCACCTCGCCCGCGGCATCCACCACCGCGCGGTCGGTGGCGTGCACGATCGGGCCCTCGTCGGGGTCGGGGCAGGCGCGGGCCGCGGCCCGCAGCAGCCGGTGCGCGTTCTCCGAGCCCGCGTCCGGGGACCACTGCTCGTCGAGGTCGGCGAGGGTGGTCAGGCGCAGCCGCCCCTCGGTGAGGGTGCCGGTCTTGTCGAAGCACAGAGTGTCCACGCGGCCCAGCGCCTCGACGGTGCGGCTGGCGCGGACCAGCACGCCGTGGCGGGAGAGCCTGCGGGCGGCCGCGAGCTGGGCGACCGTGGCCACCAGCGGCAGCCCCTCGGGCACCGCGGCGACCGCGACCGCGACGCCGTCGGCGATCGCGGTGCGCAGCGGCCTGCCGCGCAGGAGGCCGAGCCCGGTCACGACGCCGCCGCCGGTCAAGGTCAGCGGCAGGGCGCGGTCGGTCAAGCGGCGCAATTGCGCTTGCACGCCGCCTTTCTCCGGCGGTATGGCTCCGGCCGCGGCGCGGCCTGCCTGGGTGTCGGCGCCGACGGCCACGACGATCGCCCGGCCGGTGCCGTTGACCACCGTGCTGCCTTCGAAAACCATGCAGGCGCGGTCGGCCACCGCCGTACCGGGGGTGGCGGAGACCTGCTTGTCCACGGTGATCGACTCGCCGGTGAGGCCGGATTCGTCCATCTCCAGGTCGGCGGCGCGCAGCAGCCGCGCGTCGGCGGGGACCACGTCCCCGGACCGCAGCACGATCACGTCGCCGAGCGCGAGCAGGTTCGCGGGCACCTGGCGTTCGCCCGGCTCGTCCGCGTCGAGGTCCGCGCGATCGATGACGCGGGCGGTGAGCTGTTCGCCCTCGAACAACCGGTGCAGCGCGCCCTCGGCGCGCTGGCGCTGCCACGCGGAGACCAGTGCGTTGACCGCGAGCACCGACGACAGCAGCACCGCGTCCGACGGCGCGCCGAGCACGGCGGTGGCGACCGCGCCGACCCCGAGGATCGGGGTGAGCGGGTCGGCCAGTTCGCGGCGCAGCTGACCGGCGAACGACGCGGCCGAGGAGAGGACGCTCACCCCCGGGATGCGGGCGGCGGGGCTCGGCTGGGCTCGCTCCTCCAACGGAGCCGGCTGCGCCAGCCGGCTGAGCACCTCGCCGGCTTCCAGAGCGTGCCAGGGCAGCAACGGGGCGAGGGTGGCCGGTGGCTCGGTCCGCGCCGAACGCCATCCGGTGAAGGCGCCGCTGAGCAGACCGGTGTAGTGCGCGGCGGTCATGGGCGAAGCTCTGCCCGCGCTGGTCGGGGCCACGGCCAGCAGCAGTCCGCCCAGCGCGGCCGCCGACAGGGCCAGCGAGCGCCCGCGTTCGCTCACCTGACGAGCCGGACCGACGGCGGCCAGGACGCGGTCGGCCTGCCCGAGGTCGCGGCAGACCGCGTCGGCGGTCCAGGGGATCTGCAGTGCGTTGTCCTCTCGGACGGCCAGCCCGATCGCCACGTCGGCGAAGGCCAGCGCCCGGTGCGCGCGGGGGCTCAGCACGGCCACCACGTGACCGTCCTGCTGCAACGTGCGCACCAGCTTGCTCAGTGAGCGCGACGGAGAGACGAATTCGTCGGCCATGGAGCGCAACTCCGCGGCGTCGGCGTCGCCGACGAGGGTCACGCGCAGTCCCGCGCTGCGCGCACGCGCCAGCAGCGCGTGGGCCCGCCGGTCGAGTTCGCGACCGATCAGTACCCGTCCGACCGGTGTGCCGTTGTCGTGCAGTTCCCGCCATACCGGGCGGCGCGTCCCGCCTCGGTCGACCTTTCCGGTCGCGGCGTGCACCAGCCGCCGGTTGCCATCGGAGGACTGGAGACGATCGAGGTCGTCCGGTCGCGCGTCGCCCTCGGAGCCTTCCTCGGCTTCCTGACCCCACAGCAGGCGCTGGCTCACGCTCCACACGTCGGCGACCGACCACTTCTCGTGCGTCGTCTCGGCGTCGAGCACCAGCCTGCGTGCGGTCAGCAGCGACTCACCGTCGATGACCAGCGCCGACAATCGGTCCAGCCGCCGCCAGACCCGTGGGTGCAGCGTCAGCACCCCGGCCCGGCCCAGCGTCGTGGAGACCAGGGCACCGTAAGCTTCCCGGCTCGCTCGCGCCGCCTTGGGCGCTCCGAGTTCCAACGCGTCGGCCGCGCCGAACAGCCCACGCCCGCCGAGCACGGAGCTGACCGCACCCACCAGTGCACCCGCGGCCGTCTCGTCGGCCACGCGTTCGATCGGCCCCTGTGGCATCTCGACGATGCGGGCGGGCGGTGACAACGGTTCGCACACTTCCGCGGGACGGCGGTCGATCTCGGCCTCCCAGTTGCGCCATTGCGCGTACCTGGTCAGCGACTCGGTCAGCGTGAAACCGCGGTGCACCGCGTCGATCACCAGATTCGCCGTGCCCGCCGCGGCGCTGTTGCCCAGGGCGTTGCCGATGGCGTTGGCCGTGGTGAGCACCATGTCCGTCCGGGGACGGCCGAGCTGTTCCTCCAACCGTTTACGGATCCGCGGCTGGGTGTCGACGAACGCGGCGGCCGCGCGCAGTACCCGGGCGGGTGCGCGCAACGGCAGCACCGCCCCCACCGCCGACAGCCCGATCGCGCACACGTCGCCGGCGACCTGAATTCCCGCCGCCAGCAACGGCTCCCGGTCGCCGGGGTGCTCACAGCCGCGGCTCCAGTCCAGGTCGCCGACCGCGGTGTCGGCCTCGACCGACTCGATCGCCGACACCAGGGCGGGCAGATCGGCCGCACCGTGCTCCAGCGCGGCGACGACTCGTCCGGTCACCGCGTTCACCCGCCACCAGCGCACATCCCGGCGGCGGTCCAGGGTGCGGTGCAGCGCCTCGGTGACGGCTTCGCTCTTGCCGGAGTCCAGGCCGCGGACCTCGACGGTGGCCCGGTCCTCGTAGACGGCCACGCGGCGGCGCGAACGCAGTGCGTGCGGATCGACCAGCGCCGCCAACTCGTCGCGCAACTCCTCGTCGCGTCCCAGATTCAGCAGTGACGCACCTGCCCGGGCGCCGGCGGCCACTGCCTGCACCGGCGCCTGGGCGGCCCTGGCTCCCAGGCCGACTGCCTTCTCCACGCCCGCGCGGGCCATCTCAGCGGCTGCGGAGGTGGGCGCCTCGAGCCACCACGGCGAGACCACTCCGCGTAGTAAAAAGCTCATACCCGGCAGCTACCCAGGCGCGCAGAGAGCAAACAGTTCCCGGCCGCGGTCGCGGACGACCGCGGCGGGGTCCGGTGCGGACCCGCCGCGCCGATCAGTTCGTGGCGGTCGGGTCGAGGACGATCTTCACCGCACCGTCGGTCTTCTGCTGGAAACTGGCATAGGCCTGCGCCGCGTCGGTCAGGGGAAGGCGGTGGGTGGCGAAGGTGTCCACGCCGAGCGGGTCGCCGTCCTGCAGCAGCGGCATGATGTCGCCGACCCACCGGTTCACGTTCGCCTGCCCCATCCGCACCTGGATCTGCTTGTCGAACAGCACCCGCATCGGCATCGGGTCGAGCATGCCGCCGTAGACGCCGATGACCGAGATCGTGCCGCCGCGGCGGACGATGTCGATCGCCGAGTGCAGCGCCGCGAGCCGATCGATACCCGCGGTGTCCATCACCTTCTCGGCCACGAAATCCGGCAGGAACGCCGCCGAGCGCTGGGCCGCCGAGGCCAAGGGCGAGCCGTGGGCCTCCATGCCGACCGCGTCGATCACCGAGTCGGTGCCCCGGCCGTCGGTCCATCCGCGGATGATCTCGCCCACCGGCTCGTCGGCGTCGGTGAGGTCGATCACCTCCACGCCGCGTTCGGCCACCCGCGCCAGCCGCTCGGGAACCCGGTCGACGCCGATCACGCGATACCCGCGATGCGCCGCGACCCGGCACGCCATGTCCCCGATCGGGCCCAGGCCCAGCACGGTCACCGAACCGCCCTCCGGGACCGCGGCGTACTCCACCGCCTGCCATGCGGTGGGCAGCACGTCGGACAGGTACAGGAACCGCGAATCGGGCGGTCCGTCGGGCACCGTGATGTGGGTGGCGTCCGCGTGCGGCACCCGCAGATACTCCGCTTGCCCGCCTGGCACCTGTCCGTAGAGCTTGGAGTAGCCGAACAGCGCCGCGCCGCAACCGTATTCGCGGACCTGGGTCGTCTCGCACTGCGTGGGCAGGCCGGTCCGGCACATGTAGCAGGCGCCGCAGCTGATCTGGAAGGGGATCACGACGCGGTCGCCGCGGCGCAGACCGGTGACGGCCGAACCGGTTTCGACCACCCGTCCCATGGGTTCGTGGCCGAGCACGTCGCCGTTGCTCATGTAGGCGCCGAGCACTTCGTACAGGTGCAGATCGGATCCGCATATACCGGTGGAGGTGACCTCGATGATCGCGTCCGTCGGGGCCTCGATCCGTGGATCGGGCACCGTCTCCACGGCGACTTTGCGTCGTCCTTGCCAGGTCACTGCCTTCATCCGCGTGTTCCTCCTGTGGGGTCCGGTCTTGTCCCCGTGCTACCCGGGCGCCCTCGCCCGAAACGAGCGCGCCGGGTTCACCCGCGCCGGTCCGTTCTCCGCGTGCGAACACATACGCGGGTACGGGGGATCGCGCCGACGGCCCGCCGGACCGCTCGGCGCGCGAGCCGACCCGACGTGCGTAGCGGCCGCTGTTCGAGACCGCGGCGGCCCGCTTGCGACGGGTGTAGTGGATGGGTAGCACACCGGACGTGTGCCGTCGCCGAATCCGGGTAGGCGGAAGCCGTGGACCATACACGAGCTCCTCTGCTGGAAGCGCTTGCCGACTATCACCGACTGGGCCGGTACGGATTCACCCCGCCCGGACACCGGCAAGGACGCGGCACCGACGAACGGGTGTTGGACGTGATCGGCCGCGACGCCTTCGGCTCCGACGTGCTGGCCGTCGCCGGATTGGACGACCGGCTGGCACGCGGCGGCTACCTCGCCCGCGCCGAGGCACTCATGGCCGACGCGGTGCGCGCGGAAACCGCGTTCTTCTCCACCTGCGGCAGTTCCCTGTCGGTCAAGGCGGCCATGATGGCGGTCGCGGGCGGTCACGAGGGCGGCTTGCTCGTGGCGCGCGACAGCCACAAATCGGTGGTCGCCGGGCTGGTGTTCTCCGGCGTCCAGCCGCATTGGATCACCCCGCGCTGGGATACCGACCTGCATTTCTCGCACCCGCCCTCACCCGAGCAGGTCAGAGAAGCCTGGGACGCGCATCCCGACGCCGCGGGCGCGCTGATCGTCAGCCCCAGTCCCTACGGCACCTGCGCGGACATCGCCGCCATCGCCGACGTCTGCCACGAGCGGGGCAAACCCTTGATCGTCGACGAGGCGTGGGGCGCGCATCTGCCCTTCCACGACGACCTGCCCACCTGGGCGATGGACGCGGGCGCCGATCTGTGCGTGGTCAGCGTGCACAAGATGGGCGCGGGGTTCGAGCAGGGCTCGGTGTTCCACCTGCAAGGCGATCTCATCGACCCGATCCGGCTCAGCGAATGCGCCGACCTGCTGATGACCACGAGCCCGAACGTGCTGGTCTACGCCGCGCTCGACGGTTGGCGCAGGCAAATGGTCGAGCGTGGGCCCGAACTGCTGGGCCACGCGCTGCGCGTCGCCGGACGGGCCAGACAACAGCTCGCCGAGCTCCCCGGCATCACGGTGCTCGAGGACGAACTGCTCGGCGTCGAAGCCTCTCACGACCTCGATCGGCTCCAGGTCCTGATGGACGTGTCCGAGACCGGGGCCAGCGGCTACCAGGCGGCGGACTGGTTGCGCGAGCACCGGCGCCTCGACATGGGGCTGAGCGATCACCGTCGTGTGCTGGCGACCCTGTCGCTCGCCGACGACAAAGGCACCGTGGAGGCCTTGGTCGACGGCGTAGCCGCTTGGCGCGAGCAACTGACCGATCCCCAGCCGCCCCCCATCCACCTGCCCTCGCCCGGTGACCTGCAATTGGAGACCGTGATGCTGCCGCGCGACGCGTTCTTCGGTCCGGTCGAGACGGTGGACGCGCAAGACGCCGTGGGCCGCATCGCCGCCGAGCAGCTCACGCCGTACCCGCCCGGCATTCCGGTGGTCGTGCCCGGCGAGCGGATCGACGGCGCGGTGATCGACTACCTGCGCACCGGGCTCGACGCGGGAATGAACGTGCCGGATGCCGCGGACTCCAAGCTGCGCACGATCCGGGTCGTCGCCCGCGGCTGAACCGAAACATACTGCGAATCAGGAGGTTTCCCCCATGGCCGGACCGAGCGCCCTCGCACTGGTGTGCACACTGAAGAAGTCACCCGCCGAATCCAGCAGCGACCTCATCGCCCGCCAGGTGCTCGACGAGCTGGCCGGGCACGACGTGCAGGGCACGGTGCTGCGCGTGGTGGACTACGAGGTGCTGCCCGGTGTCACCGCCGATGAGGGGCCCGGCGACCAGTGGCCGTCGATTCGGGAACGGATCGCGGCGGCCGACATCCTGCTGATCTCGACCCCCACCTGGGTCGGGCACATGTCCTCGGTGGCGCAGCGGGTGCTGGAGCGTTTGGACGCCGAGCTGTCCGAAACCGACGATCAGGGCCGTCCCGCGATGGTCGGCAAGGTGGCCACGGTCGCCGTGGTCGGCAACGAGGACGGCGCGCACAAGATCGTCGCCGACCTGTATCAGGGGCTCAACGACATCGGCTTCACCATCCCCGCGCAGGGCTGCACGTACTGGAACGATCAAGCCATGGGCGGCACCGACTATCAGGACCTCGACTCGGTGCCGAAGGCGGTGGCCTCGGCGACCGCGGCGCTGGCCCGCAACGCCGCCCACTTGGCCCGGGTGCTCGGCGCCCAGCAGTACCCGCCCGCCGAATGAGTCCCGCGCGATGGCGCCCGACACCTGCGGAGGTGTCGGCGCCATCGCCGGTTTCAGGCCAGGACGGCGTCCACCGTCTTCTTCAGGGCAGAGGGCTGCGCCGGTGAGGTCGGCGCCTTCTTCCTGAGTTCTTGCAGCCGTGCCCCGATTTCCTGAAGCTGCTTGCGGCCCAGGCGCTCTCGCACCTTCGGGAACCACTCGCCCTCTTCCTCATCGATGTGATGGTCGACGTTCTCGATCAGCACGGTGGCCTTGGCGGTGAAGTGCTCGTCGTCGGGCTTCATCATCGCCAGCTCGGTGACCAGCACGTCGGCGACGTGATGCTCCTCGTAGGACTCCAGGATGTCCTCCTCGAGCTCGGGCACGAGTTTGCGCACCTCGGGGTACATGCACTCGTTCTCGAGGTAGGTGTGCACCGTGAGCGCCTCGATGATCTTGTTCACCACGTGGCCCTTGGTCTCGACGGCATCGTCGCCCGCCTTCTCGAACTCGCGGAACAGCCTCCGGATCACCTTGTGGTCGTCGCGCAGCAGCACGATCGCGTCGGTCGTCATCGCTTCATCTCCTTGCGTCGGGTGCCGGTCTTCTGCCGACATTCCCGGCGCCGCGTCGCGCAAACCCTGGCCCGCGCCGTTCGGCGAGACCCGGGCCGGACCGTATGGTGGGCCTGGAGACAGGCAGGAAGGACGGAAATGCCCCACGCGGACGAGTACGCACAGCAGCTGGCCGAATCGGCGCGGCAGTCCGAGATCACCGTGGCGGTCGCCGAATCGCTGACCTCGGGTCGGCTCTGCGCCACACTCGGCGCGGCGCCGAATTCCTCCGACTGGTTCCGCGGCGGCCTCGTGGCCTACAGCTCGCAGGTCAAGCACACGGTTCTCGGGGTGCCCGATGTGCCCGTGGTGTCGCAGACCGCGGCCGAGGCGATGGCCACCGGTGCGCGAAGCCTGCTGAAAGCGGTTGTCGCCGTGGCGGTCACCGGCGCGGGCGGCCCGGATCCGCAGGACGGCCAGCCGCCGGGGTCGGTCTGGTTCGCCATCGCCACCGAGCACGACGTCCACGCCTGGCACCGGCAGTTCGAGGGCGACCCGAAAGACGTGCTCGATCAGACCGTCGCCTGCGCGACCGAGTCGCTGCTCGACACGGTCCGCGCCCTGGGCGCGGACCGGTCGCGGGCATGACCCGCGGTCACGACGACCGGCGATGCTTGCGGTGGCTGGTGTCGCACAGGGGGTAGTTCTTCGAGCGTCGGCACAGGCACAGCGCCACCGCGAAGCGGTCACAGCGGATCGTCCGGCCGTCCGGGGTCACCAGTTCGACCGGCCCCTCGATCAACGCCGGGCCGTCCGCGGTGAGCGTCACCCGCCGCCACTGCTCATTGCCGGATGCGGTCGGCACGGATAACCACCAGATCTTCCATTCGCTGGCCGGGTTCGATCAACCCGGCCGCCTCCAGCCAGTCCGCGCGGCGACGCAGCACCGGCCCGAACGGCACGGTCGCCCGCGCCACGATCGCGGCCTTCAGGTCTCGCTCGCGCAATTGGACCAGGGTCGAATCGGGATCGCACAACGCCGAATGCACGATCAACGCGACCCCTCGCGGTTTCAACAGGGTGGGCAGCGCCGCGCACAACTGGTCCAGTACCGCCCTACCCCGGATCCCGGCGTCCCACGCGCGGGCGATGCCGCGGCTGTCGGTGCCCGCGGGAGCCGGCACATACGGTGGGTTGGCGAGCACCAGATCGAAATTGCGCCCGCCGAGAACCGCCGCGAAATCACCGCGCAGCACTTCGGCGTCGATGCCGCGCATCCTGCAGTTCAACCAGGCGGAGACGACGGCGGCTCGGGACACGTCCACGGCGGTCACCCTCGCCGCTCCCGTACGCGCGGCGGCGACGGCCAAGGCTCCGGTGCCGGTACACACGTCCAACGCATGCCCGCCACGCGGGACGCCCGCCTCCGACAGGGCACGAGTGAGCAACCAGGTGTCCAATTGCGGCGGGTAGACGCCGGGGGGTCGAATCAACATCACGTTCTAGCGAGTAGCCCGCCGCGCGCTGCTTAATCGTCCACCTCGCCCGGTCCGCTCCCGGTCTCCCGCAACGAACTGCGTCCGGCGCCCCAGGCATCCAGCACATGATCGGCAAATCGGTCCTCGAGCAGGTTCGTCACCTGGATGCCGAACGCCACCGACTCGGTCAGGCCGGGCTCCCGCCGCAGCAGGTCGCCGATCACGCCGGTGCGCATGATCTGCTCGTGCACGGCGTCGGCCTCGACGTGTTCACGGTAGAACAGCACGCAGGCCGGGTCGGCGTCCAAACGCTCCAACGCCTCCACCAAGCGCTGGGCGCCGGGCGGAGAAGTGATCTCCACCGCGGCGAAGTGGCCCACCAGCGCACCACGCCACACCCGGTGCAGCCCGAACAGCGACATCATGTTCACCAGCGCGAGCATCGGGGCGGGCACCACGTCCAGATAGTGCAGGTATCCCGGGTTCAGGCCGGCGCCGGCCAGCAGATCGGCATACAGCTGCGCGTGCACGCGTTCGCCGCGCCCACCCCCGAACTCGTCGAATTCGACCGCCACCAGCGACGCTTTGGCTTGGCCGCGCAGCCGGGGGATCACCCAGGCATAGGGGTCGGCTTCTTTGTGGTGATAGATCGAACGGTGCACGAAGTACTCGCGCATCTGCCACCATTCGCCCTCGTCGCGCAGGAAGCGGCTGGGTCCGGCCGGGTCGGCGGGGGTGATGAGCAACTGGTCGAGTTCGGCGTCGAGATCCGCTCCGCCTGGCACGTCGTCGCGCAGCGCGCGCAGGAACCGCTGTTCCATCGCCGCGCGCAGACCGAGCAGGCCCGGATCCCATTCCCAGCCCGCGTCCACGGTCGTGAACCCGTGATAGTGCAGCTCGTAGCAGGTGTGCAGGGCCAGATGCAGATCCTCGCCGTACGGGTCCACCGAACCCGCCTCCGGCACCGAACCGCCCGGCTCGCCGCGCAGCAACTCCACTACCGCCTCCGACAACTCTCCGCGGGGTCGGGGCAGTTCGTGCGTCTGGGCGTCTGTCATGACCGTCATAACGGTCGCTTACCCCGGAAAAGCGGGGTTATCGCGGCATCGCTGCGGAAAGAATGCGCGGCGGCCGTCCCGCGCCGCCGGTACGACGGCGCGGGAACAGCAAACCACTATCGATGGAGACTTTCGCGGAGCTACCCGTTCGCCTTCTTGTACGCCTCGACGACCTCGGCGGAGATCCGTCCCCGCGCCGACACATCGATGCCGTTCTTGCGCGCCCATTCCCGGATGACCGTGGCCTGTTCCCGATCGGTAGCCGACCGCAGGACACCCCCTCGGCCGCGACGCGCACGGCCGACCTTGCGAGCGTATGGAACCCACTGCTCGAAGAATCCGCGCAACTGACCGGCATTGTCCGCCGACAAGTCCATCTCGTAGGCCACGCCGTCCACGGCGAAAGACACGGTTTCCTCGGCCTGAGACTTGCCGTCGTAGTCATCGACCAGTGTCACGACGACCTTGCGTGCCATGTAGATAATCCCTTCACGGTTACCGAGCGCGTGCAGTCGAAAAAACAATCTTAGCCAGTAGATAACAGATCAGTTCCGCCCTTGGAACAGCGGGGTCCTCACCGCTGGACGGGATGCGCCGCGAAGAGTGCACCGGCCCGACGGTTGATCCTTCACATATTGCACGCGCGCACAGCCGGGCCGCAAACGACCTCCCGCACAGGACGGTCGACCATACTCCGACGGCAGCGCGCAGGGCGGCACGTCGATCGGATCGTACGCAGTCCGAAATCCGCCAGAGTGACTGGCCCACGGAGAGACACATGCACCGGAACGCACCGGGAAACCCGGTGGAGCGCGCGGATTTCCGGCGGCACCGACGCGAAGCCCGCAGCCGGTTACCTCCCATTGCTGAGAAGAGATACGGCCCGGTCGCGGCTTAGTCTGGACGACGCCCGGTCGAGCCGGAATACTGGCGTGCGCCGGTTTCGCAGGAGTCGACCACACGTGGTGTGGCGCATGCGTTCGGACGAAAGGAACTATCTCCCGATTCTGCAGACAGGCAGTCGGCCCGTTGAGAACGGCGGGGGGCCGAGTACCGTTCCGAACTCTTTCGAGAGAGTGGGACATCCGCGGGAAGCGGATCCCAGCAACGAATCAGATGTCGGCCGATTCGCGGAATTCGGCCAGACGAGCCAAGTGCACGAGCGGAAGTCGATAGTATGCGTGTGGCCTTGTTGCCCGCAGGTACGCGGGGCGATCATCAACCGTATCTCGCGTTGGCGCACGAGTTCCGCACCCGCGGGCACGAGGTGGAGATCACCGCCACCCGCAACCAAGCGCACATCCTGCGCAACGCGGACTTCGAACCCCATGTGATTCCCTTCGACGCCGCGGAATTGCTCGAGACGACCGAGGCCAAGCGGGCCCTGGCCTCCGGCAAGACGCTGCCGTTCGTTCGCATCATGCTCGACACGGTGAAGATCATCGAAGGTTCGCGCGGCGTGGCGATGCACGAGGTGCTCGTGAAAGCCTGTGCGGCGGCGGATGTCGTCGTCGCCTGCGCGTCGACGCTGCCGTGGGCGATGGATTTCCGCGAGAAGACCGGCACGCCGGTGATCGGCTGCCTGCCGTATCCGCTCGAACGCACCGATGAGTTCCCGTCGTCGTTCATGGCGAAGAACATGACGTCGTCCCGATTTCTGTCCCGGGCGAGTTATAGCCTCTTCGAATTGTCGTATACGTTCTTGTATCGCAAGGTCGACCGTCGAATGCGCCGCGAGATGGGACTGCCCGGTAAGCCGCGCAATCCTTTTCGGCGACTGCGTGACGAGCGGATACCGCTCGTCCATATGGTGAGCCCGGTGTTGCTGCCGAAGCCGCACGATTGGTCCGAACGCGCGACGATCGTGGGCGCTTCCATCCTGCCGCCGCGACTGCGTGACGCCTGGGGCGAAGCGGTCGTCGATCCGCGACTCGACGCGTGGCTGGACGAAGGCCCACCTCCGATATATTTCTGCATGACCGGAATGCCCGTTCTCGATCCGGTGGAATGCCGCGCGATGATCGCGACGGTCTGCGCGCGATTGGGCACGCGGGCCCTCCTCACGGTGAAAGGCGAGGGTTTCCCGAAGGGATTCAGCGCCGACCGGACTCTGCTGGTCATCGACTCGTTCGACTACGACCGCGTCCTGCCGCGATGCAGCGCGGTGGTGCACCACGGCGGCAGCGGCAATACCCATGACGTGGTGCGGGCGGGGATTCCGGCCGTGGTGATACCGGTGCACAGCGATCAATTCTTCTATGGCTGGCGGATCGCAGCGCTCGGTATCGGGGCCACCTTCCCGTATCGCGAGATCACCACCGAGCGCCTGTATCAGGCGTTGGCGCAGGCCTTGGCGCCGCGAGCGCGGCAGCGAGCCGCGGAGATCGGCCGCACGGTCGCACAGGAGAACGGCGTGCTCGCGGCGGTCGACGCCGTCGAGGAACTCGCCGCCGCGGCCGTCCGACCATGAGGACGGTCGGCCGCCGCGTCGGTGCGCGGCGTTCGCCGATGAGCGCACGACAACCGTGACAGTCGAGTTCCGAAGGTTGTATCGCATGACCGAATACCGATCGTTCGTCGATGTCCTGCTCACCCGCGGTGAGACACTGCCCGCCGCCACCGCTTACCGTTTCCTGCGGACCGGCGACGTGGACGGCGCCATCGACGAGATCACCTACGCCGCCGTGTCGGTCCGGGCGCGGGCGATCGCCGCCGCGTTGCAGGAGGGCGGCGTGCGCCGGGCCCTGCTGCTGTATCCGTCCGGATTGGATTTCATCGCGGGCTTTTTCGGCTGCCTGGCCGCCGGCGTCGTCGCCGTGCCCGCACCGCTGCCGCAGCTGGAGGCTCGGTCCCTGCGACGGTTGCGGCACATGGTCACCGATGCCGACGTCGACGCGGTACTCACCACCGGACAGGTCCGCGCCGAGGCGGCCGCGGCGCTCGAGCAGCTTCCCGAACTGGGCGCGCCCACCTGGCTGGCGACCGACGAGATCCCCGACGACATGGCGGCATCGTGGCATCGGCCCGCCGTCGGACCGGATTCGGTCGCCTTCCTGCAATACACGTCGGGTTCGACGAGCGCGCCGCGCGGCGTCGTGGTCACCCACGCGAACCTGCTGCACAACGAGCGCGCCATCGCCACCGCGCTGGGTCATACGCCCGAGCTGCTGGAATCCCGCACCGACGCGCTGTTCGTGAGCTGGCTGCCGATGTATCACGACATGGGACTCATCGCGCCTGTGTTGCAGACGATGTTCGTCGGCGCGAACGCGGTGCTGTTGTCCCCTCAGCATTTCCTGCAGCGTCCCGAGCGCTGGCCGCAGGCGGTCTCGGCGTTCGGCGCGCACACCAGCGGCGGCCCGAATTTCGGTTACGAGCTGTGCCTGCGCCGGATGACGCCCGCGCAGATCGATCAGCTCGACCTGCGCGGCTGGAAAGTGGCCTTCAACGGCTCGGAGACGGTGCGCCCCGCCACTGTGCGCCGGTTCGCCGACACCTTCCGGAACGCGGGGTTCCGAGCGGAATCGTTCCAGCCGGTATACGGCTTGGCCGAGGCGACACTCATCGTCAGCGCCGCCGAACTCGGCGCCGAGCCCACGGTGATCCTGCCGCCGGGCCGGTCCGAACTGGTCGGCGTGGGGCGCCCCGCCGAAGGGCTGTCGATCGCCATCGTGGACCCCGAGCGGCGCACGGAATGCGCGGAAGGCGACGAGGGCGAGATATGGGTGTCCGGAACCAGTGTCGCCGCTGGATATTTCGGCAACGAACAAGCCACCCGCGAGACCTTCCACGCCCGGCTCGGTGCTGATGACCGCGCTTTCCTGCGCACCGGGGATCTGGGTTTCGTGTCCGACGGCGAGTTGTTCGTCACGGGGCGGCGCAAGGATCTGCTGATCATCGACGGCAAGAACCACTACCCGCAGGACCTGGAGCTGACGGTCGAGACCGCGCACGCCTGCGTCCGGCCCGGCTGTGTGGCCGCCTTCTCGGTGGACGAAGGCATCGACGGAGAACTGCCCGTCGTGGTCGCGGAGGTGCGCACGGAGGACCCCGCCGCACTCGCCGAGGCCGAAGACGCGATCCGCGCGGCGATCGGCGCCGAGCACGGGCTCACACTGCGGTCGGTGGTGCTGATCCGGCCCGGGGCCGTCCTCAAGACCAGCAGCGGCAAGGTACAGCGGCAGGCCTGCCGCGCGGCGTATCTCGACGACGAGTTCGCTCCACTGCTGTCCACACGCGGAGAGTTCGACGACCTCGCCGCCCCGGCGGGCACGCCACCGGGCGCGGCGATGACGGCCGAAGAGATGCAGACCTGGCTGGTGGAGTTCATCGCCCGGCTGGCCTATCTCGATCCGGCGCGGATCGACGTGCATCGGCCGCTGGTCGAATTCGGCCTCGGCTCCGCCGATCTCGTCGAGCTCGTCGTGGAGCTGTCCGACCGGGTCGGGCGGAGCCTGGACACGAACCTGTTCTTCGAGCATCCCACCATCGCCCAGGTGGTGGCGGCGCTGCATCGCACCGAAGCCGCCGCCACGCCGGTAACGCACCAGGAACGCACCGACGACGCCATCGCGATCATCTCGATGGCCTGTCGTTTCCCCGGCGGCGCCGACGATCCGGAATCGCTGTGGCGACTGCTGGAGGAGGGACGCGACGGCCTGTCCGACGTGCCGCCGGGGCGCTGGAGCACCGACGGGCTCTACGACCCGGACCCGGCCGCCGAAGGCAAGGCGTACACCTTCCGCGGCGGATACCTCACACAGGTCGACCAGTTCGACGCCGCGTTCTTCGGCATCGGACCGCGCGAGGCGGCGGTGATGGACCCGCAGCAGCGGCTCATGCTGGAACTGAGCTGGGAGGCGATCGAACGGTCCGGCCGCGACCCCAGGCAGTTGCAGGGCAGCATGACCGGGGTCTACTTCGGGGTGTACAGCACCGGTTATCTCGCCGACCCCGCTCCCCGGCAGTTGAACGGACAGGTCGGCACCGGCCTGTCGCCGAGTGTGGCCTCCGGCCGGGTCGCGTACACGCTGGGCTTCCACGGTCCCGCCGTCACCCTCGACACGGCGTGTTCGTCCGCGATCGTCGCGCTGCACCTGGCCGCGCAGGCTTTGCGCGCCGGTGAATGCGACCTCGCCCTGGCCGGCGGCACGACACTACTGATGGGGCCGACCGCGCACGTGGAATTGTGCAAGCTCGGTGTGCTCTCGCCCACCGGGCGGTGCGCGCCGTTCTCGGCGGGAGCGGATGGGACGGTGTGGGCCGAAGGCGCGGGTCTCGTGCTGGTGAAACGGCTCGACGACGCCCGGCGCGACGGCGACCGGGTGCTCGCGGTGGTCCGCGGGTCGGCGGTGAACCAGGACGGTCGTAGCCAAGGCATCAGCGCTCCCAACGGATTCGCCCAAGAACAGGTCATCCGGGCGGCGTTGCACTCCGCCGGGCTGGCGCCCGAGGACATCGACTATGTGGAAGCGCACGGCACCGGCACCGCGCTCGGTGACCCGATCGAAGCGCGCGCCCTGGCGCGGGTCTTCGGTGCGGGACGGGCGCCGCAGCGCCCGCTCGGGGTGGGTTCGCTGAAATCCAACGTGGGGCACACGCAGGCGGCGGCCGGAATCGGCGGCCTCATCAAAGTGATCCTGGGGTTGCAGCACGAGAAGATTCCGGGAATGGCGCACGACGGGCCGCCGACACGGCAGGTCGATTGGGACGACACCGGACTGGTCGTGCGCACCGATCCGGCGCCCTGGCCCCGGGGCGACCGACCGCGCCGTGCCGGAGTGAGCGCCTTCGGGCTCAGCGGAACCAACGCCCACCTGATCGTCGAGGAGGCGCCCGCACCCGAGGACCTTTCCGACCCCTTCGACGACGACGCACCGCGGGATACCCGGGTGGCGCTGTTGCCGATCTCGGCTCGGAACCGGGCCTCGTTGTACGGTCAGGCGCGCCGCCTGCTCGAGCGCGTCACCGGCGACCCCGCCCTGGCGCCGGCGACGGTGTCCCGGTCACTGGCGTTGGAGCGCACACCGTTCGAGTGGCGGGCCGTGGTGGTGGCGAGCGAGCGTGACGACATGGTCAGCGCGCTCGGCGATCTGGCCGGCGAACGGTCGACGCCCGATGTCGTCGTCGCCGCGGACGCGGCGCTCACCGCGGGCAAAACGGCGTTCGTCCTCCCCGGGCAGGGTGTTCAGTGGGCCGGGATGGCGCGGGACATGGTGGCCCGCTCCGAGGTCTTCCGCGCCGAGTTCGCACGATGCGACGAAGCGTTCCGGCACCGCACCGGATGGTCGCTGGCGACCCGGCTGTTCGGGCTCACCGCGGCGGAACTCGGCGACTTCACCGTGGTGCAACCGCTGTTGTTCGCCACGATGGCGGCACTCGCGGCCACCTGGCAGGACGCGGGCGTCGCACCGGACGCGGTCATCGGGCACAGCCAGGGCGAGATCGCCGCGGCCTACGTCTCGGGCGCACTGAGCCTGGACGAGGCCGCCCGCGTGGTCGTGGCGCGCAGCCGCCTGATGGCGGGCATCGCCGAACAGGGCGCGATGGCGATGATCGCGTTGCCCGCGCAACGGCTCGAAGAACGCTTGGCCGCCTTCGACGGAGCGGTGTCGATCGCGGCGGTCAACATTCCCCGTTCGACGATCGTGGCCGGAGCACGCGAGGCGGTCGAGACGCTCGTGGGTGACCTGGTGGACGAACAGGTCGAGGCGCGGGTGCTGGCCGCCGGGCCTGCGCTGGCCGGGCATTCGGTTCTCCTCGAACCGATACGGGACCGACTGCTCGACGAACTCGCCGGTTTGAGCGCTACCCCACCATCCGTTACCTGGTACTCGACCGTGCTGGGCGAACCGGTCGTGGACGACCGCGCCGAAGCGAGTTACTGGTACCGCAACGCGCGCGAGCCGGTCCGGTTCGCGAGCACAATCGAGCGCATGATCGGCGACGGATTCCGGTATTTCGTCGAACTCGGCGTGCATCCGCTGCTCACCACGGCGGTGCGGGCCGTCGCCGAGCAGACCGGCCGCGAGGTCGTCGCGGTGGGTTCGCTGGTGCGCGACGAAGACGGGCCGCGCAGCCTGGCGCGTGCCCAGGCCGCGCTCTGGGTGGCCGGCCGCGACCTCGACTGGTCGCGTCTGGTGCCCGCGCACGGCAGCGTCGACCTGCCGACCTACGCCTTCGACCGGCGGCGGTTCTGGACCGAATCGGCGTCCGAGGACGCCACTGCGCTCGGGTTGCGGTCGGCCGCCCATCCCTTCGTCGGAGCCGTTGTGCCGCATCCGGATTCCGATGGCGTGACGCTGACCGGACGGATCGCCCTGCGGACCCACCCGTGGCTGGCCGACCATGCCGCGCCCACCGCGGTCGTCATGCCCGGCACAGGTCTGGTCGAGCTCGCGATCCGCGCCGGTGACGAGGTGGCCGCCGGAATCGTGCGCGAACTCGTGCTGCACGCCCCCATGGTGATTCCCCAGGACGCGGCCTTGCAGATCCAGGTGGTGGTCGCCGACGCCGACGCCACCGGTGGCAGGCCCGTGTCGATCCACTCCCGCCTCGAGCGGGATCTCGGCACTTCCTGGACGCTGCACGCTCGCGGAGTGATGGCGGCGACGCCCGAATCCCACGCCGGTGACGCCGACACCGCGCCGTGGCCTCCGGCGGGCGCGACCGCCGTCGACGTCGAGGACATGTACGCGCGGCTGTCGGTTCGCGGGCATCGCTACGGCCCGCTGTTCCGGTCGGTGCGCGCGGCGTGGCGCAGCGGCCCGGAAATCTTCGCCGAGGTGGCGCTTCCCGAGAATGCCTACGGTGATGCCGCGCGATTCGAGATCCATCCCGCGCTGCTCGACTCCGCACTGCACGCGGCGCTGCTGCTGGGCACGGACGACAGCGATGCCGCGCTGCTGCCGTTCGCGTGGACCGGTGTGACCCTGCACGCCTCCGGCGCGACGGCGCTGCGCGTCCGGATCTCCCGCGACGGCTCCGACGGGGTGCGCGTCGTGGCGAACGATCTCACAGGAGAGCCGGTCGTGTCGGTGGGCTCGCTGGTGCTGCGGCCCGCACCCGCGGCGCAGGTGCTCGACTCAGCGGCGTCCGCCGCGCATCGCACATTGTTCCGGCCGGAGTGGACGGCCGTTGCGGCGCCGCTGACCGTCCGGCCGGTCGTCGCGGTTGCGTGGTCGCGCTCGGGCCCGCGGGATGCCGCGCCGGAGGCGGTGATCATCGACGTCGCCCAAGGGCATTCGATCGACGCGGTGCACGCCGCGGTAGGGCAGACGCTCGAAGCCTTGCAGTCGGCCCTCGACGACCCGCGACTGGGCACGGCCACCATCGTGGTGCGCACCCGCGGGGCCATGGCACTGCCCGGCGAGGACGTCCCGAACACCGCGGGAGCGGCGGTGTGGGGGCTGACTCGCGCGGCGCAGTCGGAGAACCCGGAACGCATCGTGCTGGTCGACAGCACCGACGCGGAGGTGGATATCGCGACGGTACTGGCCTGCGGTGCGCCCCAGGTTCTCGTGCGCGACGGCGTCCTGTCCGCGCCGCGACTCGTGCGGCCCGCCGCGACGGACGCCGCGGCAAGCAGCCCGGACTTCGGCGGCGGTTTCGTGCTCGTCACCGGAGCGCCGGGACGGCTCGGCTCGCTGCTGGCCGGGCACCTGGCCCGGTCGCACGGCGTCACGAAACTGCTGCTCGCCAGTCGCCGCGGCGCCGACGGCCCCGGCGCGCAGGAGTTGCGCGCCGAACTGACCGCCCTCGGCGCGGAAGTGGTCTTCGCCCGCTGCGACGTCGCCGACCGAGCCGCCGCGACCGAACTGCTGCGCGGACGCACGCTCAGCGGCGTCGTCCACGCGGCGATGGTTCTCGACGACGGCACGCTGGGCTCGCTGACGCCCGGCCGGCTCGAGGCGGTGCTGCGGCCGAAGGTCGACGGGGCCTATCACCTGCACGAGCTGACCTCGGGCATGGATCTGTCGTGCTTCGTGCTGTTCTCCTCCGTCGCCGGCGTGCTCGGCAATCCCGGTCAGGCGAACTACGCGGCCGCCAACGCCTACCTCGACGCCCTCGCCACTCATCGGGTGGCGCGGGGGCTGACCGCGCAGTCCCTGGCGTGGGGTCCGTGGAGCTTGGACATGCACGAGGTGATGGCGGCGGCGGATATCCGCCGCATGGAACGCACCGGCGTGCGTCCGCTGACGGCACACGAGGGCTTGGCCGCGTTCGACGCGGCGCTGCGGTACACCGATCCGGTGCTGGCTCCGATGCGGGTCGATGCCGACGCGATGCGGCGCGCGCCGAACGTTCCGCCGATGCTGCGGGGGCTGATCCGTCCGCCGTCGCGCCGCACGGCCGTCCACCGCGACGCCACCGACCCCTCGGCGCGGTCGCGATTCGCCGAACGGCTGCGCGGATTGCCGCCCGGAGAAGCGACCGCGGTCGCGGTCGACGTAGTGGCGCGCTGGGCCGCCGACGTGCTCGGCCATACCGGCGCCGACGCCATCGCGCCCGACCGGTCGTTCCAGAGTCTGGGCATGGACTCGCTGATGGCGGTGGAACTGCGCAACCGGTTGCGCGACGATACCGGCATCCTGGTGCCGCTCAGCGAGATCTTCGCCAACCAGAGTCCCGCCGCGCTGGGCGAATACCTCCTCACCGAAGCGGCGCGCACGGCTACCGAGGTGCCCGCCGTGAGCACGGCCGAGCAGGAGGTCCCCGAGGTCGTCACCCTGCCTGTCACCCGAGACCTGATGCGGCTGCTGCGCACGGCGCAGCAAGGCATTCCGAGTGTCGCCCAGACCGGCGGGCTGGCCATGCGGCTACACAGGGCGGTCGAACGCGCCGAGCTGGAAGCGATCCTCGACCGCCTCGCCGGACGCCACGCGGCCTTGCGCACGGTGATCGTGCCCAGCGACGAGCACGGCACCCGACTGCGAGTGCGGTCGCGGCCGGGCGGGCCGCTGCTGCGGTGGTCGGTCGTCGATCGGCTCGGCCACGCCGTGGCGCGCGAACGCTTCGCTGAGCTGATGCGCGAGCCGTTCGACCTGGCGGAGGGGCCGCTGTGGCGGTTCGAACTGCTGGAATCCGATTCCGGCGAGCAGACGCTGATCTTCGGCGCGCACCACGCCATGTCCGATGTCCAGTCGATGTTGCTGGTCGCCGGGGAGATCGAAGCCGAACTGTCCGGCGCTGCGTTCCCGGATGTCCTGTCCAACAAGGACATGCACGATCTGCTCGCCGCACAAGCGCCGCAGGCCGAGCCCGACGCCGACTGGCGCCGGGAGTTCGCCGGATGCCGCCGCCTCGACCTGGCCCTGGCCCGGCCCAGACCCGCGCAACGCAGTCACCGTGCCGGAGAGGTGCTGCTGGAAATGCCGGCCGGGCTCCAGGACCGGGCCGCGCGGCGCGCTCGGGAGCTGGGCATCACACCGGCGGCGCTGTTCCTCGGCGCGCTGACCGTGCTGCTCGCCCGGCGGCAGGACAACGATCGTTTCGCGCTCGCCGTCCCGGTGGACACCCGCATCCACGCCGATGCTCCGGCGGCCGTCGGCTATTTCGGGGTGCCGGTGCCCTACCCGGCGAACGTCGAGCCGGGCGAGTCCATCGATGAGCTGCTGCGCCGGACCGGTGACCGGCTGCGGCGCCTGCTGGTGCCCGGAGCCGGTTTCTCCGACGTCCTCGTCGCTCTCGCCGCGGAGGGCCTGTACCGGGACAACGCGCCGCTGGTCGAGGTGTACTTCAACTACCTGAGGGCGAATTCCGCTGTCCACCGTGCGGATCTGGTTCCGGTGGGGACCGGGTACTCCGATCTGGACCTCATGGTGGCCGTGCTGGCCGACGCGGGCCGGATCTGGTTCACCTACAACGCGGACATCATCGATGACACGACCTGCACCCGGCTCGGCCAGGACTACCTCGCGTTGCTCGATGAGGTGGTCGAGCAGGCCGGATTGCCGGTGCGCCCGGGGTCGAGCGCGCCGCACCCGGCCACGCCGCAGGCTGTCGCGTTCGGGGCCACGTTCGCGCTGGGCAAGCTACCGGATCTGTATCGCGCGGCGACGGCGCACGGCGAGCACGGGGACGGGCTGACTGTCTTCGAAGCCCCCTACCACCACGTCTCGGCCGGGCTGCGCGATCCCTCCGGCGTCTTCGCGCAACCGTCGACCGACTTGGGCATCGTGCTGTTGCGTGCGGCGGACCTGGAGCGTTTCGGCGCCCTCACCGACGACACGCTCGCCGAACTGACCGAGCAGTACCCCGCCGCGGTCCGGGAAGCCTCCGAACGCGCCCGTGCGCCGATCGTCGTCGGCTTCCTTCCCTCCCCCGGCCTCGATGATCGACTGCTGCGGTGGGAGCGGCGAACCGCGGAGCGGCTACGGGAGATCCCCGGCGTCGCGGTCCTCACCGAGGCCGACTGGACCCGTGATCACCACGTGGCGCATCGGTTCGACGAGCAGACCGACGCCCTGGCACACCTGCCGTTCACCGAGGAGTTCCAAGCGGCGGTGGCGCTGACGCTCGCCGCCGTCGCACGTGTCGCCTTGCTGCCCGCGCCGAAGGTCATCGCCGTGGACGGCGACGACACCCTGTGGAGCGGGGTGGTGGGCGAGATCGGCCCTGCCGCCGTCACCTTCGACCCACCGCGGATCACGCTGGCGCGGCGGCTGCGGCAATGGCGCGCCGCGGGCACCCTGCTGGTGCTGATCAGCAACAACGACGACGATTCCGTTCATGCGGTCCTGGCCCGCCCGGACAGCCCACTGCGCGCCGAGGACTTCGCCGTCGTCTCCACCGGATGGGACAGTAAGGCCGAGCGGCTCGAGGGCGCCGTCCGCACATTGGGTTTCGCCCTGGACGAGGTGGTCTATCTGGACGACAACCCGGTCGAGATCGCGAAAGTGCGTTCCCGTGCACCGGAAGCGCTCGCGGTGACGTGTCCGCCGGTCGGGGAACTGGAGGCGTTCCTCACCCGGTTGTGGCCGGTGACGCCGGTGGCGGTGACCGCGGAGGACGCCGCGCGCGCGGAGTTCTACCGGCGCGAGCGCGACCGCGATTCGGCCCGGGAACAACTCGACTTCGCGCAATTCCTCGAGCAGTTGGAGCTGGAGGTGAACGTCGAGCGGCTCTCCGAGCAGAACTCGGCGCGCGCGGCGCAACTCGTCCGCCGGACCAGTCAGTTCGTCCTGGGCGCCGTCACCGGGGAGGATGTCGAGCGCTGGCGGGAGGACGGCGAGGTGTGGACGGCTTCGGCGCGGGACCGGTTCGGCGACTACGGAACGGTGGCGGTGCTCGCGCTGCACGCCGACGGGGCCGCGCTGCGGTTGCGCGGCTGGCATCTGAGCTGTCGCGCGCTGGGCCGCGGCGTCGAGGAACGCCTGCTCGGCTGGCTGGCCGACCGCGCGGAGGCGCTGGGTTGCGCGACGGTGCGCATGACCGTCCACCGCACCGCACGCAACGTGCCCGCCCGGCGGCTGGCCGCCGCGCTCGGCGGCGGCGGCATCGATGACGAGCGACTCGAGGTCGAGGTGGCGCCCGAGCGCCTGCGCACGTTCCGATCCTGGGCGCAATGAGCATGACCGACAAGGAGTTTCCCGTGCGCAGTCCCAACGGCGAGCACCCGCCCCGCACCGAGCGGGCCGATCGGCGCGACCTCGCCGAGGCCATCGAACGCGGTGGTGGTCTCGACGTGTCCGCGTTGCTGGCGCGCGCGGGTGCTGCGGTGACCACCGAGACGGCGGCGGTCGAGCGTCCCGGCGAATGGGACCTCGAATCGCTCACGACGGCGATCACACGGGTGGCGAATCGGTTCACCGCCGAGACCATCGGTCCCGAGACCGATTTCTTCGACGGCGGCGGCACGTCCATCGCCGCGGTGCAGTTCGTCGCGGCACTGGCCGCAGAGCTCGACGTGCATCTCGATCTGGACGACGTGTTCGCCGACGCGCGCCCGCGCAGGCTGGCGCAACGCCGGCTGGGCGCAGCCACGCAGGCGTCTGAAAGCGAGAGGCCGGTACTCGTCGCGGATTCCGTGGACGACGAGTTCGCCCAGCTCATGTCCGACGTCGCCGGAGCCGACCGGCTCCCTTCGGTCGAACCGCCGGACCGGGTGGTCCCCCGCCGCGTGCTGCTGACCGGCGCCACCGGCTTCCTCGGCAGTCATCTGCTGCTGGATCTGCTGCGCGGCAGCGACGCCCACGTCGTCTGCCTCGTTCGCGCGCGGGACGACGCCGCCGGCCTCGACCGGTTGGCCGAAGCGCTGACGCGGTACCAGCTGCCGTGGTCGGCGGAGGTGCGCAGGCGGGTGACGGTGCTGACCGGCGATCTGCGCGAACCCGACCTCGGCCTGTCCGGCGAACGCTGGGCCGGGCTGGCGGAGGAGGTCGACGCGATCGTCAACGTCGGCGCCGCGGTGGACTTCCTGCGCGGCTACCGGTCGCTGCGCCGCGGCAATGTGCTCGGTCCGCTGACGCTGGCGCGGCTGGCGGCGACCGGCAGACCCAAACCGCTGCATCACGTCTCCTCGATCGCGGTGTTCAACGAGCTCGGCAGAACCTCGATGGGTGAGGACGATCCGGTGGCGAACATCGGCAAGCTCGTGATCGGCTACGACCGGACGAAATGGGCCGCCGAGGCCGTGATGCGACGCGCACGCGAACACGGACTGGTCGTCACCGTCCTGCGCCCCGGCGGAATCGGCGGCCATCGCGAGACCGGCGCGCACAACCCCCGCGACCTCAACAGCGGCATCATCGCGGCGCTCTCGCGGTTCGGCACCGTCCCCGCGCTGCGCAATCTGCATGTCGCCCCGGTGGATTGGGTGAGCAAGGTCGCCGCCGCGATCGTGTGCGCGCCGACGGCATGGGGGCACAACTACCACCTCACCGGCACCCCCACCGCGCTCGAGCAGATGCTGGGCGAGTCGTCGGCGATCGGCATGGACATGCGGGTCCAGCACTGGGCCACCTGGTGCGACGAGGTGGTGGAACGGATCCGCACCGAACCGGTGCCGGAACTGGAGTCGCTGGCTCAGGTGTTGCAGAGCCCCATCGCGCGCCATCCGCTGGAGACGATGGCTTCCGTGCCCGCCGCCACCGACGAGCGGACCCGGGCTTTCCTGCGCGCGCACAACCTGCCCGAGCCGGTCCGCTACGGCGCGCAGGCCCAGCGCAAGACGCTGGAAATGCTGGCGAGCACCGGCCTGGCGCGGCTGCCGCAGCCGCAGGACCCTCCCTATCTGTGGTTCTCGGAAACCCTGGTGGGCACGATCGGTCCCGCGCAGGCGGCGGCCGACACCTCCTGCACCCTGAACCTGCGACTGTCCATCGCGAGCACCCACCAGCTGGCGGCCGGGCGCACGGTCGATGTCAGCGGCGAACTGCGGTGCGCACTTCTGCACGACGAACCGCTCACCGTGACCGGTGTGGCGTCGGTCCGCCCGCACGACGGCATCCCGATACGGCACGGACTGAAGCATCCGCTGATGCACTACCGGTTGACGCTGCGTGAGGCCGACGGCGGGACGTGGTGGCTGTCGGGCTACAAACACGCCGAGGCGCGCCGCGCCGTGATCCGGCAGGCGCGCACGCTGACCATCGAACTCGGTCGCGAGGGCGAACCGGCGGGCTTCGCAGGCGAAGTCGCCGTTCCGTTGGAGACCTACCTGCGCGATCAGATCGACGGCATCCAGGTGGATCCGCGACTGTCCGAACGCCAGCGGCGCACCGCGAAACTGCTGTGGCTGAGCTGGTTCGGCTCCCAGCTCGGTAAGGGCCTGCTGGAACCGGCGCTGCGCGTGGGCACCGAACTGCTGGATCTGCGCCGAAACGCGAAGGAGTTCCGTTGATGCTCACCCCCATCCGGCCGGGCGGCGCGCTCATGGTGGAGGAGATCCCGTTCCAGACCACCGACGGCATCCGGCTCGGTCTGCGCCGCGTCGTCCTCGACGATCCCGGCCGGCCCGCGGTCCTGCTGGTCCACGGCCACGGCGTGTCCTCGGAGATGTTCCTGCTGCCGGAGACCCGCACTGTCGTCGACGCGCTGGTCGACGCGGGATACCAGCCGTGGCTGCTGGATTGGCGCGGCAGCTCGCGCCTGCCGTACAACGCGTCCGGGCCGCGCTTCAGCTTCGACGACGTTGCGCTCTACGACCTTCCGGAGGCCGTCGCACAGATCCGGCGGCGCGGCGGGGACCAGCCGCTGTTCGTGGTCGCGCACTGCGTCGGCGCCCTGGCGCTGTCGATGAGCATGACCGCGGGACTGCTACCGGACCTGGCCGGGGTCGTCGCCCAGGGGGTCTTCCTCACTCCCAAGGTCGGCAATGCGGTGCGGATGCGGGTGCTCGTGGGCGGGGAACTGCTCGGCTCGCGCGTCCACCATCTCGAATCCGACTTCCGCAAAGTCGGGCTGTGGTCGCGGAAAACGCTGCTGTACGCGTTGCTCACCCGGAAAGGGGAGTGCACCGATCCCACGTGCCGGATGGTGCACGGCAGCTGGGGCATGGGCGCCGAGCTGTTCGTGCACGATCATCTCGATCCGCGCACCCACGACCGCCTTGCGGAGCTGTTCGGTCCGATCCCGGTGCATGTGCTTCCGCAGCTGCGGCGGATGGAGCTGGCGCACGCGGTGCAACGCTGGAACGACAACGACGACCGCTACCGCGTGCTGCCGGAGAACGCCCTGGACCACGCCGACCGGATCGACTGCCCGGTGCTGCTGCTGTCGGGCAGTCAGAACGCGGTCTGGCTCGACTCGAACAAGCTCTGCCACGACGTGCTCACCACCCGGCACCCCCGGCTGGACGTGCGCTACGTCGAAATCCCCTCCTACGGTCACCTCGACACCTTCCTCGGTCGCGGCGCCGCCTTGGACGTGTACGGCCACATCCTCGAATTCCTCGACGGCTGCGGGCCGTCCGGCCCCGGATCGAAGGGTGCGGCGTGAGCGCACAACCGGCCGACGGCCCCTCGCTGCGCATCGCGATGTTCTCGGATTTCCACCCGGCCACCCTCGGAGGAATCCAAACCTCGATGCGCGCGCAGCGCAGGGCATTGGAACGGCTGGGCCATCACGTCACCGTGTTCACCATCCCGCCACCACAACCAGGACCGCCGGACCCAGGGATAGTCGTCTTGGCGACCACGGCGGGCTTGGCCGTCAACGGCTACCCCGTCGCCCTGCCGACGCGCGGGAACGCACGGCGCATCGACGCGGTGTTCGCCGAGCGCGGCTTCGACGTCGTGCACACGCAGACCACCTACGGCGCGGGCGTCGCCGGATTGCGCGCCGCCCGCCGCCACGGCATCCCCGTCGTCCAGTCCATGCACAGCCGCGACGACTCCTTCATCGAGCGCAATTCCCCGTTCCCCTACCTCGCCGCGCTCACCATGCGCGTCCTGCACGGCGGCTTCGTCCGCCTGCGCGCGACGATGCCGCGTCTGCCGGAAAGCCGCACGGCGCGGCACGCCTGGCGGCCGTTGGTCGCCCAAGCGCAGGCCGCGGACCGGGTCGTCGTGCCGACGCGGCATTTCGCGCAGCGATTGGCCGCGCACGGGGTGGATCGTCCGATGCACGTGGTGTCCAACGGAGTCGACGACGATCTGGTGCGCGGCCTGCCGAAGCGCCCCGGCGAGCGGGATCCCCTGCTGCGCGTTCTCTGGTGCGGTCGCTTCTCCGCGGAGAAGCGACCGTTGGAGGCCATCGAGGCGGTACACCGGGCCGAGGGCTGCACTCTCGACATCTACGGTGCGGGAGCGCTGGAGCCACGCCTGCGCTCGGCTGTCGACGGGCTCGGGTTGCGCGAGCGGGTTCGGTTGCACGGCGAAGTGAGCCAGGCGGAATGCTTGGCGGCGATGCGCGCCCACGACGTGCTGCTGTTCCCCTCCGCCGGGTGCGACACACAGGGCATGGTGCTGCTCGAGGCGGTCGCGGTGGGTCTTCCGGTGCTGCACTGCGACCCCGACGTGACCGAAACCGTCCCGGAGGGCGGGGAATTGCGCGCCCGCGATTGCTCGACGACCGCGCTCGCCGATGCGCTGCGCACGCTGGCGGATCATCCCGACAGCCTCGACGCCATGCGCGCTGTCCTGGCTCGCCACGCCGGCCGGGCTCTACAGTCACGGTTCACCACGCGGCTTGTCTCGGTCTACACCGAGGCGATCGCGGCCGGCGCGTCAGCTCGGTTGCCGTAGCGGCAAGCCCGCGGCAGCGTAGATCGCATCGATGACGCTCATCGTCGCCACCGCGTCATCCGGCGAGGTGGCGACCGGCTCCCCGTGCCGCACCGCCGCTATGAAGGCGTCGAGCTGATAGGCGTATGTGCTGCGGCGCGACGTCTTCTCGGTGCGCCTGCCGCGTTCCGAACGCACCGACAGCCTGCGCGGCAACTGCGGCGCCACCGGGTTGACCACCCGCAGTTCACCACGCTCGCCCACCACTCGCGCGCCGATGCGCAGCAGGTCCGACGACCACATCGAGCAGCGCACCCGCCCGATGTGACCGGAAGGGAAACGCAGCTCGGCGCTCATCGCGCGGTCGATGTTCGAGCCGCGCAATTTCGCGGTCGCCGCAACGACATCGGGTTCTTCGCCGCCGAAGACCCTGGCCATGTGGACGGCGTAGCAACCGGCGTCCATCAGCGCCCCGCCCGCCAGCGCGTAGTCGTAGCGGATATCGGAAAAACGCGGCAGCGGAAAGCACATCGCGGTGTCCACCCGCACCAGCTTCCCGAGTTCGCCCGAGGCGATGATCTCTTCGGCTCGCCTGGTCATCGGGTGATAGCGGTAGTGGAACGCCTCCATGACCACACGGTCGGAGGTCGCGGCGAGTGCGGCGATCTCCCTGGCCTCGGCGGCGTTGGCGGTGAACGGTTTCTCGCACAGCACGTGCTTGCCCGCCGCGAGCGCCTCTTTCGTCCACCGCCCGTGCAAACCGTTCGGCAACGGGTTGTAGACGGCGTCGATGCCCGGCGCGGCGACCAGTGCGGCGTAGCTGTCGAAGACCTGCTCGATGCCGTGCCTGCGCGCGAAGGCACGGCCGCGCTCCGCCTCGCGTGCCGCCACGGCGGCTACCACCACGTCCGGATTCTCCGCGGCGGGATGCACGAGAGCGGCCGGTGCGATGCGGGCGGCGCCCAGGATGCCGATCCGCAGGGGCGGTCCGGAGTGCGTCATGCGCGCGACTGTAGCAATGGATCCGGTTGCGTGGCCGGGCTATCCGTCAGCCGGGGGTGCGTCGCCGTACACCGTCAGCCAGATCGCCCGGCCCAGCGCCTCCGCCAGCGCGTCGTCGGTGATCCCGGAGCCGGAGGAGAAGCCTGCGGCGATCGCGCGTTCGACCATCGAGGTCAGCACCACGGCGGTGGCTTGCGGATCGATCGCCGGGCTGATCCGGCCGGCCGCTCGGTCGGCCTCCAGCCGCGATCGCACCACTTCCACGAAGGAGGCCACCCGGCCGCGCCAATACGCGCCGACATCGCGGTCGTAGGCGGCCACCTCGCTCAGCGCCAACAGCAGCGACCGGTGCTCACGGAAGCCCGCGATCATGGTTCGCACGGCCGCCACCACACCGGCCTGCCCCCCGGTGTGCTCGGCGCGCCACCAGCGCTCGGCGGCCTCGAACAGATCCGCCGTGGCCAATTCGGCCATGCGGATCAGCAGCTGACTCTTGTCCGGGAAATACCGGTAGAACGTCGACCGCGCCGACTGTGACGCGGCGGCGATCCGGTGGACGGCGATCTCGGTGAAGGGCGTGCCGTCGGCGAGCAGCTCCTCCACCGCGGCGAGGACTCGTCGCTCGAACTCCGCGCGCCGATCATCGACCGGTTTGCGTGCGTTTCGGGGGACTCGGGTCAGCGAGGGCATCCGGCTCCTCTCTGCGGCGAAGCGGCCGCCTTGTTCGGCCGCGCCGGTCGGGTGCGTCGCGCCATGGGCTCCATTCTGCCGACACGGCACCGATATTGACATTCCGGCACCTACCACTCACCATCAATCGGACACACTGTCCGAGACTATGCGACCGAGGTGTTCGGGCATGCGCGGATCCTCTGCCCCGGCAATCGAGCACACCGATGTCGTCGTGGTCGGCGCGCGATGCGCGGGCTCGGCTGCCGCCATCGCGTTCGCCCGAGCCGGCCGTGACGTCCTCGCGCTGGACGCCGCGCGCTTTCCGTCCGACACCCTCTCGACGCATCTGCTGTGGCCCGGCGGCGTGGCCGAACTGCGCCGCGTCGGCGCCCTGCAGCGCGTCCGGCAGCTCGGCGCTCCGCCGCTGACCACGGCCTTCGCCGCCGGCGGCGGCTACCAGGTCCGGTCGGCGTTCACGCCGGTGGACGGCATCGACTACGCGATGTGTGTCCGGCGGACCGGATTGGACGCCGCGCTCGTGGCGACCGCCGCGGACGCCGGAGCGCGCATCCGCGAGGGCGCCCGGGTGACCGAACTGCTCTGGTCCGGCGATCGCTGCGTCGGCGTGCGGTATGCCGACGGCGGCACCGCACGCGAGGTGCGCGCCCGCCTGGTCGTCGGCGCGGACGGCCGCCGCAGTACCGTGGCCCGGCTCGTCGGCGCCACCCGCCCCCGATTGTCCGCGCCGAGCGGAAGGGACTGTTACTTCGCCTACTGGCACGACGGCGCCGCCGACCAGCGGCACGTCGCCGCGCAATGGCGTTCCGGATCCGATCTCGGCACCGCCTTTCCCTGCGACGACGGCCTGCTGCTCAGCCTGGTCCAGCCGCCCGCACGGCCCGCGGAAGCGGGCGGCGGACGCGCCGAGCGCCGGTATCAGGAGGCGATCGAGCGGCTGCCGGGACTTCGGCTGCGGTTGCGCGACTGCCGCCGCGCCGGGCGGGTGCGTGCGGCTACCGGCCTGATGTCCTACTTCCGGCGTTCGGCCGGGCCGGGCTGGGCGCTGCCGGGCGACGCCGGACACTTCAAGGATCCGGTGACCGCCCAGGGCATCCGAGATGCCTTGCGTTACGGCAGATTGCTCGGCGAACTCGCCGCCCCCGCCCTCGATGACACCGAGCACCTCGACACTGCCCTGGCCGCGTGGGAACGGCTGCGCGATCGCGAGTGCCTGGGCATCTACCAGTGGACCAACCGGCTGGCCCGGGGCACCGCGATGCGCCCCTTGGAGATGGAGCTCTATCGCAGAGCCGCGGCCGACCCCGCGCTGGCCGACGCGGTCACCGAGATCTTCTCTCGCACGGCGCATCCGGAGGACATCTTCACTCCGGCACGCGCGGCTGCGTTCGCGGCGGGAGCACTGCGCGATTCCTGGCGCGCCCCGTGGCCGGTAGTGGCGGACCTGGTGAATGAATGCCGCGACACGGTCTCCGAACGCAGGGAAGCCCGCGCCTTCGCGCGCACCGCTCCCGCCGACGCCATCCCGTCCCGGCCGCCGCGGCGCCTCGCGGCACCTTCAGGAGATCGACATGCATGACCCGCGTCCCCGGCCGACCATCGACCTCACCCGCCGCGACCTGTTGCGCGGCGCCCTCGCGGCAGGGGCGGCCGCCGCCGCCGCACCGGCACACGCCACGCCGCCCGAAGCTCGCCGAACGCCCGGGCTGCGCACCGGGGGAAAATCCGTCGCGGTGTTCGGCGGCGGGGTGGCCGGACTGTCGGCGGCCCACGAACTGATCGAGCGCGGATACGCGGTCACCGTGTACGAACCGGCGTTCCTCGGCGGCAAGGCGCGCAGCATGGGCGTACCGGGCACCGGCACCGACGGCCGCCTGGATCTGCCCGGCGAGCACGGCTTCCGGTTCTTTCCCGGCTGTTATCAGAATCTGCCGGATACGATGCGGCGCATCCCTTTTTCCGGCAATCCCGATGGCGTCGAGGACAACCTCGTCCGTGTCGAGGGCACCGTCGCCGGTTTTCGCGGCAGGCCGCCGATCTTCGCTCCGGTCGAGATCACGGGCCTCGATCAGCTCACCCCGCAGCGATTGCAGAACACGCTGATCGGCGCGTTCGGCTTCATCCCCGAGCTGCCGCCTGCCGAGCTCGCGTTCTTCGCCAAGCAGATGGCCGTCTGGTTCACCTCGTGTCACGAACGGCGGTTCGAGCAATGGGAGTACGTGACGTGGGAGCAGATCCTGCGCGCCGAGGGCAAGTCACCGGCATACCGCGAATACCTGGTCAGCGCTCTCACCAGGATCACCGTGGCGGCCAAGCCGCAGGTGAGTTCGGCCCGCACGATCGGCACCATCGGCGAAGCGCTGGTGCTGGCGGGCACCGGAGCGATCCCGCAATACTCCGCGGGCATCGACCGGATTCTCAACCGGCCCACCAACGAAGCATGGATCGACCCCTGGGTGAGGTATCTGCGGTCCCGGGGCGTGCGATTCGTCGCGGGTCAGCGGGCGACGCGGCTGGAGCTGCGCGCAGGCCGGATCGCCTCGGCGACGGTGACCGACGGCGACGGCCGCTCCACCGCCGTCACCGCGGACTGGTATCTGTGCGCCACGCCGGTCGAGAAGGCGATAGCGCTGTTGAGTGACCAGATCCTCGACGCCGACCCGCATCTGGCGGGCATGCGGCAGCTGCGGACCGACTGGATGGTCGGCATCCAGTACTATCTCGCCCGCCCCACCGAACTGCCGGAAGGCCATATCGCCGCACTCGGCTCCCCGGGGGCGCTCACCGCCTTGCGCCAGGCCCCGATGTGGGTCGGTGACTTCGCCGGCCGGTACGGCGACGGCACCGTGCGGGAATGCTTGTCGGTGGACATCTCCGACTGGGATTCCCCCGGCATCCGCTTGCGCCGGCCTGCCAAGCAGTGCACCGCCGCCGAGATCGCCGAAGAGGTGTGGGCACAGCTCACCGAATGGCTTAACACCGCGACGGGTTGGCTGCGCCCCGAGGACATCCGCTCCTGGCATCTGGACCCCGGGATCACCTGGACCGCGAACGGAATCCACAACGAAACCCCGTTGCTGGTCAACACCGTCGGCTCCTACGACAACCGCCCGGAGGCCCGCTGCGCCATCCCGAACCTGTTCTTCGGCGGCGACCACGTGCGCAGCAATATCGACCTCGCCACGATGGAGGGCGCCAACGAATCCGGACGCGCCGCGACCAACGCGATCCTCGATGCCGCCGACGACCCCGCGCCCCGGGTTCCGGTCTTCCCGTTGGTGGCACTGCCGATCTTCGAGCCGTGGAAACGCATCGACGCGGATCGGTACCGGGCGGGATTGCCACACCTGCTCGAGGGCTGACCGGCAGACGGCTCGCTAAGAGGCTTCGGCGCTGGTGGTGATGCTCGTGGTGGCCAGGATCGTCCGGGCGACCAGCCCCGGGTCATCGATCATCGGCACGTGCCCGGTGTCGGGCAGTACGGAGAACGCGGCCTCCGGCAGCCGCGCCCGAGCGATCGCTCCGTGGATCTGCTCGGGAAGAACACGATCGTGTTCCGACCAGGCAACCGTGATCGGGCACGGCAACGGGTCCAGGGGGGAGAGCTGTTCGTCGGTGCCGAGCAGATCGGCGGTGACCGTGCACCCCACCAGATCACGTAAGAAGGTCATCGCTTGCGCCGCGCTCGCGCGATCGCCGTGCACGGCGATGTTGCGCAACGCCACTCGCCGGACCGCCGCACTGCGCAGACCCAACGGGGCGAGGACACCCAGCAGCCGCCCGGTGGCCGCCTCGCGGGCGATGCGGCGGGTCGCGGCCGACTGACTTCTGGCCCCGGCTTCCCAGAAACCCGCGGGCGAGAGCGCGCAGACGGTCTCGGCGCGACCACGGCGGGCCAACTCGATGGCCATCCAGCCACCCAGCGAATTGCCCGCGATGTGCGCCCGGCGCAGCCCCAGCGCGTCCATGCGCCGCTCGATGTCGTCCACCAAGTGCTCGACCCGCGCCGGCCGCCGCAGGGCCTGCGGGCCGCCTCGATGGCCGAGGGCGGTCGGTGTGATCACCTCGTGGCGCGCGGCGAGCAACGGGGTGACGTCCTCCCACACCCGTTCGGACATGGTGACACCGTGCAGAAGAACGAGCGGGGGCTTGCTGGGCATTGGCTTCCCTTCGAGTCCGTAGTGCGATCTCGAAGGTGGATACCACAACTTCGCCTACGGTGACAGCGGAAGCCCCCACTTCACCGGTCGATCGCGCCGAGCGATTCCCACAGTTTGCTCGCCGGAACGCCGCTCCTCGCCACGGCCTGCGCAGGCGCTCGTGAACGCACCCGAGATCATGCGCGGTGGAGGCATTCCAGGCTCGGAGCGGCCGACGTTCGCCCGGTCAGACCACTTCCGGCCGCCATGTGGCGACCGCCCAGATCACGACGATGTTCAACGCGATCACCAGGATCGACCACGCCGGGTAATACGGCAGCCACATGAAGTTGGCGATGATCGACAAGGCCGCCAGGCAGATCGCCGCCACCCGCGCCCACGTGGCGCCGGTCATCAAGCCCAGGGCGGCGACGACCAGCAGAATGCCGATCACGATGTGAATCCAACCCCACGTCGTGGTGTCGAACTTGTAGACGTACTCGGTGCCCACGATGTAGAGCTCGTCCTCGGCGACGGCGGAGATGCCCTCGAAGATCGACAGCACCCCGACGGTCAGCAGCAGGATCGCGGCCGCTATCGACGTGCCCGCCGCGATGCCACGTCGCACGGGGTGTGGCTCCGGTTCGGTCATGTGCGTCATCGGTCGCCCCCTTTCTCGGGAAGTAGTGACGTCCTCCGAATCTCCACCAGCCGAGGTGTCCGGCACTTCACCCGTTCCGGGTGACTCCGAGGTCGCGCCCCGTCCCGGGGGTGAAAATTCCATAACGACCACTCACGATGGGATCGAGCGGACTTTCCGCCGGGTAAGTTCCGCTACCTAGGCGCGGTAGTGATCTGTCAGCACACGGCCCGGGAGGCACGGTGACCACCTCGCACGTCCCCGCTCTACCCCGCATCCCCGCCGCGGCGCGATCCGCAGCCGACATACCGTCGTCGCCGTTCACTCCGCTGCCCCGGCCGGACCTGTACGCCGCCGCCGACGGACTGTCGAACACCCGCGAGGGCCATGTGCTGCTGATCTGCGCACCGGCCGGAACCGGAAAGTCCGTACTGGTGGCCGACTGGGCCGCCCGGCACGCCGCGCGCGCATCCGATGTCGCGTGGCTGACCGTCACCGCACAGCTCGACGACGCGACGGCGCTGTGGGCCGAACTGCACGCCCGTTTCGGCATCGCGGCCACCGGGTGCCCGGGCCCGCCGACCGCGCCTGCCGCGGAGCTGGTCGAAACACTGGCCGCGCGCACCACACCGACCGTCCTCGTGCTCGACGACGCTCATCTGCTCACCGATCCGCTCGCGCTGGCCGGTGTCGAATACTTCCTGCACCATGCCCCACCGACCGTCACGACGGTGCTGTGCGCCCGATTCGCTCCGCCGATCCGCTGGCACGTCCTAGAACTCCACTCGCGGCTGACCCGGTGGGGCGCCAGCGACCTCGCCTTCACCGCGGACCAGATCGATACGCTCTGCCGTGACCACGGCTGTGAACTCACCGGCGCCGAACTCCAGACGCTCCACACCCTGACCCAGGGCTGGGCCGCACTCGTGCGGATCGCCGCGACCCATCTGGCCGCCAAGTCCGACGACCGGGCGGCGGCGCTCACCGGTCTCGGGCGCCCGGCGCGCGCGGTCACCGATTTCCTGGCCGGCGAGCTCGTCGAGGCGCTGCCGCCCGCGCTGCGCCAATTCCTCACCTACACCAGCATTCCGGTCGAGTTCACCGAGCAACTCGCCGACGAACTCGTCGGCGGCGGTGCGGGCCACTATCTCTACGAACTCGAACGGATCAACTTCCCGATCGGCTCCGTCACGCGCGACGGCGACGTATGGTTCTGTTGTCCTCCGCTGATACGCGCTCACTTCCTCGCCGAGACCCGCCGCCTCGGGCCGCGACTGTGCGCGGAGCTACACCTCCAGTCGGCCCGCTGGTTGCGTTCCGCGGGCCTGCCCGCGACCGCGCTGCCGCATCAGCTCGCCGGCGCGGACCGGGAACACCTCTGCGAATTCTTGTCCGCGTACGCGCTGCGCATCGTTCTCGACGGAAGCGGCGAGACGCTGTTCGATCAGTTGGCCCACTCGGCGCCCGACTTGCTCGACGACCCCTTCCTGTGGCTGGTACGCGTCGTCGACGCGCTCGTCGCCGGCCGCACCGCCGCGGCGGTCGCGTGCCTGGACACCGCGACGGCCCGGCGCGCCGCCAAGGTCTCCTTCGCCTCCGCCGAACGCCTGGACGCGCTCACCCTGGCCGCGACGATCGACGTCGCCGCCACCACCGGGGCTGTTCTGCCGAGGGTGCCCGACGATGTCCCCCCGACCGGCGACCCCGATCTCGACGCGTACACCGCGATCCAGGTCGCCACCGCCTTCGTCGGCCGCGGCGCCGTCGCACGCGGTGAACAGCTGCTGCGCTCAGGCCTCGCGCTGGCTGAGCACGCCGCCCGTCCCCGTTTGGTGCTGCGCGCGCTGACTCGGCTGGCGTTGGCCGCCGACACCGTCGACGCCGCCACCGCGATGCGCGACCGCGCGGCGCGCGCGCTGGCGACGGCGGCCCGACACGGGCTGCTGGAAGCGACCGACGCCGTCCAGGCGACCGCTGTGGCCGCCTACGGCGCGTACCTGCAAGGCGAGACACCCGATGTGGCTGCGGTCCGCGCTGTTCTCACCGAGCGTGTCGAGCACGACGGGTCCTGCGGTCCGGTCGCGGGGTGGCGTGGCCATGTCGTGGGCCGCCTGCTCGAGCTCGAGCGGGCCGAGGAGCAGTCCGCCGCGGTCGACGCATTGCGCCGGAGCCTGCTCATCCTGCTGGAGAACAAGGCTTTGCCCGCCGCGACGGGCAGCCTCATCTTGCCGGTGGTGTGGGCGCTGCTGCGCGTGCACGATGCCAGGACGGCGCGACTGCTGGTCGAGCGGGCCCGCGGCATCGTCGGCGAAGTTCCCGAAGTGCGATTGGCCGACGCGGCCCTGCACGCCGCGGCCGATCGTCTCAAGGCGACCTGCGCCATCCTCGAACCACTGCTCGACCGCGCGGGCGACCTGCGTCCGGTCAGCGCGATCACCGGATGGCTGCTGTACTCCGCGGCGCAACACGAGTTCCGGGCACCGGCCAAAGCGCTCACCGCGCTGGAGAACGCACTGGGTTCCGCCACACCGCACCGGCTGTTGCGCCCGTTCCTCGACGTGCCCGCCGCGATGGGATTGCTGGACAGCTATGCGGGCCGTTTGGGCCGGTCCGAGCGTTTCGCCGAATCGATCCGGCGGCATCCCGCCGCGCGCCGCCGACCCGCCTACCCCGCTCTGACCCACACCGAGATGACCGTGCTCAAGCAGTTGCCGTCCGGCCGAACCGCCCAGCAGATCGCCGACGACCTCGGTGTCTCGGTCAACACCGTGAAAACCCACCTGCGCGGTATCTATGGCAAGTTGGGGACGAATTCCCGGGTCGACGCCCTCGACCACGCGCGCCGCGGCGGGTTGCTCTGACGCCGTCACGGCTTCGGTGGGCCTTCCCGCCGCCGGGCGCGGCCTTACGCTGATGTATGGCCCTCTCACGTCGGGAATTGTTACGAGTCGGAACCGCGGGGTCGGCCGCGGTGCTGGTGGGAACGGCGGCGGCGGGCAGCGCCCGATTCCCCGCCCCGCGCCGGCTCGGCGATCCGTTCGCGCTGGGCGTCGCCTCCGGCGATCCCGCTCCCGACGGGGTGGTGCTGTGGACACGACTGGCCCCGGACCCTCTGGCGCCGGACGGGCTCGGCGGCATGCCGCTGGATCCGGTCACGGTCGACTACGAAGTAGCGCACGACGAGCACTTCCGCCAAGTGGTGGCGCGCGGGTCGGCGGTGGCCACTCGCGCACTCGGCCACAGCGTGCATCCCGAGGTGCACGGATTGGCGCCGGATCGCTGGTATTTCTACCGTTTCCGGGCGGGCTCGGCCATCTCCCCGGTCGGACGGACCCGCACGGCCCCGGCGCCCGGGCAGGCCCTGACCCGGTTACGGTTCGCCTTCGCCTCCTGCCAGTCGTGGAGCTCCGGCTACTACACCGCCTACGAGCACATGAGCCGAGAAGACCTGGATCTGGTCGTCCATCTGGGCGACTACATCTACGAGCGCGCGTGGACGCGCGGGCGAGTGGGCGTCGCGATGGGCGCGAACTTCCGCGACGAAGCCGTCGACCTGACCGACTACCGGCTGCGGTACGCGCTGTACAAATCGGAGCAGCCGCTGCGCGCGGCACACGCCGCGTTCCCGTGGCTGGTCACCATGGACGATCACGAAGTCGACAACAACTGGGCCGCGGGCGCGCCCGGTCTGGGCCTCGACATCTGGCGTGTTCCCGCCCTGTTCCGCCGCCGCCGCGCCGCGGCGTTCCAGGCCATGTACGAGCACCAGCCGCTGCGCCTGGCGCAGCTGCCGTCCGCCGCGGGCATCCGGCTGCATCGCCGCTTCCGGTTCGGCGACCTCGCCGAGATCACGATGCTCGACACCCGCCAATACCGCACATCGCAGGCATGTGGCGGCGCCGTGGTCGGCGGCTGCACCGAGCGGCTCTCCCCCGACCGCACGATTCTGGGCGCGGCACAGCGGGATTGGCTGATCGACGGCTTGACCCACTCTCCCGCTCGCTGGCAGGTGCTCGGCAACCAGGTGGGCATGAGCCAGAACGACTCCGACCCGGGTCCGGAGGTCAGCGTCTCCACCGACGCCTGGGACGGTTATGTCGCCGACCGCAATGCCGTGCTCGGCGCCGCCGCGGCGCGCGGCGCGGGCAACCTGGTGGTGATCACCGGCGACCGGCACGAGAACCAGGCCGCCGATCTGCGGCGCGACTACACCGACCCCGAGTCACCGGTCGTGGCGGCGGAATTCACCGGCACCTCGATCACCAGCAACGGTGACGGAGCCGACCTGAGCGACAAAGGCCGCCTGCTGCTCGGGGCGAACCCGGACATCAAGTTCTTCAACGCTCAGCGTGGGTACGTCCGGGTGGAACTCGATCACCACACCTGGCGCAACGACTTTCGCGTCGTTCCCTATGTCCGCCGTCCCGGCGCGCCCATCCACACGCGCGCCAGTTATGTCGTCCAAGACGGGGTTCCGGGCGTCTGGGAGGCGTGGAGTTCCGGCGACGCGGCTACCTCGCCCGCGCCGGAGGCCACCGGCCGGGCGGGCGCCGACCGCGGCCACCGCTGACGAGGCGTACCCGCTGCGCACCGTCCGCGCCGAACTCAGCCCCTCGCCGCCTCCGACCGCAGGATGAGCAGGGTGATCTCACTCGGGGCGAACACCCGCAGCTGAGGTCCCCAGAACCCGGTGCCCCGGCTGGTGTAGAGCTGGGTGTGGCCGCCGTGGCGGCTCAGCCCGGCGACGACGGGCTGGTCGAGGCGAACGAGGTAGTGGAAGGGCCAGATCTGGCCGCCGTGGGTGTGGCCGGAGATCTGCAGCGCCACCCCCGCCGCCGCGGCCTCGGCGATCTGCTTGGGTTGGTGGGCGAGCAGGACGACCGGCGCGTCCGGGTCCGCCGCAGCGAGCGCGGCGGGCAGGTCGGGGCCGTGACCGGTCAAGGCGATGCCGGTGGGGTCATCGATGCCCGCGATCACCAGTCGATCGTCACCGCGACGCACCGTCTCGTGCTGATTGCGCAGCGGCTGCCAGCCGAGCGCGGTCATGTGATCGATCCAGCCCTGGGCGTCACCGAAATACTCGTGGTTGCCGGTGATGTAGAACCGGCCGAGTTCGGCCTCGACCTTGCCGAGGGGGTCGACCTGCGCGTGCCGTTTCGCCACCGATCCGTCCGCGAGATCTCCCGCATGGCAGGCGATGTCGGGGCGCTGCGCGTTGACCACCTCGACCACGCGTTCCGACCAGCGCAGCCGGTCGAGCGCGGCGAAATGGGTGTCGGTCACGACGACCACGCGCAGCCCGTCCAGCGCCGGTCCCAGACCGGAAATGGATACCTCCACGGTGCGCACCCGCGGCACCCGGCGCGCCTCGAACACACCCCACACCACCAGCACCGTCGCGGCCGCGAGCACGCCCGTCGCGACGATGCGGGAGCGAGCCGGATCGCCGACGCCCGCGGCGGCCAGCCCCGCGCCGGCGAGGTTCCCGAGCACCGACCAGCTGAAGACCACCCACATCACACCGAGCAAGGTGTCGCCGACGATCGAGGCGGCGTCCGACTGCGCGGGCCCGTGACCGAGGAACATCGACGCGGGCAGGGCGGCGAACCCGAGCCCGAACACCGCCGACCCGAGCCAGAACAGTGCGCCGGATTCCTGGGTGGGCGCCGCCACCAGCGTCCACCAGGGCAGCAGGAACAGCACGGCGGGAATGGCCAGGAACAAGATCAGGCGGGGTACATACTTCAAGAGGGCTCGTCCTCGTGCGCGGGTGTAGCGCGCGGTCCCTCTCCGGCGCCCTGGGCGCTTCCGACCATAGCAGCGCCTACGCCACACCGAGCCGCTCGGCGGCGACAGCGAGATCCTTGTCGCCGCGGCCGGACAGGCACAGCACGATCACCGAGTCGGCGGGAACCTCGCCGCGCTCGGCCATATCCATCAGGTAACCCACGGCGTGGGCGGATTCGAGTGCGGCGAGGATGCCCTCGGTGTGACTGAGCGCCTGCATGCCGCGCAGGGCCACGGCGTCGGTGGCGGCGCGATAGGACACCCGGCCGCTGTCTTTGAGGTGACTGAGTTCGGGGCCGACACCCGGGTAGTCCAGTCCCGCCGCGATGCTGTGGGTGCGCGCGATCTGGCCGTCCTCGTCCTGCAGCATGTAGCTGTAGGAGCCGTCGATCTCACCGGGACTGCCCATGCAGAGGGTCGCCGCGTGCTCGCCGGTGTCGACCCCGAGACCGGCCGCTTCGACGCCGATCAGCCGCACCTGCGGGTCGTCGGCGAAGGGGTGGAAGACCCCGATGGCGTTGCTGCCGCCGCCCACACACGCCAAAACGTAATCGGGCAGTCTGCCCTCGAGGCGGGCGATCTGGTGTCTGGTCTCCGCACCGATCACCGTCTGGAAGTCCCGCACGATCCGCGGGTACGGCGCGGGTCCCGCGGCGGTGCCGAACAGGTAGTGGGTGGTGTCCACGTCGGCCACCCAGTCGCGGACCGACTCGCTGATCGCCTCCTTGAGTCGCCGCGAACCGGTGTCGACCGGACGGACTTCGGCGCCGAGCAGCTTCATGCGCATCACGTTCGACGCCTGCCGCCGCATGTCCTCGGTTCCCATGTACACCACACAGGTCAATCCGAGCATCGCCGAGACCGTCGCCACCGCGACGCCGTGCTGGCCCGCGCCGGTCTCGGCGACGATCCGCTTCTTGCCCATGCGCCTGGCCAGCAACGCCTGCCCGAGCGCGTTGTTGATCTTGTGGGCGCCGGTGTGGGTCATGTCCTCGCGCTTGAGATACACCCGGGCGCCCGGCACACCCAGCAACTCCCCGAACCGCCGCACCTGATGCAGCAGCGTGGGACGGCCGACGCGGTCGCGCAACAGCTCCCGGTACTCGGCCATGAACCCGGCGTCCGCACGGGCCAGCCGGTAGGCGTCCTCCAGGGCCAGCAGCGCGGCCATCAGGCCCTCGGGTACGAATCTGCCGCCGAACACGCCGAACCGTCCGCGTTCGTCGGGGAACGTCTCGTGCCGGTATGCGCTCACCGCCACGTCATGGTCAATCCTCATCAACACCAACGCTTTCACCGCCAAAGAGCCGACGGGTCAGTCTGTTCCGCTAGCGCTAGCACAACCCCACGGTTGGGCAACAAGCGAGTTAACAGACTAGATCGTTCGGATGGCTAAGATGTTCTCACTGGTGGAGGCGATCGATGCGGCCGCGCGCACAGCCCTGGCTACCGATCGGCGCGCACTGTGGCGGAGATCTGCGCGACCAGCTGCCACGGCCGCTCGGTATCGGTCGTGGCTTTGCCGCTGGTGAGAATCGCCCCGGACAGCCCACGAGCCGGGTCTGCCCAGCCGTACTGGGTGGTCAGTCCACTGCGCCCGAAATGCGCTCCGGTGTCGCGGCCGAATTTCGACCTGCGGCCGCCGAGTTCGAAGCCGGCTCGGCTGACGCGGCCGGCCACGCCGGGTATCCAGCGAGCCGGTCGCACCGCTTCCTCCAGTGTCTCCGGCCGGATGATCCGTCGGCCGTCCGGTGCGCCGCGCGTGAGAATCTCGTAGAACCGTGACAATTCGGACGCGGTGGTGATCAGATTGCCGGAGGGCAGCTCGGCGGTGAGAAAAGCGTCGGTCGCCGCGCGCGAGGCGCGGTCCATTCGTCCGCCGATCGCCTTGCGCGCCAGATAGCTCGCTGTGCGCGACGGAGCCGGACCGGTCTTCACGCTGGGCACGACCTTGTCGAGGTCCTCGGGCCGCACGCCGAAGTTGGTCCAGCGGAACCCGAACGGCTCGAGCACCTGCTCGGACAAATGGTCGCGCAGCCGTTTGCCGGTCGCGCGTTGCACCAGCAGACGCAGGATCAATCCGAGCGTCAGCGCGTGATACACCCGGAACCGTCCCGGCTTCCAGCTCGGGACGAGGTCGGCCAGCCCGCGCACCGCCAGTTGCTCGTCGACAACCAGATCGACGCCCTGATACGGCGGCGTGACGAACGGGACCCCGGCGGAGTGCGAGAGCACGTCACCGATCGTGATGGCGGCCTTGCCATTCGCGGCGAACTCCGGGATGTAGCCGGACACCGGCTCGTCCAGGGCGAAGGCGCCCTGTTCGACCAGCATGAACATCAGCGCACCGGCCACGCCCTTCGCGGTCGAGAATCCACAGAACGGCGTATCCGGAGTGGCCAAGATCTTGACCGCGTCCGGACCGTCATCCGGCGCGTTGCCCCAGCCATGGCCGATGGTCCGGTTCAGCGCGATCTTGCCGTTGCGGCGCAGACACACCTGAATGGCCGGGGTGGAGCCGAGGCGGTACCACGCCTGCACCGACTCCCACAGGGCCTCCACGTCGGCGCGGCTGAGTCCGGCCGCCGCGGGATCGTCCTCGGGACCTCGGGTGGTGACGGCGTCCAAGTCGTCGACGATGGCCACCGAGCCGGCCGTTAGTGCGCTCACCCGGCCAGCTTATCGACCATCGGCGGGCGCCGCCGGTACGCGGCGGCTCACAGCGGCGCCGACTGCCACCACTGATCGAACAGCTCCTGACCGGTGTGGTGATCCCAGGACACATCGATGACGATCCATGCCCGCGCCGGGTCGTCGAATCCGACCGTGAGCAGGCCGGTGTTCCCGCCCGGGTAGTGGCTCCAGCGCACCCGCCCCGAGCCGGACGGCCTGCGCCAGATTTCCTGACGAGTGGTGTCGTTGTCGATGTTGGTGTCGAACGTCGAGTCGCGCCGGGGGTCACCGTGCCGGAAAGACCACACGTACCAGTGGATCCCATTGTCCTGGCGGCATTCGACCGCGGGGGCGCCACCGTTGTTGACCACGTCGATGTCGGTGCAGCGCGCGCCCTGATAGCCGAACCCGTCCGGTGTGGCGGGAAGCAGACCGGGGAGCGACGCGACGAGTTCGGCGTTGCGTCCCCATGCGGAGGACGCCGCCGTGGTGGCGGTGCTCGACGGCGCCGCGGTCGCGGTGGACGAGGCGGATGGTGTCGCGCTATCCGCGATCCCCACGCCGGGAACCGTGTTCGAGCGCAGCAGCAGCACACCGGCGAGCGCCAGGAACAGAACCGATACGGCGGCCGTGGTCGCCAGGACCCGAGGCGACGAACGCACGGGCGGCGTCGGCCGCGGGCGCGCGACAGGTTGCGCGAGGCGGGGCGCGGGAGGAGGGGCGAATGCCTGCGCGGCAGCGACGGCCAGTGCGCGGCAACTGTCGTAGCGGTCTGCGGGACGCTTCGACATAGCGGTGGCGACGACGACGTCCAGCGCCGCGGGCAGGGCCGGATCGGCCGCCGAAGGGCGCGGTGGCGGTTCGGCCAGATGCGCTCGCAGCACCGCCGCAGGGGTCGTGCGCGCGAACGGCATGGCGCCGGTGAGCATCTGGTACAGGGTCGCGCCGAGGGCGTACACGTCGCAGCGATGGTCGAGCGGCTCACCCCTGATCTGTTCGGGTGCGACATAACCGAGCGTCGCGATCAGCGCTCCGGCGGCGGTCAGCCTGCTGGTGTCGTCGCGGCTGCGCGCGATGCCGAAATCGGTGACGAAGACGTGGTCGCGCCCTTCGTCTCCGGCCGCGACCAGCAGGTTGGCCGGTTTGACGTCCCGGTGCAGCAGGCCGCGCCGATGAGCGGCGTCCAGCCCATCGGCTGCCTGGGCGAGGATTTCGATCACCCTGCTGGGCGGCAGCTCGTGTGACCGTCGCTGGATCAGCTGCGCCACGTCCGCACCCGCCACGTACCGCATCGAGATCCACAGCCTGCCCTCCTCGCTGCCCCGGTCGTAGATCTCCACGATGTTCGGATGATCCAGCCGAGCGGCCAGTTCGGCTTCACGCTGGAACCTGGCCCGGAACTCGGCGTCGGCGCCCGCCGCCGGGTCGAGGACCTTCAGCGCGACCGAACGCGGCAGCCGGGGATGACGCGCCAGGTACACCGTTCCCATGCCACCCGAGCCCAGCGTGCGCTCGATGCGATAACCGGCGAATACGGACCCGGAGCGCAAGGTCATGCCCTTCCCGTCCTCTGCTCAGATCGGCGCACCGGTCCACCATCTGTCGTACACGTCCTGGCCGCCGTTGCCGCCGGAAGCGCTGACCGTGCAGAAGTGCCGGTGGTCGATGAACGCCACGTCCAGCAAGCCGAAGCCGGCGAGGTCGTCGGTCGCCCAGCGGACCGTGCCCGTGCCCGACGGCCGCGTCCACGGCTGTTCACGCAGGTCGGCGCGGCCGAGGGTGTCGGAGGTATAGGTCACCGGGCGGCGGGACGGGTCGCAGCGGATGTTGACGTTGATCCCGTCGCCGGTGGCCGCCGGGCAGTGCAACCAGGCGCCACGATCGTCGTTCAGGGCGCAGCGCATCCCCTGATAACCCACGCCTTCGGGATCGGAGGGCAGCAGGCCGGGAAACGCTTCCACGATGTAGGCGGCGGGTCCCCAGGCGGACCTGGCCGCGGGGGTGGTGACCGCGGGGGTGGTGACCGCAGTGGTGGTCGTGGCCTGCGAAGCGGTCGTGGAGCGGGCGGCGACGGCGTTCCCGCCGGATCGTTCGGCCGTTCGCAGGAGGACCACCGCCAGGATCGCGATGACCACCACGGCGACCGCACCGCCGATGAGAGCGAGCCGTCCGGTACGCGCGCGTGGAGGCGGCGGCGGGAAAGCCGGGGCGGGCGGAATCGGCGGCGGCTCGAGCGCCCGGATCGCGGCGGCTGCCAGCTCCGCGCAGTTGCCGTATCTGGCCGCCGGGTTCTTCGCCATCGCCCGGGTGACCACCTCATCGATGGCTGGGGGCAACGCCGGGTTCGCCAGCGACGGGCGCGGCGGCGGCTCGTAGAGATGGGCCTGCAGACTGGCTGCCGGAGTACGGCGGCCGAACGGCACGGCGCCGGTGAGCATTTCGTACAGGGTGCAGCCGAGGGAGTAGATGTCGGCGCGATGGTCGAGCGGAGCGCCGGTCAGCTGTTCGGGCGCGGCGTAGGCGAAGCTGGCCAGCACCGATCCCGTGGTGGTCGAGGACGCGTTCGCCTCCAGTGAGCGGGCGATACCGAAATCGGTGATGCGTACCGCGTCCGACCCGTCGTCGGCCGTCGACACCAGGATGTTCGCGGGTTTCACATCACGGTGCAGCAGGCCGCTGCGATGCGCGGCGTCCAGCCCGCGCGCCGCCGCCGCGACGATCCGCACCGCACGCCCGGCGGGCAGCACCGCTGGGCCGCGGCGCACCAACTCGGCGGCGTCCACACCGTCGACGTAGCGCATGGCGATCCACAGCACGTCGCCTTCGGCGCCCCGATCGTAGATGGAGACGACATTCGGATGCTCGAGCCGGGCCGCCAACTCGGCCTCCCGCTCGAACCGGGCTCGGAACTCCGCATCCATCCCCAGATCCGGATCGAGGATCTTCAACGCGTCACGTCGCGGCAGCCGCGGATGCTCGGCGAGATACACCGCCCCCATTCCACCCGCCCCGATCCGGCGAATGATGCGGTAACCGGCGAAAACATCGCCAGGATGCACAGACACGACGCGCCCTCCTCCCTGACCGAGCAGAATACCGGCCGTCGCGTCGCCCACCCGGGCCGAGCCATCGCGCGGTGAGCGAAAGGAAGCGAGCAGGGGTAGGAGAACTCAGCTAGTCGGGGCGGTACCGCAATGGGGCGCAGTCGCTGTTCGAGGGCTCGCGAAATCCGTGTTGCACCCAGCGCAGGGTGGCGCGCAGTTGTAGAAGACGAGCCGGTGTCAGCGGCCGTGCAGCCAGCTCTCGTTCAGCTTCCAGTGGTTGTCCCACCATGCCTGTACGACCGCGGGGTCGGCGTTCCAGGGTGGAGGCGGGGACTCGCCCGGGAAGAGGAAGGGTTCGTCGGGCGCTGCGGCCGTGGCAGGCGGTGGGGCGGGCGGCTCCGGGGAAATCGTCGTCGTGGTCGGCCTGTGTCTGTACGGCGTCGGCTGGTTCAGCAGGGGCGGTGGCGGAGCGGGCGGAATGATCGGTTCGACCGGCATCTCACCTTGGACATTCGCAGGTGGCGGCCCGGGAGCCGGTGGCACCGGCGGTCCGGGGTACGGCCACGGGGTGGAAACCACGTCGGGTGCCGGGGCGACAAGAGCCTGTTCGACCGGCGGGGCTGGAGGCAGGACCGGTGGGTTCGGCTCGGCGGGGTGGGCTGCGGAGACGGGCGCCTGCACCGGGCCTCCGATCTGCGCGTTCGCCGGGCGGTCTTCGCGGGCCTGCACGACCGCGATCGCGGCTCCGCCCAGCAGCGCGGCAGCGGCCGCCCCGGCCATGAGTGCGCGGCCGGAATGTCGGCGCTCGGGCACTCTGGGCGCGTCCGATGCAATACGGAACGGAGCGGCGGCGACCAGGGCCGCACCGTATGCGGCAGCGTTGGCATAGTCGGGTGCCACGATGACCGGTGCGGTGAAGCCGAGTCGCAACGCGGAGACGACGTCCGGATCTCCCACCGACGAGCCGCACAAGACGACGGCATCGGGCAGCAACCCGGCCGCGTCCAAGTTCGCCTGGATCCGCTCGATCGCCAGACCCGCCGTATCGGCGTCGACGACACCTGAGGCCCACGAGTCGACTGCGAGTGGTTCGTCCCGGTTCGGCCCGACGACGAGGTAGGACGTGTGGTAGCCCACGACCTCCAGCACCAGCAGGGTGGCGTAGCGCGCCAGGCCAGGTACGTCCTCGATCAGCGCCAGGAGCGCTGTCTTGGTGGACACGAGCGACGACGACCGCCACGCGGCCGATGACAGTTGCGAAACGATTGCCCGTCGCTCGGCGACCGTCCGGTACGCGACGGCGACATCGTCGATTTCTGCGCCGGGTTCGGCGCAGGCCGTCAGCGCGTCGAGCGTGGCGGCGACCGACGCGGCGGTCGAGTGCTCGATCGGTCGCTCGACCTCCCGCAGCACGGTCGGCCGGGAGTCCTGCCGCGCCGTCGACGACAGCATCACGCCGCGCACCACGGCCTGTTCCGCTGATATTCCGACTGTGGCCCTCATGGGATCACCTCTGCTCGACCGGTCTCGGAAGGAGTTCGTCACCGCGGTCGCCGACGATCGGCCCAGGATTCGTGTCCGGGCCACACGCTCGCAGAACGCCCGCCTGGCGAAAGACGCCTTCGAAGACCGCGACGGAGGTGGGTGGCCTCCTCGGGCGCCGCTGTTAGATGCCACGCGATAGCTAGGGACCAGGATACGTCTGTTCGCGCGGTCCGGATACAGCTTGAAGGCAGTTGCGAGCGCTACGTGGGCGCGGTGGCGCCGAGATCGGATCGCGCGGCCTCGCGGGAGTTCGAAAAGCGACGGCGGCGTCCCGCAAGGGGCGCCACCCGCGTTCGACCATGGGTAGACCACCACACCGTGTTCGGCTGGTCGGCCTTGACCTTCCCTCGTCAGCCTGCTCGCGCAGGTGCGGGATCAGGCGCCGTCGACGCGATGAACAGTCGGCAACTCGAGCGCGATGTGGTCGCCTTCGACGTCATCGCGGTCCCTTCCCTGCTCTTCGCCCACCGTTCCCGGACCTCGGAACCGCGTGCGAGGAGTCGGACTCTGGTTCGACGGGTCTCGGAGTCGGGCCGTGTGTGATCAGCCCGCCGGTGGGGGCGGCGGTGGGGCGGGAAGGGGGATGACGATGCCGAAGGGCAAGGTGATCCCGGGTGGAGGCGTGGGTGTGGATGGAGCGTCGGGTACCGGTTCGGGTTCCGGCGCGGGCGGTGTGGTGATGGCAGGTTCCGGGATGTGAGGTGCGATGTCCTGTTCCGGTGCCTCACGGCTGGGGCTGGTGGGGGCGTCCGCTCCGAGTTCCGTGCAATGGGCCGCCTCGGCATCACCGGATCCGGGTAGTCCGGCGGCGTTGCCCGGGTCGGCGTCCGCTTCCGGGTTGTTCGCGTCGGGTAGCTGCCCGGGGGCAGCGCCGTAGGGTTGCCCGGGTGCGAGCGGTGTGCGCGCCACGCCGGGTTGCCCCGGTTGCGGCATGGGTGCGGGTATCGGTTGCGCCGCGCACGGATTCACCGGCGGCGCGGGCGGGCAGAAGATCCCACACGGAATCGGCGGCAAACCCGGAATCGTGATCATCACCTGCATCGGCACCGGCGGCCGCGGAACCGGAACCACCGCCCGCGGCGACTCACCCACCCGCGGCGCCGTCGTCGTCACCGCCGCCATCTCCGACCCCGGCCCCACCGAAGGCAACGTCCCCGGCGCCACCACATCCGGCGAAATCCGCACCTGCTGCGGCGAACCCCCCGTCCGATACGCCGCCGACCAACTCAACACATTCGCCGCGTACGCCATCGAGTTGTTGTACCGCAACACCGCCCGCAACTCCTGCGACCCATCCC